>VSNY01000082.1:4542-16093 GCA_009774535.1 Lachnospiraceae bacterium
TGTCGTTAAGGGTTTTTTCAAAACGCTGGTTCCCCTCATTCCATTTCAGCTCATAAGTTTCCGCACCGCTCTGTGTCCTGCTTGCAAAACTCGGTCTTGTGGCATTATAAGACTTGCTGATGTTGTTTTTCAGGCTTGTATAATAGGCATAAGACGATGACGGATTCGGAGCCGTATCACACAGCTTTCTCGCTGCTGAATCCCCGCTGCCTGTGCCGAACAGGTTCCCCACGATCACCCACACCATTGCCTGTGTCGCTATGAACTGGTCACACTGGTCATTTGAAGGCGGCGTTGCGCTGTTGCTGTTAAAACCAAAATAGAGGCAGTAACTTAACAGCTTCTCCTGCTGTGCCGTCATGGAAGTGCTTGAATTAGGGTAGCTGTTCATGAGCTGCCCGCCATCTGCCGCCAGTCCGAAATTCATGCAGTAGGCGGCGTTTCCGTCCAGTATGGCATACAGGATCTTCCCGTGGTCATAGCCTGCCTTTAACTCGCTTACCTCACCCGATGATCTTGTCGATGCATACCAGAAAGCGATGTTTGCACTGGAACTTGCCGCAAAAGCAGTCGTCCCGTTGCTAAACAGCGTGGTAAAGACCGTAAGCAGGGCTAAGAATCCTGCCATAAATCTTTTCATTTTCTGTTTCATTCAGATTTCCTCCTTATAATAGGGCAAAAAAATAACAAGTCATATAAAATGGCTTGTCATTTTCCGTTTACTGTTATTCTTTTTTGAACTTCAATCTCTGTCTGTTTCCCTTTATATCCGGGCGGAACCCACATATCAAAATTTGATAGACAGATAAAGGGAAACCGAACATTTTTCTTTTGAAATGCCCGACCGCACTTCACATACCAGTGAGGGACTGTCCCTTACCGTCTGCCCGCCACGACACCGAACATTGTCAGTACAACCCTTGCAACAAGTGCAAGCAGCAACAGGAACAGTTTTGCTATCCCAAGTACCAGTTTCAGAAGCATAAGCACTGCCTGCAGCATCCATTTCAGTATGGTAAGCAGTACCACCGCCGCCTTTTTCAAAACCATTCCCACCATCAGCATTTCCTCCAATCCACGGTTATCAGCCAGTTTATCATGACTGAACCGCCCGCTGTCCTATATCAACTATCGTAATGCACGACAATACCAAGTGTACCCTCTGGTGCTGCCCGTTGTCAACATGTTTTCATCAGAACATCGGTATGCTCCCTTACCTGTAACAGCGGAACTCATAAAAATCTGTCCCGTTCAGGCTGTACACCCCTGCATATTCGATATAAAACACAGGCTCCGTTTCCAGCATCATCATCCCCGCAATGTAATCCGCTATCCCGTCCTCACTGCCAAGTTTCCTGCCGGACGTGGTGGACGCTTTGTTTAAGTCTGTCTCCACAAAAACGCTGTAATACCCCAGTCCGTCATACGGATAATAGGAATTGTATTCTTCCTGTGTTATCTTCCCCTCTGACAGAAGGTTTGCGAGGTTGTCCGTGGTGGTTATCATCCCGCCCGCCTGACACTTTGCAACTGCCTGACTGCATACGGATACGGGATTGTATGGCGATACGGTCACTGTCTGTTCCTGCTGTTTGATTTCTTCCGGTTTTGTCTCTTCCGGTTTTGTTTCTTCCGGCTTTGCTTCACACTCCGTCTCTTCCGGTCCTGTTTCTTCCTGCCCTGCTTCTTCCTGTTTTGGCACATCTGCACTGTTTGGTGCAGGTTCCGTTTCGGTTTTCTGCTCCGGCTGGCTTACAGGCTGCGGTTCAGGCGTTTCTGCTGCTTTCACATCCCCCTCTTCCGTTTCTGTTTCTTCCGGCGTTTCCTTTTCGGTCTGCCGCTTTTCTGTTTCCCCCTCCCCGGTCTGCACCGCCGCAGGTTTATTTGTGTCCCCTGCTATATCCGTTTCCTCAGTGTCTCTCACTGTTTCAGTCTTTTCCGTCTCCATATCAGCCATAAGATTGTCCTTATTGCCGCATCCGGCAAAAAGCATGATACCTACGGATAAAATCAGAAATAATCTCTTTTTCATATGAATCGCCTATCCTTTCCTCATAAGGGAAAGGCAGGCTGTGTCCGTGTGCCGCTGTTCTTTCCCTTATGAAAAGACTCTGCATGGTCTGCACGGGACACATATCAGTTTAGGACTGTCCCGTATTCTGTGCATTGTTTCCTCCTATCATTTTGCTTTGTTAAACTTACCCCAGTATGCAAGCATCCTTTTCAGCTTCTTGTCGCTTGCATATGCCTTGTAGAATTTCAATCTCCACATACCCATCACCTCCTTTCAATGCTGCCCTTTTTCGCCGGATCTCCTTGCTTTATCTTCAAGGATCAGCCGTTTCAGATAAGCGCCGCTTTTATTGTTCTTCTCAAACCATTCCCTAGCTTCTTTATCTGTTGTGGGATTGAATTGCAGTGTAAATCTCAATACTTTCTTGCGGTATGCCTCTGACATTTCATACCTATGTATTTTTCTTTCTTCTTCCGTCATCTTTGCTCTTTTCATTCGCAAACTCCTCTCACCGTCTGCCTATGGAAACGCCGACCATTATCAGCATAATCCTCATAACCAGAGCAAGCAGAAGCAGGAACAGCTTTACGATACCAAACACCAGCTTCAATGCCGCAAGCACCACCTGTAATATCCATTTCAATATGGTAAGCAATACCACCCCGGTCTTTCTTAAAACTATCCCTGCCATAAAACATTCCTCCTTGTTTTCCGTAGGAAAATGCGACTGCCCTTGCAGGAGCAGAGGAATTTTCCTCCTATCCCCAGTTATCAACCAGTTCCATCATGGTTGGATCTGTGGTTTCTTCTGTGCTATCGGCTAGTGTTTCCTTTGCCACGCTTTCCATGACCATCCTTCCCATGCTGCCCTCCGCCACCCGTGCCGCCCCGCCTCCGAGGGCAGCACCGAGCAGCATGATGATCTCATTCTTAACATCATTCTTTAGTTCTTCACGGATACCATCAAGGTCACTCTTTGAGATATACTGTTCTTCCTTTTTCTTCCGTTCCGCTGTCTCTTTCAGCAGATCTTCATTCTCAAAACTGTTTGCATAGAAGTCTATGGCATCCGTTATGAACTGGTTTACAGACTTATGGATCTCTGTATTCAGTTCCGCAAGCACCTTGTTTACCCTGCGCTGCTGCTCATTGTCAAGGTTGAGGCGGTAACTTCGGTAGACAATATTTGACTTTGCCATATACCCCACCCCTATCCTATCTGGTTACGGTGCTTTGCAAGGAAAACCCTGCCGAGCTGCTCATACCCCTTTGCATTTGCTTTGATGTCCTCAATGTAACGGATATTCCCACCGTCATGTGAGCCGAACAGCCGCATGACCGCTGCACCCCCGCCCACGAACACAATCGGTATCACATCAAGGTTGTAACCGTGTTCTTTCAGGGTATTGTAGACTTTTTGTGCAAAATCACGCAGGCAGTCCCTTACAATGTTCATGTACTTATCCGGCAGCGCCGCTTCTCCGGTTGCCATGACCTGCTGTATCACGTTTTCTTCAAGCTCCTGTCCGATCTGCCTGTTACATTCCTCATTGATTGTCCTCATGCAGCGGATAAGCCCCTGCTGGCTTGTGATACACTCTGCCTCATTCGGCTTGCCGTTCTGTATCGGCATGATGTCAATCGTCCAACTGCCTATATCTACCACCACCACACGCTCCGGCAGGGTTTTCAACTGTTCTGCAACCGCCGCATAACATTGTGGGAACACGGACACCCTTGCTATCCTTGCCGTATACTTCTCTTTCTCAAAGAAGTAACTGACTTCTTTATTCTTTGACAGATAATCAATGAAGTCCTGCTTCTCTGCGCCGAACCTTGTCAACGGAAGTCCTACCGATAAAAGGATATCTGTATTCCTCATTCCACGCCTGTTCAGCTCCTTTGCAACTGCCGCAAGGGTAAGCAGGTAGAAGTTATCATTCTCAACTTTTGTATCCCTGACTTCAAGACGTTTCCCGCCTACCTTGTAATACCTTCCGTCCAGTTCCACCAAATCATCATAAAATGCAGGTTCTGTCGTTATTTCCTTTACTCCTGTCGTAAAAATCTGCGTTGCTGTTTTCATGTTCGACCAGCCATGATCGATCCCGATTACTTCAATATGTTTTTCCATCGTGTTCTTCCTCCATATTTTTTTCATGTAGACTTATCTCCTTAATATCTTTTTCATGCAGGGAAAGCAGTACTTATCTGACTGTCTGTACGGGCATCCAAAGCACATATCTTCTTTGTCCTGCTCCGTGATTTCAGGCTTGCTTTCTTCCTTAACACATTTCTTAGCGAGACACTGACGGTTGTTTCCGTGAAAGAATTGACAGCGCATACAGCTTCTTAAATCGTTTTCCAACTTTACCTGTGCCGTAATAATTCCATCCGGTTTTGGAGCGTTCTGCATCCTTACGTTAATTCCCATCCACGCCACCCGCCTCTCTTGCGGCGGAAAGCCTGTATATCTCTTCTAATTTCCTGTCTGCCATCCCTGCTGATCTTGCAAGGGAAAAGTATAACAAAAGTACTACTGTTACAATGATTACTGCCCCTATCATCTGCCGCCCCTCCTTTTCTGTTCCGCTTTCTTCCTCTGTTCCGCCTCCATCTGCCTGACATACTCACGAATGTCAATCAGATCCTCTAGGTCATAGATTTTGGAACCCATAGCACGGTCAACATTTTCAGGAGTGCATTCGCCATGTTCTGTTAATGCTGCTATTACTTTCTGCTTAATTTCTTCCTGCACAGAGTCCGGCATTGCTACTATATAGTGTGGCGGCAGCTTTGAAACTTCTGTTATTACCTCCTTTTCATATCCATAACTCTTTTCAAAGTCACTTAGAAACTGTTCTTTTACCAAGACTGCATTTGCCTTGTTTTCCTCACTGGCTAACTCCACCAGTCCGTCTAGGAACTCAACTAGCTCTCTCTTTGTAAAACCCATCTGTTAATCCTCCTTCTCCCAAAATAAAAAGGCAGGAACAGATTAGCGATACACAAACGGAATATCCGTTTTAAGAGCTAATTTAGTCCTACCTAAATAATCGTTGTATTAAGTTTTCACCTCTCATTCCACTAAAAGCCAAAGCCCGACCATATTTGTATCGACCATATTTGACTTCCGTAATGTAGGTTTTGAATTGTTCAGCGCTGCCCATTCTTAACCCCAATTAGGTATAAAAAATAGGACTAAATTAGGCTTAACCCCTTGATTTTACTGGGTTTCTTCTAACTTAGCCCTATTATAACACGGGCATCCAAATAATCCGTCCGCAGACGCTGCAAACTTTCCTTGCAGGACTGCATCACCCTTTCATAAGAAGTATTATAATACCCAAAAGTTTCCCCATTTACTTTTTCCTGGAAAATACCTGTTTTTGAAATTAACTGTATCCTCCCGCGAATAGACGTATCTTCTGAAAAAGCATCCCCCATCAGCTTTTCACATAAAGTTGACGAATAAATCTCCGCCGTATCAAAAGAAGTGATTCCTCTGTCAATGCACGCATTCATGAACTGCGCCAATTCCTTCGACGTCCATTTCCAGTCTTCCAGCCTCCAGAACCCTTGTACAACCGCAGAAAGCGATAATCTTTCCGATAATTTTACTGTTTTCATATAAATGCCCATACCTTTCCCATCATCTGTTCCTTTATGTTCTGCTCCTTCTTAAGCATTCTTTCTCATATCCAATGCAACCGCGCTGCATATAATCATACCTTTTATTACCAACTGCCAGTTAGCGTTTACACCGATAAATGCTAAACCATAACTAATAAATGTAAAAATAATGACGCCTATGACTGCCCCTGACACTTTGCCAATGCCCCCGCTCAAAGAAATGCCGCCCACTACACAGGATGAAATAGCATCGAACTCATAAGCGTTCCCATAAGAACTATTGGCGCCGCCTGTCCTGGCCACCTCCATAATACCGGCCAGACCCACCAGACAGCTTTCAATAATGAACACGCACATGATCACTTTGTTTACGCTTACGCCGGAAACCTTGGCCGCTTCGGGATTGCCGCCTACAATATAAATATTTTTTCCGAATACTGTTTTATTGAGGACGAACCATACGATAACAACTGCCGCCAAAGCAATAACAACCAACAAGCTGATCTGCCCAAACAACTTATAGCTGCTTAAGAAACGCAGATCATCCCTGATTCCTCCTATTGGTTGTGAATTATTGGGTTTTTTTGCAAAATAAAGGCAATTAATTCCATATACAATCGTTGACATCCCAAAAGTTGCTATAAAAGGCGCCATCTTCAGTTTTGAAATCATAAACCCATTGACCGCTCCGATAACGGCAACAGCCGCAATCGTAATAAGAATTGGAAGGATAATCGGAAGTTCCGGCAAATTCGGCCAAAACCTGTTGGAGTACGCCGCCATTTGGGACATAGACGCCACCAAAACCGCCGCCAGACCCACCTGTCTTCCGCCCGCCAGATCGGTTCCTCCTATCAGAAGCGGAAACATCAGCCCGAGGGCACAAATCATCTTTACCGCAGATTGCGTAATAATATCGGTAAATACCCGCCATTGCAAAAAGGAAGGCTCTATTATTATAATCCCTATAATCATAAACAGCAAAACGATAACAAGAGCCTTATCAATTAATATCTTTTTCAAATTTATCGTCTTCATTCAGAATCCTCCTCTTTCGCTTTATTGGAAAACATCGTAGCATACTTCATTACCTCTATCTGCGTAGCTTCCTTCTGCTCCAATATTCCCGATAATTTCCCCTCGCACATAATCATTATCTTATCCGACATGCCAAGCAGTTCCGGCATTTCCGAAGAAACCATAATAATTGCCTTCCCCTTCTTTACCAGGTCTCTCATGATTTTATAAATCTCATATTTAGCGCCTACATCTACGCCCCTTGTAGGCTCGTCCAGGATAAGGATATCGCAATCCGACAAAAGCCATCTTCCTACCAACACCTTCTGTTGGTTTCCCCCGGAAAGATTTTTTATCAAAGTATCCGTATTTGCCATCCTCACATCCAGTTCCCTGCATATATCATCTACGCTTTTCCCTATTTTTTTCCTGTGAATTAACCCTATTACATTATCCGCCAGTTTTTTATAAGCTACTACCAGTGCATTATCCCATACGGAGAGCATCGGTATGATGCCTGTTGCCCGCCGTTCTTCTGTCAATAAAGCGAATTTATTTTTTATGGCATCCTTCGGCGTTTGATTTTTAATTATTTTCCCATTCATAACCAGCGTCCCTGAGCGGATCTTCCTCAATCCGAAAATCGCTTCTACCAGCTCTGTCCGCTGGGCTCCTACCAAACCGCCAATCCCTAATATTTCCCCTTTATGAAGTTCAAAATTAATATGTTCAAATGAATGTTCCTGCGCACTTGTAAAATCTTCTACCTTTAAAAGCACTTCTTCCTGAATCGTATCTTCCGCGGGAGGAAACCTTTCCTCCATATTACGTCCAACCATTTGATGGATGACTTCATCGATTGTAATATCCCTGATCGCCCACTTTCCTACATATTGTCCATCCCGCATAATAGTGATCTCATCCGCAATCTCAAAAATTTCTTCCAACTTATGCGATATATAAATGATAGAACGGCCTTCTGACTTCAACCTGCCGATAATCTTAAAAAGATGCTTTGTCTCGGCTACCGTAAGGCTTGACGTAGGTTCATCCATAATAATAACTTTGGCGTCATAAGATACTGCCTTGGCTATTTCAATGGCCTGAAGCTGGGAAACGGATAAGCTTTTTGCCAAAGTATCCGCCGGAATATTGAATTCCAAATCTTTCAGCAGCTCCTCCGTCATTGCTTTCATTTTTTCCTCATCTACTACCATGCCTTTTTTTACAAATCTTCCTACCCATATGTTATCCACTACACTCCGGTAAGGAATCGGGTTCAATTCCTGATGGATCATGGATATTCCCAATTTTAAAGCGGTATTGGGATCTGCCATTTCCACTTTTTCTCCATCCAGTTCTATAGTTCCTTCTTCCGGATGATATAATCCGAACAGGCATTTCATCAGTGTCGATTTTCCGGCGCCGTTTTCACCGATTAAAGCATGTACCGAACCGGGTTTCACCTCCAGCTGTACCTTATCAAGCGCCTTTACACCCGGGAATGATTTAGACATATTACTTACTCTCAATCTATACTTTTCCAAGTAATATTCCTCCCTTCTGGAAGGCGGCTGCCCGTTTCCGTTCTTTTGCAGCCGCCCATATGATCACAGCTTCTTTCGTGTTTATTCCGAAATGGAATTCATCAGTTCCAACGTTTGATCCAAATTGCTGCTATCCACAATTACATAAGGAACCCACACGTATTTTCCTTCTACCGTACAGTCCACTCCTACTACGTCTTCCGTAATTTCCTTGCCCTCTTTTACGGCTTTTATTACGTTAATAATGGCATCGGACTGATTCAGCCTGTCGTTTAATACTGTGCCAAGCAGAGATCCCGCTTTCATTGCTTCCAAAGCGTCAATATTGGCATCAATTCCTACAACCGGAACAAATTTTTCCGGATCGCCGCTGTTATATCCGTTATTGATGCAGGCCTGTACTGCTCCCATTGCCATACTGTCGTTGTTGCAAAGCACGCCTTCAATCCCGTCAATCCCATATGCCGTAATCCATGCGTTCATTTTATCCAATGCCTGAGCCTGATCCCAGTTCGCAGTATCCATTGCCAGTATTTCATATTCAATTCCCTGAGCGCTTAAAGTTTCTTCATAAGCCTGTGTGCGCAGGACAACATCCTGCTGCCCGATTTCGCCTTGCAGCACTACCAGCTGTAAAATGCCGTCGCCGTTTTTATCCGCAATTTCTTTGTTTGCATTCCAATAATTAATTAACGCCTGTGCGCACATTTCTCCCGATTCTTTTGCCTGGGCTCCTACATAAAGAATATTGTCATAATTTTCCATTGTCGTTTCCATAGGCTCCATATTGAAAAATACGGCCGGCACTCCTTCTTCGCTGCACTTTTGAGCCATGGTTTCCGTACTTTCTCTATCGGGCGCGCAGATCGCAACCACATCCGTTCCTTTCGTAAGCGCCGCTTCCAATTTGCTGATAGCGGTAGAAACATCATTTGCCGCATCCTGCATATCAAGGGAAATTCCCCCTATTTTTTCCTCTTCATTCTGCATGATAATACGGAAGCCGCTCTGGAACTGGTCGTCAAACGCCCTCCATATAACGGTAGCATTTACAGAACTGTCTGCTGCTTCGCCTTCTGCAGCAGCATCTTCTGCAACATCCGCGCTTTCTTCTGTTTCATTTTCCGCAGCATCTACAGCGGGAGCTTCTTCTTCCGCCGGCGCCTGTTGGGTTTCATTTGCCGTGCCGCATGCAGCGAGGGAAAATACCATTGCAGTTGCTAATATTGTGCTTAATAATCTTTTTTTCATATAGTTATCCTCCGTTTTTTATTTACCCAAATTAGCTTTCAAATCTGAAATCCTTCATTTTTCCTTTGATAAATTCCTTTGCGGAATTTTTGGAATGAATAAACATTGCCGTATTATATTTAAATTCCGGCTGCTTTTTTAATTCTTCAAAAGAATCCGCGACTGCCGTAAGCACATCCGTCGCCACATTGATTTTTCGGATACCATTACGGATTGCCTCCTGAACCTGATCAATAGGCGTCCCCGATCCTCCGTGAAGCACTAACGGTACGTCTACCGCTTCTTTAATCGCTTTTAACCTCTCTATATTAAGATGCGGCGCTGCAATATAATGTCCATGCTGCGTTCCGATGCTGACTGCCAGGCAATCCACGCCTGTTCTTTCTACGAATTCCCTCGCTTCTTCCGGATCGGTCTGCGCTGCCTCAGGGCCTTTGACGATCAAATCCCCCTCTTCCCCTACCAGTTTGCCCAATTCTCCTTCCACCGTAATGCCAAGGGTGTGTGCATAATCTACAACCTTTTTTGTCAAAGCGACATTTTCTTCAAACGGCAGGGAAGAACCATCAATCATAACGGAAGAATAGCCCGCCTGAATTGCCGCAACACATTCTTCATAGGTACGGCAATGATCCAAATGAAGCGCAATCGGTATTTGAGCATTTGCCGCTGCCCTTTTTACAGTCTCCACCGTTCCTTCAAATCCTCCCATCAGGTCGCAGCAATCCGTTCCCGTGATAAAAATAACCGGGCAATTCAATTCGGTTCCTGCTTCAATAGCCGCCAAGGCCGTCTCGTAAGAAACCGTCACATAAGCGCCATACGCAACCTGCTGTTCCTCCGCCAGTTTTAAAATTTCTTTCATTGGTGCAAATTTCATAATCTCCATCCTTTCTTTATTTTATTTATAAAAACTTTGATATAAATCAAAAGCTTCTTCATAATCCGGTATTCCTGCAGTCCCGCCTACACTCCCCACATTTTTTGACGCCACGCAGGAAGCAAATTCAGCGCCGGAAAAGATATCCATCCCATTAGCCAATCCACTCATCAGTCCTGCCATAAAGGAATCCCCCGCCCCTGTTGTATCTACCACCGGCAGCCCTTGCGGACATTTGATAAACCTCTTCTCCTTAAAATCCGTAACAAAACATCCCTCGGCCCCCATCTTGATCCCAAATACCTTCATAGGGAATCTTTTAAAGCATTCTGCTATTAATTCCGGTTCCGTCCGCCCGGTAATTTTAACCGCTTCATCCATACTTGGGAAAAAAATATCCGTTTCCATAAATGCCGGAGCGAGATAGGAAAGCCAGTCCCTCTCGGGATCTTCCAAATTAAAAGCCGCATCCATAACCGTCATCTTCCCACGGCGGTGCGCCCTGCAAAAAACATCCTTTATGCCTCCCTCATCCATTTTCCGCATTGCCATAGCAGAACCGATGTATATCATATCCGCTTCTTCTATCAGCTGATCGCCGATATCTCTTCCGGAAAGCCTTGCAAAAATAGATTTCTCCGATAAAAAATGCCTTTCGCCCTTTTCATCGATCAATGCATAAGAGGCTGCCGTAGCGCATTCTTTTTCATAGATTACACCCGAAGTATTTATCCCCCGGCTATCGCATTCCCGCAGAATAAACTCCCCGTTGGCATCCTTGGCAACCCTTCCGGCAATAGAAACCGAATTTCCCAGCTTCGCAAGGCCTATCGCTACATTAAGGGCATCCCCGCCGCAGCAAACGGAGGGCTTGTCAATCTTTACACTATCCAAAGACAAAATATTGGATGGTACAGGAGAAAGCAGCGTATCGCATACCATCATTCCTATACAAAGCATCTTCATCCGTCCACACTCCTTTTCTCTTCTTTCCTTATTTTCTTTCTCCACATGCTTTGATTATTATTTCGTTCATTCTAATGTACGTACATTTGTATGTCTATATATTTGCATATTCAACAAAAAATGCCAATATATTTTTTTCATTTTATTTATTTTACTCAATTTTATTTTTCTTTCCTAAAGAAAATCATATAAAATGTCATTTTTTCTCATTATCTATTGCATTTTTTCATATAATATCATATT
>VSNY01000083.1 GCA_009774535.1 Lachnospiraceae bacterium
AATATGGAAATGTTACATACGAAGAACGGCCAAACGGATCTGTCAGCGTTAAATTTGAAGGCGTTATGGTAGCCGATGATATGTTTTATTTTAAGATGGGCAAAAAGACAGATGCAATGACAGGATTTGTTACACCGTACTGGCCGCATTTATCGAATGAAGAAGGCGGCAGATATGAGGAAGTATTTGATTTTACGAGAGAAATCTGTACGGAATTCAATACAGATATTGGTGAGTTAAAAGCGCTTCTTCAGGCAAGGGGTACGACGGTATCCAATTTTAACGATATTCTGAATGTGAATGCAGATCAATACGATGCGACAACCGGATTGTCCATTATGCAGAATACACAGGCGGAATTTGACAATCTGGTACATGGAATTGTCACACAGATCAACGACATCCTCGCGCCGAATACTACGATGGATGAACTGCTGGTGCAGAATGAGGACGGTTCCTATTCCGTATTCCGGAATGTAAAAGTGCTGGATGAAGAAAAATGCTGCGTTGGCGCAGATGGCAAAAAGCCGCCGCAGGAACTGTTTACCAGATCCGGATGCGAGCGTTATACAACCGTTACGGCCTACGATAAAGAAACTGGTACATGGCGCGATTACTACGTATACAATGAAGAAGATGTAAATGATTCCGTAGAGATCACGATGAATAACGGAAAGACTTACCGGGTCTTTAATAATCGGAAAGAGCCTAAGAGTACGACGGTTGCCACCGTAAGACCGGATAAAGATCAAAACGGCAATGATTTGGTAGATAAGGACGGTTTCATGGTTGTAAAGCTGGATGCAAACGGCAAGCTTCAGCTGGATCAAGTGGGAGAAAGACCATACACGCCATGGGATAAACCAGGCAATGAAAAATATACAAATCAGATGGTCGACGGTTCCTGGGTACTCAATGAAAATTATACTTACGATACATCCAAGCAGTACACTGCTTTGGAAATTGAGATTAATTATGATTTGCTGACCAATATCACGAATCTTCCGCATCAGCATGAAAATATGTCAATTGCCTATGATATGGCAAATAATCTGGCAGATTTATGGGATAAAGCGACGCTGTTCATCAATCCGCGCTATACGCAGTCCCAATATACGTACAGCGATTATTACAAAGAGATGATCGGCGAGGTTGCGATTATTGGTTCCTTATATGAAACGACCGCGGAAAAGCTGGAGGCGACAGTTGAAGCTGTGGAAAATCAGCGTAATGAAGTAATCGGCGTATCTTCAGATGAGGAACTGACAAGGATGATCAAATATCAGAACGCATATAACGCTTCCAGCCGTTATATCACGACTGTCAGCGATATGATTGAAATGCTTGTTACCATGCTATAAAGAGACGTGAGGTGAATCTATGAGTTCTACATTTTTTGGGTTAAATATTGGCTGGTCTGCCTTAAATGCATACTCGGCTTCCATTAATACAACGGCAAATAACGTATCCAACGCGAATACACCAGGCTACAGCAAACAGGTGGTCAATCTGGTAGCAAAGGCTTCCCTGCGTAATTATACGTATGGTACGCTTGGCAGCGGCGTGGACGCAGATTCGATTTCCCAGATGCGCAATACGTATTACGACGTAAAATACTGGTCGAATAACAGCAATGTTGGACAGTATGAGAAAAAACAGTATTATATGTCCCAGATTCAGAACCTGTACCGCGATGACGATACAAAGCTGGCCGGGTTTGAGACGATCTATACGAATATGTTTAATTCGCTGGATTCCTTAAAAGGAAGTCCTGCGGATCAGTATATTCGTACGGATTTTATTAATAAAGCGCAGAGTTTTATGGATTATTTTAACAATATGTATAAAAATCTGCAGACGATCCAAGCAGACTGCAACCAGGAAATTAATGCGTTAGTGACGCAGATCAATTCCTATGCGCAGAAGATTTCGATTATTAATGACAAAATCAATACAATCGAAATCCAGGGCAGGCGCGCCAATGAGCTGCGCGACCAGCGCGCGTACCTGATCGATCAGCTTTCTGCAATTGTTCCGGTTGAAATTGAAGAGACAGAAGTACGTAATTCCAACGACCCGGATACGTATTTGGGCGGTACACATTTCAGAATTCGCGTCGAAGGTCAGCTGCTTGTAGACGGTAACCAATATAACGGGCTGGAATGTTATGCAAGAGAACAGAAAGTAAACCAGAACGATATCGACGGCCTGTACGATATCCGGTGGTCGCATACGAAAAATGATTTTGTCGCAACCTCGGACACCATGTCCGGTGAATTAAAAGCCGTATTAAATATTCGTGACGGCAATAATAAAGAAAACTTTCAGGGAACACTTTCCAAATTTGATATGGCAAACTCTGAAATACGGATTGTTGATCCGAACATTACATCCGTAGAAGGTATGAATATGCCAAGCGAAGGTCTGATTACCGTTGCAAACCGCAGGTATGCTTACACAAATTTCCGAATGGAAGTTACCAGGGATAAAGACGGCAATGCACAGTATGAATATGTGTTTAAACTGTCAGACAGTAATGGCGACCTGTCTTCCTTATCCGGAAAAAGCGGCCGTGAAGTAAGTGTCGGGAATGCAGTAGATGCGCGCGGAATTCCTTACTATATGTCCCAGATGAATGAATTTTTGCGTTCTTTCTGCCGCAAATTCAACGATTTTCAGATCTATGGACGCGGCGACGGCACTGGAATGATGAAAGATGACGCGGGTAACTGGGTTCCGGTAGTATCCGACAGCTATACAAGCCAGCCGGACCGTTATACGATCGATCCGGTAACCGGAGCGATCATCGAAAAAGAAGTCGAATACAACAAAGGCGGCGTAGACGTAAACGGCAACCAGATGGGCGCATTTTTTGTATCCTTGAATACAGACGGGACGGAAAATAAATTTTTAGATACGAAGAAACTGGATGGCGAAAAAGACGCTGACGGCAACGTTGTTCCGGTTGTTTATTATTCCGATGCCATTGGCGGCAATTATTACCAGATGACGGCAGGAAATATCAAAGTCAATGACAAGAGTCTTCATGATTCCAACTATTTTGCAACATCCAGCTTTACCGATACGCATGAAAGTGAAGCGGGCCTGGTAGATGATATGCTGGAACTGCAGTCTAAGACCGTCATTTACCGCGGTTCCGGCGGCGACCAGTTCTTAAAATATATTATATCGGATATCTCCGTGGACGCCAATGAAGCGGATATCTTATACGCCAATTATTCGGATATCAATACGATTGTAGATACGTACCGTATGTCCATTTCCAGCGTAGATGAAGATGAAGAAGGCATGGATCTGATCAAATTCCAAAACGCATACAATATGGCGTCTAAGATTATATCTACTATGAACCAAATGTATGACCGACTCATTACGCAGACCGGTGTATAAAAAGGAGGGAACAGCGATATGATGCGAGTAACTAATTCCATGATCGTGAAACGAACCAAATCGAATATTAATTCCAACAGGTCCAAGATCGATTATACGAATAACCAGATGTCCACACAAAAGAAGATTACAAAACCTTCCGACAACCCGATTATTGCGATCCGTTCCCTGCGTCTGCGCAGTACGCTGAGTACGATCACACAATATTACGAAAATAATATCTCGGATGCTGAATCCTGGATGGACTGCACGGCAACCGCGCTGATGAATATGAAAGATATGCTGGACGACGCTTACAGTCGTGTTGTATACGGCGCGACGGATGAACTGGAAGCAGAAGACCGCGAGACGATCTTAAAGGCGCTGCAGTCTCTGCAGCAGCAGATTTATTGCGAAGGAAATGCGGATTATGCCCGCCGTACAGTGTTTACCGGATACCGGACGAATCAGAATCTGACGTTTACGAGCAATAAAGAAGCGAAGGATGAACATTATAAGATAACAGAACGGTTTGATTATAAGGACATTGATAAAAAGAGTTATTATGCGAACCAGTTTGACGACACATCGGATGACGCGGTAACAAAGCTGCCGGACGATGCACAGGGGAATCCGATGACAGATGTTCCGGTATTTAGTGAAGTGGAACTGAATCGCTTGCGGCTTGCATATGATAATATAACAGCGAATGGTAATACCCTAAGCATTTCCTATACGGATCAGGCGACAAAAGAGAAGCAGACGATCACATTTTCCGCAGATGGAAATACGATTACCAAACAGGGCTGTACGTTTACAGTAGGACAAGGGACAACGCCTGGTACAGATAAAATCACAGCAACAGCGCCAGAAGGATATTTTGCGTTTCCGTCTGAGATAGATCCGGCGCTGGCAGGGGCAAATCAGGTGCAGTTATATAAAAGTTCTGATTGGATGGTAGATAATAATACAAATCCTCCGAGCGTGATACGAAATCCTGCGGTAACGAATCCGGAACAGCCGAAAACCGTATCTGTCAATTACGATGCGGCAGCGACGCCAAAATTAGCGACTGAACTGAACGGACAGCCAATCAGCTACAGAGTTACAAATACATCAGATTTAAGAGAAAACAATTATCAGATCGGAGACAATGAGATCGTATTTGACCAGGAGAACGGAGAACTGATTTTTAAGGATACGATTGCAAAGAAATTTGATGCGGAACGGGTTTCTTTTAACTTTGAGTATGATAAGAAGGGCTTTAAAGAAGGCGAACTCCGTCCGGAGAACTATTTCGACTGCACCCGGTATATGTCTGACCGTGACGATATCGTATATGAAAATTTTGATGAAAACGGGAATTGGAAAACGCAGGCCATTTATTACAATATTGCAGGCGGCCAGCAAATGCAGATCAATACCGAAGCAAGGGAAGTATTTAGTTCCGACATCCGCCGTGATATCGATGAATTGATCGACGTGGTAAGCATGGCCATGACCGCGCAGACAACCGTTGATGAGATCAAGAAAAAAATTGAATCCGGCAATTATTCCGGCACGGACTTGGAAAATCTGAACAAATGGTATGACGCGGCCAAGAAACAGCTGGATTATGCCAACCAGAATATGCATGACACTTACAGCGATTACATTTCCAGATTCCAGGGTTATCTGGACACCGTGAACCTGGAGATTACGGATCTGGGCGGACGCGGGGAACGTGTGGAAATGACGAAGACCCGTATGAGCGTGCAGCAGTCTACGTTTAAAGAACTTAAATCCATTAACGAAGATATGGACTTATCTGATCTGGTGATTAATTATACAGCAGCATCTGTAGCCTATCAGGCAGCTCTGCAGGCAGCGGCGAAGATTGGCAAGATGACATTATTAGACTTTATTTAATACCGTAAGGAGCGACACGGTACGTATAGTACTGAAACAGAAGCCTGCATAATAGAATAGGATCAGACACGGACGTCAGGAACAACATGTTGTTTTTGGCGTCCCTAATTTATGGGAAGGCAAAAGGAGTATGAAATGAAGGCAAATACGAGATTATTTGGCGAGATCGAGATCCAGGACGACAAGATCATCAAATTAAAAGAAGGTATTATCGGATTCCCGGATTTACAGAATTTCACCCTGATTTATGATGAAGAAAAAGAAGGAAAAGAAGGAAAGGGTGGTGTAAAATGGCTGCAGTCCATGGATGATCCGGAATTTGCGATGCCTGTCATCAATCCGCTGGATGTAAAACCGGATTACCGGCCGACGGTCAGCGAAGAGGGGCTGAAATCATTGGGTGAAATGCCGGAAGACAGCACTTTTGTACTGGTTACGATCACCGTGCCGAAAGAAATCGAAAAAATGTCAGTCAACTTAAAAGCTCCATTTATTATAAATATGGAAAACTTACACGGCGTACAGCTGATCGTGGAAGACGACTATCCAGTCAAGTACATGATCTATGACATTTTAAATAAGAAGAAAGCAGGTGAATAAGGATATGTTGGCGTTGACCAGAAAAAAAGGCGAGGCACTGGTGTTAAACAATAATATTGAAGTCACAATATTAGAAATCCGAGGCGATCAGGTAAAGATCGGCGTATCTGCTCCAAAAGAAGTGCCAATTTACCGTAAAGAAGTGTATCTCCAGATCCAGAAAGAAAATGAAGAATCTTCTAATGCGGACAATATGGAACTTTTGAAAAATATGTTTTGATATTAACATTTTTACTCTTTTTACCGATATAAAAAGCAATAGGAGTAGTGGGCAAGCCAGAGCATTCGCAGGGAGGTGATAATGTATGGCAATAGAAGCAATGAACGCAGCTGCCGCGACGTATCAGGGACGTGTGTCAAACGCAGCAAATCCGAAAAGCAAAGCGGCTGTCAAGCCGGCAGAATCGGAAACGACATCTGAAAAGCCGGAAGAAACGGTTGACTCTGGCTCTGATTTGAAGCTATTTGAGCCCGTAAGGGGAGAACAGAGAGAAAACAGAGATTATCAGGGCAGCGGACAGAAGGGCAATAAGCAGCTGGAACAGGCCATCGAAAAGTTTAAGAAAAGCGTCAACCATAAGACAGAAGCAGTATTTGGTATTCACGAGGGTACAAACCGTGTGACAATTAAAATTGTAGACAAAGAATCAAAAGATATTTTAAAAGAATATCCGCCGGAGCAGACACTGGATATGATACAGAAAGTGTGGGAAATGGCTGGTATTATGGTAGATGAGAAATTATAGGAGGTAACGATATGACAATCAGAATAACAGGTATGAATTCGGGTCTGGATACAGATGCGATTATTACAGAACTGGTTTCTGCATATAAAGCGAAAGGCGACAAATATGTAAAGTCGCAGACCAAACTTTCCTGGACACAGGATCTTTGGAAATCATTAAATACAAAGATTTTTAATTTTTATAAGAGTCTGGATAAACTTCGTCTTGGTACTTCCGTAAAGAAGAAAACAACAGTTTCTGACCCGGCAAAGGCTACGGTAACCGCTGGCAGTAACGCGGTAAGCGGAACACAGTCCTTAAAGATCAAAAACCTGGCAACAGGCGGGTACATTACCGGTGATCAATTAAAGAAGAAGGATGAGGATGGTAAAGTATCTGCAGACGATACACTGGAAAGTCTTGGATATAGCGGTTCCGGAAAGATTACCCTGAAAGGGCTGGAATCTGTAGAAGGCAGCAAAGATCTGGAGATTGATGTAACTTCTTCTACGACAATCAAAGATGTAATTAAGCAGATTAATGAATCCGGCACAGGGGTTAAGGCATCTTTTGACGCGGAAAATCAGAGAATTTTCCTTTCTTCCACAAAGACAGGCGAAGGCACGGATATTAAGCTGGAAGGAGACGCAGCGGCGATCAAGAGTCTTGGTCTGGATATACCGGAGGATGATGCCAGAAGGATTAAAGGGCAAGACGCTAAAATCGAATTAAATGGCGCGGAGTATACCTCTTCTACAAATACCTTTAATGTAAACGGACTGACTATTCAGGCAAACGCAGTTACAAATGGAGATGAAAAACTGACGATCACGACGGATACAGACGCACAGGGTATGTATGACAATATCAAAGAATTTATAACCAGTTATAATGATTTGATCAATGAGCTGTCATCTTACTATAATGCTGATTCCGCAAAAGGTTATGAACCGCTGACAGCTGAAGAAAAAGAAGCGATGTCTGACTCCGAAGTTGCGGAATGGGAAAAGAAAGTAAAAGGCTCCCTGCTGCGCAGAGACAGCACTTTGAGCGGCATTATGAGCGCTATGACGACCGCTATGTCCACAACAGTATCTGTAGGAGGTAAGAATTACGGCCTTGCGAATTTGGGCATCAAGACTTTGGGATATTTCGTAAGTTCCAAAAACGAGAAAAATGCATTTCATATTGACGGAGACAGCGACGACAGCGCTTCTTCAGAAAATGCAGATAAATTAATGGCAATGCTGAACTCAGATCCGGAAGCGGTTACAGAAATTATTAAAGGAGTAGCATCCAAGCTGTACAAAAATCTGGATGATAAACTCAGAGGCTCCACAACACTCAAGAGCGCTTATACCGTATATAACGATAAAGAGATGGCAAAGAGCTACAGCGATTATACGACTAAGATCAAAGAGTGGAATAAAAAAGTAGCAGAAATCGAGGATTCTTATTACAAGAAGTTCTCAGCGATGGAAGTAGCGTTAGGCAAACTGCAGAGCCAGATGTCTTCCTTCACAAGTATGCTAGGTTAAAAGCATCTTATCGTCACAGGACAGTCTGACTGCCCTGTGACACAGGTTTGAATACTTTATGTATCCAAACCTTCTTTCATGTCGGAATATCAGGGAGGATTCGGGATGTTAAAAAATAATGCATATACAGCATATGCGACAAATAAAATACTGACAGCGACACCAGCAGAGCTGACATTGATGCTCTATGAAGGAGCAATCAAATTCTGTAATATTGCAGTTAAAGCGATTGAAGATAAAGATATAGAAAAAGCCCATACAAATATCGTTAAAGCAGAAAAAATTATCGAAGAGTTTCAGGCTACCTTAAACCATAAATATGAAGTAGCAAAAGATTTTGACAATGTATATAATTATCTGCGGGACCGTCTGATCCAGGCGAATATGAAAAAGGACAAAGAAATCTTAGATGAAGTTTTGGGGCATTTGCGTACGATGCGGGATACATGGAAAGAAGTCATGCGTCTTGCCAACACACAACAATCATAAACGCCAAGGAGTATTGCATGCAGGAACATGATTATCTTGAAATATTAATTCAAAGCCTGACCAAAAAATTGTCAGTGCTGGGAGATATCCGGAAAAAAAATGAAGAACAGCGCGTAATGCTGTTAGACGAAAATCTTGGCCCGGAAGAATTTGAAAAAAATATTGAAAGTAAAGGAAAGCTGGTAGACAGCCTGGAAATGCTGGACGAAGGCTTTGATCAGATCTATGAGCGCGTCCGGGAAGAGCTGAATACCAATAAAGACCAGTATCAGGAACAGATTCAAAAGCTTCAGGAACTGATCCGCAGTATTACAGCGGAAAGCAACAGCATTCAGGCGGAGGAACAGCGCAATTATCAGCTGGCGCAGCGCAAATTCAGTGATATCAAAAAACAGATTCGTGAAGTAAAAGTCAGCCAGAATGCGGTGCAGCAGTATTATCGGAATATGACGAAAGTTAATTTTATTGATGCGCAGTTTATGGATAATAAGAAATAAATCATTTATTCGCTGCAAGAAGCGGAAAATTTAAATAGAGTATAAAAAAGCAGGTTATCTTTCGATAATCTGCTTTTTATAATCACGAATCCAATTGATTGAAACACTTGAGTTCTGTCCATAATATTGCTATAATTAAGAAAGCAGTAAACATTAATATGCAAATTGCCGATATTCAAAATAAAAAACAAGGGATCGTTATGAAGTGGAATATAGAATGGGTAGATCTGCAGAATATAGAACATATGGTAGCAGAATGCTGGCGCATGGGCGGGCATCAGTTAGAAAAATATGTACAGAAGCTGTCAAAACAGCAGGAACTGGTATTCGCCGGAGATCTTGGGATCAGGTTTCTGGATTTTCTGCGCAAATCGATAGACACCGGGAAAACGCCTGATTGGTCAAAATTGCAAAAAGATATTCATTTAATGCAGGAATTGATTGAAGATGGACAATCCCAGCATGATGTTTATTGGAAAAGCCAGTACCAGGAGCTGTCAGCGAACCCGAAAGCTTATTTCAGTACGGAGTTCGGCAGGGCATTTACAGAACAGCTTGGAGTAAAGCTGGAATTGGGTATCAGCGAAGAACAAAGGATGCTGCAGCATGATATCGCAAAGATCCGGAAAATCTGTTCAACCTGTAATTGGGATGACGAGAAGAAGGCGAAAAAAGCGCTTCAGCTTCTGACGCAGGATGAGAAATATTATTTTTCCAGCTGGCTGGGGGATGCGTTTATTAATGTGCTGCAAGAGCGATACGGGAAAAAGGAGGAAGAGGAGGAAACAGAGTTTATTGTACAGCCAGAAGTACCAGCTGTCAAAAAATTTTCATTGAGGGGGAAGATCATTCTGACGCTGTCTGCCTGCGTTCTGATTGGCATGATCTGTCTGCTGCTGTGGCTGCAGTCAGACGGCGGACGGGGAAGAGAAAGGCTGCAGAAGATATTTTCGGAAGTAAGATCCGTAATAGACGTTACTCCGGGCCGGAAACTGCAGAGAAATCAGATTGCGCAGCAGTATGTAATGGATGCACAAAAAGACCGAAAAGCACAATTCAATGCTTCGGATACACAGGATAATCCTGCAGCAAGTGTGTATGGATCAGATACAGCAGAGAATCATCCGGAAAATTTAAACAAGCCGGATACAGGAAATGCGGACCAGAGCAGTGACAGTGAACTGACAGATACGAATGACCAAAATGGTGACGGCGAACCGATAGATATGAATGGCCAAAATGGTGACAGTAAACTGATAGATGCCAATGGCCAAAATGGTGACAGCCAACCAGCGGATACGAATGGCCAGAGCAGTGACAGTGGATTAGAAGATCCCGGAAGCTGCGACAACGGCCATCCATTAGATACAAATATAGCTGGAACAGATGTGAAAGCGCGCGGCAGTGCGGCAGTTAAGAAACAAAAAACTGCAGAATTGCCGGATATCCTGCCGCAGTATGCTTCTTTTCATCAGAATTATCCGGACTTATTCGGCTGGCTGAAAATTCCGGGGACTGAAATTGACCATCCAGTGATGCAGTCCGATGATCAGGCGCGCGGCGAACGGTATTTTTATTTGCACAGGGATTATACCGGAAAGAGAGCAGAAGCAGGTTCTTTATTTGTAGAGGAGGCAAGCAGCTGTTTTCCGCAGGATTCCAATACGGTTATTTATGGGCATAATATGAGCAACGGTCATAACTTCGGGATGCTGGAACAGTATAAGGATGTGAATTTTTATAACAAACATGCTATGCTGCAGTATGATACCATTTATGAAACCGGGACTTATCAGATTGCTGCGGTGCTGATTACACGGATCTTATATCAGGATGAAGAAGGATTTCGTTATTATCGGTTTTATAACTATGATTCCCGGCAGCAATTTCAGGACTGCGTGGATTTTATCAGGGAGAATCAGCTGTACGAAACAGGTGTGGATCTGGAATATGGAGACCAGCTGGTGATGCTTTCAACCTGTGAGTATTCGCGGCCGAATGGCCGTTTGGTTATTGTTGCAAAGAAAATCAGCTAGTATTCGTCTGGCGGTTCAGTACATTGTATGATAAAACAACTTATAAAAAGAGGTTATATCCGGAAAGGAGACAACATGAACTTACTATACAAAAAAAGGCATTCTTTTATCCTGACATTGGTTCTGTTTTTTGTAATGGCGGCGGCAGGTTTTTTGGGCAAAAACCAGATGCAGGCACATGCAGCGTCGCAGGGGATGAATGCCAGATATCGTACACAACAGGAAATACGCAATTATGTGGCAACAAACCGCGCAGATTTAAAAGATAATTTTGTATTTGCGACAGATCCATTTGTAGAATTGCCGTATAATCCGGGCAGGCTCTCAGAAGCGACACAGCAGTCAGCAGTTAATATGCTGAATCAGATTCGCTACATTGCCGGGATTTCGGACAATGTTACGATTTCCAGCCAGTATTGTGAATATGCGCAGGCAGCGGCATTTATCAACTACCTGAACGGGCAGGTGTCCCATAATCCGGACAGGCCGTATTCTATGGGCAATACGCTTTATCAGACGGCGCAGATGGGCGCGACCTACTGCAACAATTCGTTTGCGTCCTGGGGCAGCCGCAGCCTGAATGAAACGATTGTCCAGGCATGGATGGGCAATGCGGACGGTACAGATCTGGCGACGCTCGAACAGCGCAGATGGCTGTTAAATCCGCAGATGAAGCAGACAGGCTTTGGTGTGGTAAGCGGCTTAAAGGGGACGTCCAGCAGCGCGTATGTAGCAGATACGACCAATTCGCTGGCTTATGAGACGGGTATTGCCTGGCCGGCACGCACAATGCCAGTGGAATATTTTGAAGCAGGATATCCATGGAGCTTCAGCCTTGGCCATACAGTAAATGCGAATGATATTCAGGTAACGCTGACCAGATACAGGGATTATAAGACCTGGCATTTTTCTTACGCATCTGCGGATGGAGATTTTTATGTCAACAATAATTCTTACGGACAGACCGGATGCATTATCTTCCGTCCATCCCTGCAGAGTATAGGGAGCTATAAAAACGGCGATACGTTCCAGGTGACGATTACCGGAACAGGTACAAATATCTCTTATAATGTAGATTTCTTTAATTTGGGCCTGCCAAAGATTACATATACGGTATCCTTTAACAGCCAGGGCGGAAGTTCTGTATCCCCTGTGATCGTGAACGAATTAGGCACTATCTCACCGCTTCCGGTACCGGTAAAAGCAAATGCACAGTTTTTAGGCTGGTATACAATGCAAAACGGCCAGGGAACCAAGCTGACAGAGTCTACGCCGATCAGCAAAAATCAGACCTATTATGCATATTGGGGAGAAAATAAGGCGTTAACGGGGATTACAGCAGTATATAACGGCTTAAAGTACGCAGGTGCAAATGTATCCGACGGAATGGTCGTACATGCTACTTACGCCAACGGCACATCCGAACGGGTATACAGTTTTGCAGTTTCCCAGCGTACGTTAACAAACGGACAGAACACGATTGTTGTCAGCTATAACGGTATGTCGCAGACGGTAAATATTTCCGTAAGCGGATCAACCGGAGATAACGTGCAGAAACCAGATCCGGTTCCGGATGAAGATCCGCAGTTTTATGAAATCTTCTTCCATCCGAACGGCGGGCAGAATCTGAATTATCAGAAAATATCTCTTGCGAAAGGAGACGACCTGGATGCACTGCCGACGGTAGAACGTGCGAACTATAGGTTCAAAGGCTGGTATACCCAAGCGTCGGGCGGCCGCAAAGTCAGCAGGACAACGATTCCGAACTCTGAGTGTGTGCTGTATGCACAGTGGGTCAGAATTACCAAACCAAAACAGGCAGCCGCACCATCGTTTGCCTCAAATGAAAATGGACAGCTGAAAGTAAAAATGGATGCGATCAGTGGCGCGGAAGGCTATGAGATCTGTTATTCTACCAATAAGGATTTTTCAACGAATGTAAAGAAAGTGTCGACTTATTATACTTCAAAAACGCTGAAAAACCTGAAAAGAGGATCCATTTATTATATCAGAGTTCGTGCGTATAAAGTTGATTCTATGGAGCGTAAAATTTATGGGAAGTACAGCGCGTCCAGAGGGGTAAAAATCGCATAACGACTGCAGAAAGTAAAGGCGGATACCAGCTGGAGAGCTGTATATAAGAAAAAGCTTCCATATAAATGACAATGTCTTTTATATGGAAGTTTTTTGACGGTTCAGGCAGGTATTTACGGGTACATTTCTCATACAGGCATTGTATTTTTTTCATCCTCCTGTTACAATAAAGATATTCCAGCTGCATAAAATCTAACAAAGCTGCATATTCCATAAAAGAGTGTATGCATAACAATAAGCCGGGGGACAGGAGGGGAATCGTATGTTTGAATTTTTGGTGACGCCAGTCTTTTTGTGGCTGGCATTTATGGTGATATTCCTGGCTGCAGAGATCATTACAGTGGGTCTTACCAGCATTTGGTTTGCCGGAGGCGCTCTCGTTGCGCTGATTGCTGCAATGGCGGGGATTTCACCAGTGATACAGGTCGTTTTATTTTTGGCGGTATCCATATTGCTTTTGATTTTTACAAGACCGTTTGCGGTAAAGTATGTTAAGCCGCATAATGTGAAAACGAATTATGAAGAGCTGATTGGAAAAGAAGTGCAGATTACGCAGCGCATTGATAACCGGGAAGGGACAGGAAAAGCAGTTTTTAACGGGCAGGAATGGACTGCAAGGAGTATAACGGACGAAACTGTGTGGGAAGCGGGCGCTGTTGCGCATGTAGCGGAGATCAGAGGCGTAAAGCTGCTGGTAAAATAAAAATAAAAAACAGGAGCGAAACAGAAGGGGGCAAAGGAATGCCAGGGTTTACAACACATTACTTATTTGGTGTGAAAAATTTAAAGCAGCTGGAACGGGAGGAGGAATGTCAGGCATTTGTACACAGCATCCGGAAGGACCAGACGGTGTTTCAGCTTGGACTGCAGGGGCCGGATATTTTTTTCTATCATCCGGCTTCGCAATTAAAATTTGTGCGGCCGGGTACGATTGCGCATACCAGATGGACGGGAGATTTTTTAAAGTGTCTGCTCGAAGCGCCGGAACTGTTTTGGAAGCCGGAGCATCAGCAGACTGCACGGGCATACGCAGCCGGGTTTGTCGGGCATTATATGCTGGATACGCAGATGCATCCGTATGTCTATGCCCGGACAGGAATTGGGGAGATTCTAAAGAAGAAAGGTTATGCGGATCATATCCGGCTGGAATCGGATATTGACGCCTGTCTGCTGATGCGCTATGCAAAGCTGCTGCCATCCGAGTTTCCGAATGGAAAGACCATTGCTTTTGACGGCAAGAAACGGGCGGTTGTGGCGGAAATATTATTTTATGCATATAATTTTGTATTTCCGGAATTGTCTCTGACCAAAGGATTTCTGGACAGGGGTATTCGTTCTATGCAAATCGGAACCAGGCTGACATACAACCCGCATAATTATAAGCGGCAGGTGGTTGAGAAGGTGGAGCAGGTTCTTTTTGGGCATCCGCAGATCGCTCTGGTTATTCCGACGGATCATGCGCAGGGCAGTGAAGATCCGATGAATTTGGAACACAGGCTGTGGCATAATCCGTGGGAACCGGAACAGTGCTTTACCAGCAGCGTGCCGGAAATGATTAAAAAAGCTTCCATACGTTATCAGAAGGCTTTGAAGTATTTGAATCAGCTGTATACGGCACACTCTTATGAAGACCGTTACGATGCTGCGCTGGAACAGCTGTGCCAGTATTTAGGCAGTAAATCTTTCCATACTGGCCTGGATTGGATTAGGGGTGAATAAAAGCGGCAATCTGATCTTGTATGATATCCATCAGACGGCGGCGGGTTTCCGCGCCTGCCCAGGCAATGTGCGGTGTAATTAACAGCTTTCCGCTGTCTTTGATGGACTTTAGCGGGTGATCGGCACACATTGGTTCGACTGATAATACGTCAAGTCCCGCCGCTGCCAGTTCGCCAGCCTGCAAGGCGTCTGCCAGATCCTGTTCTGCAACGATCGGGCCGCGTCCCAGATTCAGAAAAATAGCGCTTTGCTTCATCTGCTGAAATGCCGCCCGATTCATCAGACCTTCGGTCTGTTCCGTCAAAGGAGCATGTACAGAAATAATATCTGACTGCGCAAGCAGTTCTTCAAAAGAAACGCGTGTATAATCCGGCTGGTTGTTTTTTCCAGTAGTGGAATAATAGATGACGCGGCATCCGAACATCGACGCGATTTGCGCTACCCGTTGGCCGATCGCGCCAAGACCGATAATTCCCCATGTCATACCGTGGATTTCATGAAAAATATTGTTAAAATGCGTAAAGGTAGTGTTGTTTATATATGCTTCGCTCTTTACATAGTTATCATAATACGGCAGCTTTTCCAGTAAATAGAACAGCATGGCGAACGTATGCTGTGTGACGCATTCGGTAGAGTATCCCGCTACATTTCTCCAGGCAATGCCGCGCTGCTGCAGATATTCTTTGTCCAGATTGTTGGTGCCTGTGGCAGTGACGCAGATCAGCTTTAGATGGGACGCTTTTTCCAGCGTATAGGAATTGGCAAGCATTTTATTTAATATCAGAATATCCGCGTCAATGACACGCTCACGCATTTCTTCCTGTGTGGAGAAACCATAGATCGTTACATTGCCGAATTTTTCAAAAACAGTTAAGTCAATGTCTTTGCCGATCGTGTCGGCGTCTAAAAATACGATATTCATAGTCAGCAGGTTTCCTTTCTTTTTTATTTATCTAATATTATAAAAGATTCTGAGCGGAGCCGTCAAGGTGCAACGTTCAGATCCAGAGATTTCGCTTTTAGTATTTATATTTATTCAATTATAGATTTTTAAAGAATAGGGATAAAAAGAAGAATGCC
>VSNY01000084.1 GCA_009774535.1 Lachnospiraceae bacterium
GCCCGCCTCTTTTACAGTTTTTGCAATTTCTTCTATATGCCCGCCATTAATTTCCGGGACAAGTACCGTATTTATCTTGATTGTGATACCGGCAGCCGCAACTTTTCTGATACCTTTTAACTGATTCCCTATGAGAATCTCTGCCCCTTCTGTGCCTTCGTATTTTCTGCCATGATAAATAATATATTTATTGAGCTTTGTGAGGATCTCAGGTTTTACCGCATTCACGGTAACGGTCAAAGAATCAATTCCTACATCAATCACTTCATCTGCCTTTTCATACAAGAGCAACCCGTTTGTGCTCATACATTTGATGAGCTTCGGAAATTTTTCTTTCACTTTCCGGAAAGTCTCCAAGGCATAATCCGTAGCAAGCGTATCTCCCGGCCCTGCAATGCCGGCAACTGTGATTTCCGGACAGATGGATAACGCTTTTTCCAGAACATGAAGGCTTTCATCAGGCGTTATCACTTTGGATGTTACTCCCGGACGCTCTTCCACATCATTGACTGCCCTGTCGCAAAAGCGGCAGGCAATGTTGCATCCCGGACTAACCGGAAGATGAATCCGCCCCACATTATTTTTATGACCGCCAAAACACGGATGGGAGTTTTGCAAGTCCTGATATGTATTGCTCATACTACACCTTCTTTCACTATAATATGTAACGGTCCAGAACAGAAAATATAATGCAAAAATAGTATGTCATGGTTTATCCTGAATCTGAACCGTTACGGAATGATACTGGGCGGATTCGAACCGCCAACTTCGGTTTTGCAAACCTATGCCATTCCAACGGCTACAGCATCCTGATTGTAAAACTACTGCAAGTCATAAAAAACCAGAGGTCCTGTTCATTGATTATACTGCACATCCGCAAAGCGGCATATTTCCTATCTGAAATATCTCTATATAAGATTTTTCAGATTATGGCTTATGCATATCAATTCAAAACCTCTGGTTTTCCAGTCAGTCTTTTATTCTGTATTTTTCGGTTTTATCTATTTGGACAATTTTTCCATCCTGAATAATAAGTGTGATACTCCCATATTTCATATCACTTAACAGTTCTTCAAGAGTGCCTAAATGCGAACTATCCAAGATCTGCCTGCCTTCTGTCTCCTTCATTCACATCTGCCTCCAATCCGGACAAAACCTGACTTCTTAATTGTTATTAAACAATGGAGTAGACAAATATCTGTCGCCGGAGTCAGGAAGCAATGCTACAATCGTCTTTCCTTTATTTTCCGGCCTGTTCGCAAGAATCACCGCTGCCTTAAGCGCAGCGCCGGAAGAGATTCCAACAAGGATTCCTTCACTGACTGCAAATGCTTTGCCTTCCGCAAATGCATCCTCATTCTCAATCGCAAGAATTTCATCATATACTTCCGTATTGAGGACCTCTGGGACAAATCCTGCGCCGATTCCCTGAATCTTATGCGCCCCCGGCGTTCCTTTTGACAAAACAGGGCTTCCCGCCGGTTCAACTGCCACGATTTTCACATCCGGGTTCTTTTCTTTTAAGTATTCCCCCACACCCGTGATGGTTCCGCCCGTTCCAACGCCGGCAACAAAAATGTCAACTTTCCCTTCCGTCTGTTCCCAGATTTCCGGTCCTGTCGTCGCCTTATGCACCGCCGGGTTCGCCGGGTTCACAAACTGCCCTAAGATAACTGCACCGTCAATTTCTTTCGAGAGCTCCTCTGCTTTTGCAATAGCCCCCTTCATCCCCTTGGCTCCTTCGGTGAGCACCAGCTCTGCGCCATATGCCTTTAAAAGATTTCTCCTCTCAACGCTCATGGTATCCGGCAGTGTAAGGATTGCCCGGTATCCCTTTGCCGCTGCAACAGCAGCCAGACCGATTCCGGTATTCCCGCTGGTAGGCTCAATAATGGTTGCCCCCTCTTTTAAGTGGCCTTTCTTTTCCGCATCCTCAATCATTGCCAATGCAATACGGTCCTTCACGGAACCCGCCGGATTTAAATATTCCAGCTTTGCAAGAATTGTGGCGTCTTTGACGCCTGCTTTCTTCGCATACCCATTCAGTTTCAGTATCGGGGTTTTTCCGATTAACTCCAGTGCGCTTTCTTTGATCTGACTCATAATGATTTCCTCCTTCTTGCCTGGTTTTTGGCATATAGGTATACCCGCAGGGTATTCCCTCCTTTTTGATTGATAGCTCTGCTAACATCCTTTCCGTTCATAAAAAAACAGCTGCCATATGCTTATGACAACTGCCAGCTTTATGCCTGATAAGCCAGGTGCATCATACATATGAAAAGTAAACCGTATTCATATATACAGCCTGACAGCAGCAACAACAATTATTATTTCTTCTGTTTGATGCCATATTATTTGTTTTCATATGAATTGCTCCTTTCTTAATTCCTATTTATCTTATAGGTTTTATAGGTTTTATTCTATGTTACACATTATACGTTTCCATTTTTATCTTGTCAATAGATTTTCTTAATCAGGGTAATAGATTATTCCTTTTACATATAATAGATATTGGCTATGGTTTGGAATGAGCCTGGCATATTCGTAAGAAGTATTCATGCAGCCTGGTACATTCTGTAACCTCCGGATGAAAGGAAACGCCGATCTGGTTATGGTATTTTACCCCAACAATATTTCCATCCACCCTTGCTATAATTTCTGTATCTGCCCCTGCACTTTCTACAAAAGGGGCCCGTATAAACGCCATAGGGATTTTGCCCACACCAGTTACTTCTTCTTCCGTATAAAAACTGCCCAGCTGCCTTCCGTAAGCATTACGTCTTACGGTAACTGGAAGGGTTCCCAAATATGTATTTTCATCATTCGAGATCTTTTCTGCCAAAAGAATCAATCCGGCACAGGTTCCCAGTACCGGAAGCCCTTCTTTTATTTTTTTCTCCAATGTATCAAATAAATCCAGTTCCCTTAACAGTTTACCCATAACCGTGCTTTCCCCGCCCGGCAAAATCAAACCGTCAAATTCCTGTTCTAAATCTCTTTTCTGACGTATTTCAAAACTCTGTACGCCTAACAGGGAGAGCATTTTTTTATGCTCAATAAATGCCCCCTGTACAGACAATACCGCTATTTTCATGTTCTATTTTCCCCTTTCAGCCATGAGAAGTTCTATTTCCTGTTCATTGATTCCCACCATAGCTTCTCCCAGATCCTCGGACAATTCTGCCAAAAGCTTTGCATCATTAAAATTGGTAACTGCCTTTACAATCGCTGCGGCACGTTTCTTTGGATCTCCTGATTTAAAAATGCCTGATCCTACAAATACGCCTTCTGCCCCAAGCTGCATCATCAGCGCCGCATCTGCAGGCGTTGCAACGCCTCCCGCCGCAAAGTTCACGACTGGCAGCCTGCTGTTTTCATGGACATATTTTACAAGGTCATAAGGAACTTCCAGTTCCTTTGCTGCCTGAAACAATTCATCCTCCCGCATGGACGTAAGCCTTGCAATTTCCTGATTCATCTTCCTCATATGGCGCACCGCCTGCACAACATCCCCCGTTCCCGGTTCTCCCTTTGTCCGGATCATGGACGCCCCTTCGTTAATTCTCCGCAATGCCTCGCCTAAATCCTTTGCCCCGCACACAAAGGGAACGTTAAACCTGGTTTTATCAATATGGTAAACATCATCCGCAGGTGATAAAACTTCGCTCTCGTCAATATAATCAATCTCTATCGCTTCCAAAATCTGCGCTTCCGCAAAATGCCCGATCCTGCATTTCGCCATAACAGGAATGGAAACAGCTTCCTGTATTCCTTTTATCATTTTCGGATCGCTCATGCGGGAAACACCGCCCGCCGCCCTGATGTCTGCGGGTATCCTCTCTAATGCCATGACCGCACAGGCTCCGGCTTCTTCCGCTATCTTTGCCTGCTCCGGTGTTGTTACATCCATAATGACGCCGCCTTTTAACATTTGTGCTAATTCTTTGTTTAATTCATATCTGTTATCATTCATTTTTGTATTATCCTCCTGCTATTTTAAATATGTTTAAAAAAGTTTTTCAAGCATCCTATATGATTGAAAAAGAAAAGCATTTTTCCATCATCATAAATTTGCAAAATCCAAAAACAGTAATCGCATTTTTTCTTCCATTTCAAAAAATTCATTGTCATGCTTCGTACCTGTGTGTATCTGTTTGCCATCCTGATAGGCAATCAGAGTATTCATTGGAACAGGCTCCCATCTATGGCAGTCCAACGGTGTGGTAGATATCACAACTGCCTCTCCTTTCTGACAACGGTACAGACTGTTTTTATAATTAGTATGCACATACATCAGTTCACCGTCAAATAAAAGGAGATTTACCTTATTTTCTGGTGTAATCTCACAGAGGATTTCATTTACCAGCCCAAACCGTTCCTGTCCTGACAGTTCTTTTTTCTTTTCCATTTCTTTATTCATCCGGCTGACAATATATGCCAGAATCCGCTCACTGTCCGTCTGCCCCTGTTGGCGCTTCGTAAAAAGATTCAACAGATCGCAGTCAAAAATCGTCCCGTTATGCGCCAGCGTCCATGTCCTGTTACTATTATCCCGCATAACAAAAGGATGGGTGTTTTCGTAATTAAGATTTCCTCTTGTAGCAAGCCTGATATGCGCAATCATTTTATCCGCTTCCACCTTAAATTGTAACCTCTGTTTCAGATAAACACTTTTATGTGAGGCTTCCGGCTGTTTTTCCAGAGATACCGCATTTCCATAAAAAAATGCCATTCCCCATCCATTGGGATGTTCCACGCCATGTGAAAAAAACTCCAAAAGAAGCTCGTTTAATACGATCCTGCCTTGGGAGGTTACGCCAAATAATTCACACATCTACTCCCCCTGCCTTTCCTTTGCAAGCTCCAGCCCCTTTTTTACATATCCGCCTCCAAATTGCTTTCTGATTCTCCATGCATACCTGTTATCTGCATCTGTAAATTTTTCATATTCAAACTGTAATATTTCTTCCACATCTAACGAAAGTCCGCCGTAGAATTCCTTCATCCTTTCAATTACTTTTAAGGCTGCATGGGCTACAGAATAGATTCTGCCATCCGGCGTTAATATATTGACGGTCTTTAAATCGTACCGGGCGGCGTTCTTAAAATTCTGCACCGCCTGAATCTGTTCCTTTTCGCCGAATGGCTGGCCTTTCATTGCAGCAAGCCAGACCATTAAAAGCTGTGCAAAGACAATATCCTTTTCCTCCACACCGGCGCATACAAGGGGATTTAAATCAAACATGCGAAGTTCTATATGATTGACGCCATTCTGGCATAACGACTCTAAGTTATTTTCTCCTGCCGGTTTTAACCGTATCGGATAATACAGTTCAGAAGCCGCTTTCAATAACCCCATATCTACATATTTTCGGATACTGTCCGCATATGCGGAAATAGTATGGTAATCCAGAATAGGCGCAAATTCGTTCCAATACCCCATTTCACCGCACCGGACGGATGCCATTCCCGTAAACACATCCTGATCGTAGATCCCTTTCTCCACAAATGAGCTGTCCAAAAGCGGGCTTGCCGCAGTCACTGCCACAAGCAGCCAGCCATAGGATGCCATTTTCTGCGCCATTTCCAGATAAAACCTGTTTTTATATTTCTGGTAATCCGTCTCTTTCTGATACAGAAAATCCGCTTCCAGCAGTTCTTCAGAAAACGAGTAGTTCACATGGATTCCGGAAAAAGTCATTTTATACCGCCCGTATTTTGCAGACAGATATTCCCTGTATGCAGCTTTAGACACTTCAACTCCCTCAAAAACGGCAACCGGAATGTCAGATTCATTCTCAATATAGGGCGGATTGGAAAACAGCCAGAGGTATTCCCGTTCCGGCAGGCTTTCTAACCTTTCATAAATACGCCTGTTGTGAAATTCCAGTTCTTCCACCGCTCCTTTTGCGCTGGTATGTACCGATGTGTTAATTTCCGTCTGGTTTTCACAGAAGTCTTTTACAATATGCATATCATCGGGAAATGGATGTGGCGAATGAGACAGAGCGCCATCTTTTTTTATCCGCAGACTTTCTTTCTCCAGTCCAAAATTTCCTTCTAAAATATGTTTTTTTACATCATAATTTTCAATATGTAACATTGCAGCTCTACCTCTTTATTCCTGTATTGCTTTTTTAATTCTGTCCAATGCTTCTGACAGCACACTCCTGGGACAGGCGACATTGATTCTCTGAAACCCGCTTCCGCTCTCCCCGAATATTTTTCCACTGTCAAGCCACAGTTTTGCCCCATATACCATCCGTCTCTCCAGTTCCTCTGTACTTAGTCCAGTTCCTCTAAAATCAAGCCAGACAAGATAAGTTCCCTCGTGTTCTGCCATGCGTACACCTTGGAGATTTTTTTCTACATACCTTTTTGTAAACGCTATGTTATCCGCCACATAGGAAAGCATTGCCTGATACCACTCCTCCCCCTTACTGTACGCGGCTTCACACGCAACAAGCCCCATAACGCCGAGCTGGCTCGTGCCTGCCGCATCCAATTCCTTACGGAACTTATGCTTCAAATCACGGTTCGGGATAAAAATGTTTGACATCATCAGGCTGGCAAGGTTAAAGGTCTTACTTGGCGAGGTGCAGACAATGCTGATGTCCTCATATTCTTTCTTCAAATTTGCAAAGACAAGATGTTTTCTCTGAAATACAAAGTCCTGATGGATTTCATCGCTGACAACAATCACATGATGCTTCACACAGATATCACCCAGTTTTGTCAGTTCTTCCCTTGTCCACACCCTTCCCACCGGATTGTGCGGACTGCATAAGAAAAACAGCTTAATCTTTTTCTCCGTAATCTTTTTTTCAAAATCGTCAAAATCAATATGGTAGCGGTTATCCTCTCCCAGAACTAACGTGTTGCTTACCACTTTTCTTCCATTATCTTCTATCACTCCTGAAAACGGGTAATATACCGGTGATTGGATCAGCACGCCATCTCCCGGTTTTGTATACGCCTTTACTGCCATTGCCAGCGCAAATACAACCCCCGGCGTTTTTACCAGCCATTTTTCCTGTACTTCCCAGTCATGGTGTTTCTTCATCCACGCCCTTATCGCCTCAAAATATGGCGTCTGGACTTCACTGTATCCAAAAATCCCATGTTTTGCCCGCTCTATCAGGGCATCCTCTATATAAGAAGACGTTTTAAAATCCATATCCGCCACCCACAGGGGCAGCACGTCCTCCGGCATCCCACGCCGTTTCGCAAAGTCATATTTCAGGCTTCTCGTGCCTCTCCTGTCTATCACTTTGTCAAAATCAAGATTTCTTTCAGCCATGTAATTCACCTTCTATTTCACGAAAAACTTTATCCAGTTCATCCAACAAATCCTTTACATCCTCAATTCCAACAGAAAGCCTTAACGTGCTTTCTGTAATCCCATTTCTCTCCCTGATTTCTTCTGGCACATCTGCATGTGTCTGTGTTGTCGGATAAGTAATCAGCGTTTCCACGCCTCCAAGGCTTTCTGCAAACTTAATCATACGGACTTTCTCTAAAATTGCCAATGCAAACTCTCTGCTTTCAAGCTGGAACGTAAGCATCGCCCCAAATCCCCTTGCCTGTTTTTTCATAATTTCATATCCCGGATGCGTGGGAAGTCCCGGATAGATTACATTCGTCACTGCATTCTGTTTTTTCAGCCATTCTGCAATAACCGCCGCATTCTGCTGCGACTTTTCCATACGAATACCAAGCGTCTTGATTCCACGCAGAATGAGCCAGCTGTCAAACGGCGCAAGCCCCGATCCTGTCGTCTTAATCAAAAACCGAAACTTCTCGCTGATATCCTCCCTGTTCGTCACCAGAAATCCCGCCAGTGTATCATTATGTCCGCCAAGATATTTCGTCCCGCTGTGTACCACAATATCAGCGCCTAAATCCAATGGATTCTGGAAATACGGGGAGAGAAAGGTATTGTCAACAATCAAAAGCAGATTATGCTTTTTTGCTACTTTCCCAAGCGCCTCTATATCCGTCACATTCATCATCGGATTCGTGGGCGTCTCTATGTAAACAGCCTTCGTGCTTGCATTAATATAACTCTCAATATCTTCTTTATAACAGTCAATGCTTGAAAATGTTATCCCGTTTTTTTCAGATACATTACGGAAAAGCCGGATGCTGCCCCCATACAAATCTGCATCCACAATCAAATGATCCCCCGGAGAAAAAAGCTCCATCATCAAAGTAATTGCTGCCATTCCTGTTGAAAATGCCAATGCATCCACTCCATTTTCCAGCGCAGCCACCACTTTTTCCAAATGCTCCCTTGTAGGGTTCTGCAACCTGCTGTAATCATAGCCCGTGCTTTTGCCAACACCTAAATGCGCATAGGTTGCGGTCTGGTAAATCGGATAGCTCACTGCCCCATAATTGTTGCTGCACCCCTCATCTTCTTCCAAATGCAGACATTTTGTTTCAATTCCTCTTGCCATAATAGTTCCTCCCTGATCAATCGAAAGATTTATCCTTGTATTTTGCGATTTCCTCCAGATATTTCTGCCCTATCGCACTGACCGGTGCGTCTTTCCTTGCTATATATCCAATTGTCATCCGTTCATCTGATTTCAGTTTTACGGCGCAATAATCCTTGCCATTCAGATCTTCACATATGATGCCTGAACACAAAGTAAACCCATTCAGCCCAACCATAAGATTTAATAAGGTAGCCCTGTCATTGGCACGAATAAATCTTTTGTACTGGTAAGTGCTTAAAACCTCTTCTGCAAAATAAAAAGAATTATACTCTCCCTGTGCAAATCCCAGGCATGGATACTCATCCAGTTCCTCTATAGCGATTTCGTTCCGATCTGCCAGCGGATGCCCTTTCCACATATATACATACACGCCGCAGTCCAGTAAAGGCTCAAACGTAAGCCCGTATTCCGCAAACAGCTTAGTTAATACGTTTCTGTTAAAATCATTCAGATACAGAATGCCGATTTCGCTTTTCTGATTTTTGACATTCTCAATCACTTCATGGGTTTTCGTTTCGTGCACCTCAAATTCATACTCATCCATCCCGTACTGCTTCACAAGCTCCACAAATGCACTGACCGCAAATGTGTAATGCTGCATGGACACGCTGAAATTCTTTTTCACTTTCGTCTGTGAGATATATTTTGCGTCCAGCAGTTCATACTGCTCCATCACGGATTTTGCATACCCGATAAATTCTGTGCCTTTTGTTGTCAGTGTGATCCCTGTTTTCGACCTTATAAATATGTCGAACCCGATTTCCTTCTCTAATGACCGTATTGCGGAAGAAAGGCTCGGCTGTGATATAAAAAGCATCTTTGCCGCATCATTTAATGAGTTCTGTCCTGCTACTGTAATTACATACTCCAACTGAACCAACGTCATTTTTATTCTCCTATTATTCCTATCAATATAGTATGTTAATGTGTTACATATACTATACCACCAAAGACAACTTTTGCATAATTCTTTTTTCCTTTAGATAGTTATAGCTTTTAGCAATACAAAAAGCAGCCGGATAGCTGCTTCTTCATTTACACCTTTTTTATTTTTAGCCATAAATAGGAATTTTCTACTCCTACGTCAATGATGTTATCCAATAGCTTACCACTCTAATCAAACATGTCATGTGCAAACCTTTTTGATTTGGCGCACGCAGAGAATATGCCTGTATCATATGACGTGCTTCATTCATAAGAAGCCCTATAGTCTTTCCCTTTAAAACTATAGTCCGTAAGAACTGCTGTGGCTTTCTGAATATTTTCCAGAACCATATGTACATGACTATTGACAGTTTCAATTTCTGTAGAACCTATTATCCTTTCTATAGACCATTCCAATCCGTCTGGCTGAGCAGAGGAAAATACCAAAAAAATTCCTCCTGCCAACAAAGCTATAATGGTAAAAACTGTTATAACTTTGCATAAAGAAAACTTGCTTTCAATCTGACTTAAAGTTATCTCCCCTGTACCTTGAAGCATCTGTGGTCTTGCCTCATAGACGAACAATAAAACCATCGCAGTAATTAAACCCTCCACAAATCCAATAACAAAATAGATCGACTGCATTATACCTACAAACAAAGAAAATGGAAGCTCTGTAATACCAGAAAAAATAATTTCCAATGTGACACTAAAAGCCCCTAACTGTAAAGCGGCAATTGAACCAAGTATGGATGCACCTATTATCTTTGCCCTGCTAAAGCCATGTTTTACAATGGAACGCCAAATCAAAAAATATCCCACAAAACATCCGTAAAAAGCCATATTCCATATATTACATCCCAATGCCAGAAGACCACCATCCGCAAACAACAGACATTGAATCAATAATACCTCTATCATTGATAAAAATGCCGCATAAAATCCTAACAAAGCTGTCAACAGCATCCTGTAGTGGAACATACATATAAAGCACCAGCCACTGTTGGCGCTGCCAATGCATCTGCCATGTGCATTAGACACCGCCTCCTTCCTTATATAGCTAGAGCGTGTTTGAAAATTCATTCCCGCCATCTGTGTCCCCCACTTTGCGGCATATTTGCACCAAATTCGGTCAACGTAGTCCGCTACGCCTCCCTCATTTGGCACAAATCTTCCACAAAGTGGGGGACACATCTGCCGAAAAGCAATTTTCAAACACGCTCTAGAGTAGTGCCATAAGAAATTCTCCACAAGCCCCCATAGGGGTTAATATATTTTTGAAAGCTATATATAAGACGGAAAAAACGTTTCACATGGTGAGCCATTTTAAGAGTATTCGCATTCATATTGCTACTTTTCTCCTGCTTTCATAATAAACTCCGAAAAAATCTTTCCGCTGTTTTCATCCACTAACCAAGAAAGTTCCGGATGCCACTGCATACCCCAGATAAATCTTTTCTTTGGCACACATACTGCCTCAATCAAACCATCTTCTGAAACTGCCATGGCAGATACTTTGGGCGCCAGTTTGCAAATTGCCTGATGATGATAACTATTGACCATAAGAGTTTCCTTGTTCAACAACTTGTACAATGGGCTATCTCCTATGATTTTTACAGAATGCACTGGCACATCATATGGCGGCATCTGGTAATGTTCCGTGTCAGAGGGATGTTCTGACGACAAATCCTGGTATAACGTTCCTCCCATGACTACATTGATGTATTGTATTCCCCGGCATATTCCCAAAAGTGGTTTATCCTGCTCATATACCATACGAAATAATATTGCTTCCATTTCGTCCCTCTCACGACAACACTGCCCACACATCTGGGAACGCTTCTGTGCATACATACCAGGAGAAATGTCCTGCCCGCCAGCATATAAAAAACCATCCATTTCATCTGCCAGCTGTTGTAAATTTTCTTCATCTGTTGTTAATGGCAGCATAAGCGGAATTCCCCCCGCCTGTTCAATCCCCTTCATGTACCCCGGCAGCATCCAATAACTTTCCCGTTCTATATCTACCAGCGGAACAATCCCTATGATTGGTTTCTTCATAAGCATCCTCCAAAACAATGATTGTTCATATCTCTGATATTTCACCATATCAATACTTTTCTATTAACTTTATTACCGCAGTATTTGCGTATGTCAAAGGTTCATTATGCACAAAAAAGGCAACCCTGTTAGCAGGGGCATAAAGCGTTTCAAGGATATCGCCCTCATATGGATTTAAAATATTTGCCAGCGGCTGCCCGGTCTCTACTTCCTCTCCTGCCTTTACCATTGGCTCAAAAATACCGGACTTTGCCGTTTTTATTAAAAACACTTCCTCATCATGCACAACCTTTGAATCTATACGGTCCGGGACATTGTATTTTATCATCCCCTGCCCTGACAAAAAATTCATCACTGCCAGAACCGCCTGGCCTGCACTATTCGGATCTATCCGGGATGTGGTAGACGTATATAGCGAAAATGCCTGTGTCTCCCACACCTGCCAGTTATAGTTTAACGTGGCCGTATCATAAGGCCTTACTCTGCGGATAATCACATAAGGGAGCCCAAACTGCTTTGCTGTCTCAGGATCACTGAATCCCTCAGCCATCAGCCGCACATGTGGCACAAAATCCCCCGGCATGTAAAAAGATGTAAACTGAATACCAAACTGATACTCTGAAATCTCCTGAAAAACACCGTCTGCAATTCTCTGGGTAGTTTCCCCCAGATTATATCCTGGAAACATTCTGTTAATATCCGTATTATCGGTTGACCAGAACCTTTTCTGTATATTCATGGAATACGGATTGATAGAAGGCAGGATTAATATCTTAATGCCATCTGCAATCCGTCCCTCTTCCTCAAGCTGCTTCATTTTCTTTACCAGCCTGGAACAGCAGTACAGCTGCTGCACTTCATTTCCCCTGGAACTCCCCACAATACAGACTGACTTTTTTCCTGTCCCAAACTCATATCCTTTTACACGGAATGTATCCCTATACAACCCCCTCATTTCATAAACCACTCTTTTATTCATAACCGCATACCTCCTTTTTCAGCAATCGCCCCATAAGAGAACCTTCCACTACAATCGGATAATCTCTTATGGTAAATAACATGCCGTCCTCAGGAGCCTGCACCTCATCTAATATCTTTCCACACAGCGGATCTACAATCCGTCCTACGATTTCATCTTTTTTCAGTTTTGCGCCATGCTGCACCGCCGGAATAAACACGCCGCCAACACTTGCGTTCAGATAACAGACGTCCTCAGGATTTCGTGAAATAATTGGTTTTCTTACCGGTTTTACTTCTCCCTTCCAAATTCCCATCTTTTTCATCAAATGAAAGATTCCGTCCACCATCTGGTTCCCATACTCCTGCGTGATGCGCATTCCTACCCCCATTTCTACTACCAGCACCGGAGTCCCAATATGGTTCAGGCTGTATGCAAAGGTAGATTCCAGCACTGTGCTGGCTCCATGTACCCATATAAAATCAACATTAGCCTCCTCTGCCATTGGCACAAGAATATCCTGATGCAGCTCATTAATACGGATCTGCGGTATCTCTGTCAGATAAATATTGCTGGCATGAATATCAAGCACACAGTCCGAGCCTGCCACATCCTCCATAATCCGGGCGACTACGTGTTCCATCATACTTCCGTCAATATCTCCCGGAAACAGACGGTTCATATCCAGATCAAATGCCGGAATTCCCCTGGTAATAGAATCAATTCCCAGAGGATTCATTGCCGGATAAATATCTACAATTCCTGCCAGACGTCCTTTGTCCTGTTCGATACGCCGCTGCAGTTCAAAACATACATACTGCCCCTCCAGTTCATCTCCGTGAATACCCGTGACAATACTAATGCGCTTCATATCGTTTGTAGGATTCTCCGGCATAATGCGGTTTTTCCTGATTTCCAATACCTCGTCCACAGGCAGCCCCACTGATGCTATCGTCTTTATCATGTTATTCTTTCCTTTCTCATTCACATTTTTCCACCAGAACAGATATCGTCTGAGACTGCGTCCCGCCATTCCACATAAGACCGCGGTTAATTGCACAGTCTGCTGCATCCCTGCCATGACCAAGCTTTATATAATGGTCTAATACCAGACAATCATTTGTCGGGTCAAATGCTATCCACCGATCGCCGCAAAGCGCCTCTGCCCATGCATGGCTTGCACCCTCGCCGATAATCAGCCCGCATACATACCGGGCGGGGATTCCCGCCATCCGAAGCAGTGTAATATAAATATGTGCATAATCCTGGCAGACGCCTCTGCCCAGCTCCCAGGCCTCATCCGCCGTAGTGCCCACCTGAGTAGCTCCCGGCACATAGGAAAAATCCCGATACAAACTATGCATCAGCGCCATACATATTTCATAATGGCTTTTACACCCTGAAAAATCCTGAGATTTATAATATTCCGAAAGTCCAAAACCGGGTACACACTTTCCATAGGGAACACAGAAAATACCAGTCATTTCATCCCCTGCCTCCTCTTCGTAATCTGTCTGAAGGATTTCCACATCCCCAACGGCATGAAACACAAACTGGTTATGGGGCTCTGTCTCACAGCCATATATCTGCCTGTTTCCAAAAGAATCCTCTCCCCAGGAATATGCCGTTTCAGGCAGTACAGAAAGCTCAAGTCCTAGTAAATGCTGCCTTGCATCTTCCTTTGGAATACACTTAATTGTAAAATAACACCTGCCGACATATTCCTCATACTTTATTTCCATCTTATACTCAAAGTGCAATACTGACACCAAATCACTCCTAACTTGTCATATTACTATATAATTGCTTCAACATTAGATACAATCTTATAGTAATCCAAATCAGGATTTTCCACAAGGCTTTTCATCTGCTCCAGCCTTGCCTTATCATAAACCAGCCCGCTTCTTTCCACCCTTGGAATCATGCGGCATACTTCTCTTATCAGTTCCTCCCTTGATACTTTCAGCCGTGCATACATATCAATACGCTCAATCCGTTTTCCGGCCTTAATCATGTTCCGTACCTGTTCAGAATCAATCTGGTCGTCTGCAATTCCCCAGAATGATAAAATATGATCCATAAGATACTGCAGCTCTATCATCGGGGAACTGCTCGCCGCCGCTTTATTCATGTCATAGATCGCAAGCTGAATATAAGAGAGCGCCTCTGATCCAATACTTTCCCTAAGTACAATGGCATTGTCATATGCCCGGTTCAAATTACTTATAATCGAATCCGGATTATCCGCATCAAAGGGATAACGTCTCAAAAAGTCTTCCTTCGATGAGTAAACGTCCGGAATATCAATGGATTCGCAAAATGCCTGATAACTGTCAACTGTTTCATCAATCATGCTGTCATAACTTGGGAAATAAAGACGAAGTGTCGTGTATACACGCTCCGTATACCTTCCCAGCCAAAATAAATGATCCGCCTGTTCTACTGATATAATACCCATGTGTCTTTAAAACCTCCTCCCTGTGATGAATTCACGATGAACGAATCGGTATTTCTGGAAAATCTCGTCAGCCCGCTTTTCCAGACTAACGGCTCCTCTGCCGTCACTACAAATGCCCGCAGGTCTGCCTTTCTCGGTACAATTTCTCCATTGTCCACAATATCCAGATCCTGAAAATCAATCACTTCCTGTGCAATAAACCTTCTCGGCTCTCTTTGCAGCAGGGCAATAAAATCCTGTTTCTGCTGCTTTGTCATGGAATTGCCAAATACAACGCCATATCCTCCTGCCTCTGCTACGTCCTTTAATACCAAATCATCAAAATGGGCCAGAACATACTTCATATCCTCCTCATAAAAAGGCAGGTATGTCGGCGCATTGCTAAGAACCGGTTCTTCCTCTAAATAATACCGAATCATCTTAGGTACAAAATAATAAATCCCCTTGTCATCTGCCACCCCATTTCCCGGTGCATTCATGAGCGCCACATTCCCTTTTCGGAACACCTCATAAATATGTGGAATGCCAATCAGGGATTCCGGGTTAAAATTCATCGGGTCCAGATACTCATCTGATATTCTGCGGTATACAACTCCCACCTTTTCCCTTGTTCCGGCTGAAGAAATATAGTACAGGATGTCATTTTCTGCCATCAGCTCAGAACCTGTGACAAGATGCGCCCCTGTCTTTTCCGCCAGATAGGAATGTTCAAAATATGCGGCATTATATCTTCCCGGCGTCAAAATCACTGTATGCCCTCCCGGATTTACATAATCCATCGCTCTTCGGAGCAGCTCCGCATAATTACGGTTGTCCTCCAGCCTGTAATTGTGAAAGGTATCCGGGGAGCTCCTTCTGCACAAATCCCTTGCAATCATGGGATAGGACGCCCCGGAAGGCACTCTTAAATTGTCTTCCAATATGTACCAGTTATTATCTTTTCCTTTCACAAGGTCAATTCCGGATATATGGGAATAAATGCCTTTTGGCGGGACTACTCCCTCGCATTCTGCCATATACCCACTGGAAGCAAAAATAAAATCCTCCGGGACAATTCCATCCTTTACGATCTGTTTCTTACTGTAAATATCCTTTAAAAATAAATTCAAAGCCATAACACGCTGC
>VSNY01000085.1 GCA_009774535.1 Lachnospiraceae bacterium
ATACAGATACAGACCGCCATGCTTAAAAACACGCTGTATTCCGGCTTCGTCTGCCGCAGCATCAGCGCCAGCAGCACGCCGCTGACCGCAAACGCCGCGACTTTAAATACATCCATACGCTCTCCGTCCTTCCTATAAGGCAAACAGCGACTGCATCGTCTGAAACAGTTCGTAAATATACGGCACTACCCAAAACAGAACGACCATCAGCCCGGCAAGGCTGATCAAAAACGCGTGTTCCTCCCGGCCGCTGTGTTTTAACACCTGGCTCAGCACCGATACGATAATGCCGACCGCCGCTATTTTAAAAATCAAATTTATACTCATTTCTTCTTTCCTTCCGTAATACTGCTTCCCATCCATTCCCATCCCTATCAGATCCACTCAAAATACAAAATACGTTTTGCAGACAGCTCCGCCCTTTCACAATAATAAGATCATCGAAAAAAGGCCCGCCATATAACACAGACAGCAATACAATTTCCTTTTTCCCGCAAACTCGGCATAACGGCTTTCCGCTACAGCCGTCAGCCTTTTCCTCCCAAGTTCCAAAAGCTGCAGGGACGCATCCAGGGACGTATAAGAAAAAACTTCGCCTACCCGCAGCAGCACCTGATAAGCTTCTGACGGTAGATCCAGCTGCGGGCGGAACGTACCGCAGACCTCTTTCCACAAAAACGGAATATCCGCCTCGATACGGTCTTCCATACGCGCGCCCGTTTCCTGCAGCAGCTTCCCATAGGGCTGCTGTATGTGCTGCGCCAGATGCGCGAGCAGTTCCGGCAGCGGGCAGCGGCTGTAAGTAATTTCTCCTTCGATCGCCGTCAGCAGCTCTAACAAAAGCTCCGTCTGCCGCAGCTTTTGTCTGAGTCCCGCCACACAGCTGTATGCCATCCCTCCCGATGCAGCCAGAATACAGATGCATCCCAAAAGCTTTAGCATAGCAGTTCCTGCCTGGCGTTATAGAGTTTATAGGTACGGGCGCCGCCTGCGTCTTTATCAATCACCAGATACCGTTCAAAAAACTTCTGTTCCAAAAATTCCCGCAGTACCGGTTTGCGCTTTACTTCGTCTAAGTCCGCTGCATGAATGGAACCCAGGATGCTGCATCCACAGTGAACCGCATAAGCGACCGCCTCCACATCCTCCTTGGAACCAAGCTCATCCACCGCCACTACCTGCGGGGACATCGTGCGGATTAAAAGCATCATTCCGCTGGATTTCGGGCATCCGTCCAGCACATCCGTGCGCATGCCCACGTCATTTTGCGGCACCCCACGGTAGCAGCCTGCGATTTCGGAACGTTCATCCACAATGCTGACCTTTAACCCGGTATGTTCCCTGGAACCGTCCGAAAGCAGCCGGATCAGGTCCCGCAGCAGCGTCGTCTTACCCCTGCCCGGCGGAGAGATCAGCAGCGTATTGTAAATGCCGGACTGCCGCAGCGCGGGCTGGCGGTACAAATGCGGGATCAGGCGCCTGGCACACTCCTTTTTTTCATGGTTGATCCGGATATTCAGATAAGATATATTGCGGATCGTCTGCATCCATCCTTCCTGAAACACTGCCTGTCCGCTTAATCCCACACGGTGGCCGCCTTCGATCGTGATAAAACCATTGCGGATCTCTTCTTCAAAGGCAAACAGCGAATAGCGGCTGATAAAGACGAGCATATCGCTGATATCATGCGAAGTAACCGCGTAGGCGTCTTGTGTATCTTTGGTCAGATGGCTGTCTTTTCTGCTGAAAAAATATTCACCCTGATCTGTCAGGAACATAATCGGCTGGCTGACCCGGACACGGATTTCTTCTATATTGTCCAGCGTCCCAAATACATGCTGAAGTTCCTCACGGATATGTAATGGAAATATTTTTAAAATATGCTTCATAAAATCCTCCCTTCCATGCCTGGAAAATACAGATATTTTTGGAGTTGTCCCATGACTATATATATGAACAGGCGGGGGATTTAGAACCTTTCGTTTGCAACTGCTGTTATAAGACGCGGCCATTTTGGCAGTTCTATCAATTTGCCGCCCTTTATTCTGCACTTTACAGACTTTTACGTTCTTGCTATAATCAAACGGAAAGGAGCTGCAATTATGGAACATCATTCAAAACCATTAGGTACATACAAGATCTTCCTGATCGGATTTATGGGAAGCGGAAAATCTGCGATTTCGGATTATTTATGCCGAAATTACGGAATGGAAAAGATTGAAATGGATCAATTAATTTCAGAAAGAGAAGGCATGCCGATTACAGAGATTTTCGCCCGGCACGGAGAAGCATATTTCCGGAATCTGGAGACGGCGCTGCTCGTGGAACTGCGGGACAAAGAAAATGCCGTCATATCCTGCGGCGGAGGAACGCCAATGCGGGAAAATAATGTAGCTGAAATGAAAAAACACGGAAAGGTCGTACTGCTGACAGCCAGCCCGCAGACTATTTATGACAGGGTTAAAAACAGCCATGAGCGTCCGCTCTTAGAAGGACATATGGATGTGGCGTTTATTTCCAATCTGATGGAGCAGCGCCGTGAAAAATATGAAGCGGCGGCAGATCTGGTTATCCAAACAGACGGAAAAGACCAGGCTGCGATTTGTAAGGAACTAACCGGCCAGCTTATGGAATGGGAGAAACAGACATGCAGACAGTAGTTATCCGAAATCTGACAATCGGCGCGGGTATCCCAAAAATCTGCGTACCAATCGTCGGAGTTACCAAAGAAGAAATCGTAACAGCCGCGCAAAAAATCCGGGAAAGCAAAGCCGACTTTACCGAATGGCGTGCCGACTGGTTTACTAAGGCCGATGATTTGCAAAAAGTAAAAGAAATTCTGACAGAACTTCGCGGGATTTTAAATGAAATGCCCCTGCTGTGTACCTTTCGTACCAAACAGGAAGGCGGCGAAAAGCCGATCGGGCTGCAGGATTATACAGCCTTTTATGAATCCGTCGTACAGACAGGTCTTGCGGATCTGATCGACGCAGAGTTGTCCGCCGGGGAAGAAGCTGTCAGACAGCTGGTCGCTGCAGCGCATGCAAACGGGGTAAAAGTCATCGCATCCAACCATAATTTTTCCCATACACCGCAAAAAGCAGAAATCATACAAAAGCTTTGCAGCATGCAGGAACTGGGAGCGGATCTGTTAAAAATCGCCGTTATGCCGCAAAGCAGCGCCGACGTACTGACGCTGCTGTCCGCAACGGAACAGATGCGCCGCGAATCAGCCAAACGCCCGGTCATTACGATGGCTATGGGCGCTGCCGGGGTCATTAGCCGCATCTGCGGAGAAACTTTCGGTTCTGCGGTCACCTTCGCGGCAGTAGGCAAAACATCTGCGCCGGGACAGATGCAGGTGGAAGAACTGGCGCAAATACTTTCTTCTCTCCACCATTGTATGGGCTGAGATTAAAATGCCAGCGGCATGCGCCCCATCTGCGGCGGCCATGCCGCAGCCTGCCGCCTGAATGATCCGGATCTGCCCTGATTCATCCTGTTCTATCCTGTTCTATGATTGCAGGTAAGAATCATCCGCCAGGTTTGCACAGCTGTTGCTCAGACGGTCAATCGCATTTAAAATCTTATAAAACGGTTTGGTAAGCTTCGCGCTGCACTTTCCTTTCTCCACACGGTCCAGATGCGCTTTTCGCATACGAAGGCTTAATTCCAGCAGCTTTTCTTTTTTCTTGCGTATTTTCTTCGTTCTGTCCCGGTCGCCGTCTACAAGCATACGAAACGCCTCCCCGTACATCTCCACGATCAGATACAGCCCCTGTTCCAGATCTTTTCTGGCTTCTTTGGAATATTTCAGATTTTTATACTTCTTGTCTTTATCCGTCAGCATTTCCAAAATCTCCTGGCTCAAATACGCAATCCGATCCAGATCGCCGAGCAGATACAAAATTCCAGCGGCCTGACCTGCCTGCTCTTCGCTCATACTTCCGGCCGTTAGCAGATCTGACAGGTACTCGGTCAGATTTTCATAAAGCTGACGGATCTGCCCGGCTTTTTCCAATGTCTGTAAGGCCGTCTTTTTATCATCGGCGCGCACGGCCCCGGCCACATCTGCCAGCAGCCCGTTGGCAGCTTCTCCGCAATGGAGCATTTCTTTTTCCACCAGCTGCAGCGCCGCGGCAGGCTGTGCGGTCAGCCTGCTGCCCAGATAAAGCGGCGCAGACAGATCTTTAACAGGCTGCGCGCCCTCGCGGATCAAAGCGGTTACAATCTTTACCATATACGGCAGCAGCGGCGTCCAGATCAGGGTCATTACCAGATTGAACATCGTATGCGCGTTCGCAATCTGCCTGGAGATCACTTCCACTTCCGGTCCGGCCGGAGAAATCATGCGGATCAGCGCCGCAAACGGCTGGATCAGCCAGATAAACAGCAGACAGCCGGACAAGTTAAAAATACAGTGCGCCAACGCCGTCCGCTTTGCGTCTTTTGCCTGTCCAATACAGGCTAAAAGCGCCGTAATTGTCGTACCGACATTATCGCCCAACAGAATCGGTATCGCGCCCGCCAGACCTAAAATACTTGTCACGCCATCTGCCGCGGGCTGCTGCGCAAAATTCTGCAGCACTGCGATTGTGGCGGAACTGCTCTGCACAATCAGGGTCATAAAAGTACCCACAAGCACGCCAAGTACCGGGATATTACCTACTTTCCCGATCAGGTCTAAAAAAAACGGACTGCCAGCCAAAGGCTTCATCACGCTTCCCATCGTCTCGATCCCTAAAAATAACAGGCCAAACGCAAAAACTGTCTGCCCGATATTTTTTAACTTTTCCGTTTTTGCAGCATAAGCCACCGCAAAGCCTGCAAAAATAAACAGATAAATATAATCACTGATTTTAAACGCAATGATCTGTGCCGTCATTGTCGTACCAATATTCGCGCCCAGGATAATCGATATAGACTGCGGCAGGCTCATCAGTCCGGCGCTCACAAATCCGATCGCCATAACCGTCGTCGCACTGCTGCTTTGCAGCACTGCTGTTGTTAAAGCACCTGCCAGCACACCCATTACCGGGTTTTTCGTCAGCAGCGCCAGGATGCTTTTCATTTTTTCACCTGCGGCTTTCTGCAGGCACTCACTCATCATGTTCATGCCAAAAATAAATATTGCCAGGCCGCCCAGTAAACCGAATAGGATCTGCAAGGTATCTTTCATAATCTGCTCCTTTTTTCTGTGTACTTAAAAACTGCCACCTGAAAAAAAGTGGCAGTCCAACAGGTTCTGACAGTATTCTATTATGCCCAGGTAAAATCCAGGTTATCCAAATGTAAAGTTCCTGTAAAATTTCCTTCTCAAGCCGTTTTCCAGCGCATTACGTATGTCTGCACCATCCGTCTTTCTTCTTTTCTCCTATTTTTGAACGTTCTGTCCCCAGAAATTATCTTTAAATACAATACTCCGGTACGTCTCAAACCGCAGCCAGCGGTTATAAAACTGCGCTTCGCCGTCTTTTGCCGTTGTATCAAACTCACGGATCAGCTGCTCTACTTCCTGCTGGTTCTGCACGCGCATCGCGCAGCCCCGGCCGTTCACAATCGGGTAGCCCTCATATTGATAATCGTCTACGGAAATGATTTTTGCAATTTTGCTGTCACGGATGCTGACCGCCATATGCTCATGCAGGATAATCATATCAAAATATGCCGGATAATGGTAGCTTTCTCCTTGGACCGGAACCGTATCGCCGACCGTAAACGTTCCATTATGCGGACTTTCCTTTGTAATCGTATCCAAAAACAGATTCAGATAGTATTCCTTAAAAATACCCGCGTTTGCTTTTAAATCTCCGTACTGAAACGACGTCATCTTATCCCTGTCGCCTCTGCCCCTCGTGCTGTCTACAACGCCGCACGCGGACGTCATATGGCTGACACGGTCGATCAGGATCAGTTCGCCCATCGTTTTATGTCTGCAAAATTCATCCACCACCATATTTTCCGACAGCACAATATCACAGACCGCAATCTCATTTTTCTGCAGGGATACCGCAGGCAGGTGGTTTCCGGTATTGACGTCTACTTTATAATGGATGCTGCTGACCATCGCCGGCATCTGCCTGGTACCGATTTTAATCAGATAATCCTGTTCTGTATGCAGGCTTTCATCATCCATCCACAAAATTGTCGCTGTCACTTTCTTGGACAGCGTAATCTGCGCGTCTTTGACCAGCACACTGCCGCGCGAAATATCAATTTCCCGGTCTAACTGGATCGTCGCTGGCTGACCTTTGCTGACGGATTCACACGCCTGATCTCCGACCAAAATCGAACGGATGCTTGCCCTCTGGCGTCCCGGCAGCGCTTCGATCTCGTCTCCGACAGTAAATTCCCCGGCTTCCACCTGTCCCTGGAATCCGCGAAATTCATGGTTTGGACGGCATACCCGCTGTACCGGAAGATACGCGCCTGTTTCCCTGGTTTTTACGCTCGTATCAATATTTTCCAGATAGGTCAATAGATCTTCCTGCTCGTACCATGGCATATTTGCGCTTTTCGTCGTAATATTGTCTCCTTCGGTCGCGGATACCGGAATAATCCGGACGCTGCTTAACGATAATTCCTGCGCCAGTGTACGGATCTGCGCTTCAATTTCTAAAAAACGCTGTTCGCTGTAGCCAGCCAGATCCATTTTATTGACAGCAAATACAAAATACCGGATACCCATCAGCGCGCAAATTCTGGCATGCCGTCTCGTCTGCACCAACACGCCTGCCTGCGCATCGACTAAAATTACGGCAAGCTCCGCAAACGAAGCGCCGACCGCCATATTTCTGGTATATTCTTCGTGTCCCGGTGTATCCGCCACAATAAAGCTGCGATGATCTGTCGTAAAATAGCGGTAAGCGACGTCGATTGTAATCCCCTGCTCCCGCTCCGCCATCAGCCCGTCCAGCAGCAGAGAATAATCGATCGCGCCCTCCCTGCTGCCGACTTTGCTGTCCAGTTCCAGCGCGCGCTCCTGGTCTGCGTAGAGCAGCTTGGCGTCGTATAAAATATGTCCGATCAGTGTGGATTTGCCGTCATCCACACTGCCGCATGTAATAAATTTTAATAAACCGTTCATTTAGAAATATCCCTCCCGCTTCCTTCTCTCCATGCTTCCCGCGGCTTCGTGATCAATGACGCGTGACGTACGTTCTGACTCTACAGCGCTTAACGTCTCTTCGATAATAGCGTCCAGCGTATCCGCCTGCGACTCGCAGCCTCCGGTCAGCGGATAACAGCCAAGCGTGCGGAAGCGTACTTTTTTAAATTCTACGGTTTCCCCGTCGCGCAGCTTCATCCGGTCATCGTCCACCATAATCAGATTGCCGTCGCGGGCAACGACCGGGCGTTCTTTTGCAAAATAAAGCGGCACGATCTCGATCTGTTCCCGGCGGATATATTGCCAGATATCCTTTTCGGTCCAGTTGGAAATCGGAAATACGCGGATGCTCTCGCCCTGGTGGATCATCGTATTAAACAGCTTCCACATTTCAGGCCGCTGGTTTTTCGGGTCCCACGCATGATTTTCATTGCGGAACGAAAAGATCCTCTCTTTGGCCCGGGATTTTTCCTCGTCGCGGCGGCCGCCTCCGAAAGCCGCGGTAAATCCGTATTTATTTAACGCCTGTTTTAATGCCTGGGTTTTCATAATGTCGGTATAAGCCGCGCCGTGGTCAAACGGGTTAATGCCTCTTGCGACGCCGTCTTCGTTAATATACTCTAACATTTCAATGCCGAGCTTCGCCGCCATACGGTCGCGGAACTCGATCATTTCCCGGAATTTCCAGGTCGTATTGACATGCAGAAACGGAAACGGCGGTTTTTCCGGGTAAAACGCTTTCATGGCAAGGTGCAGCATAACAGAACTGTCTTTGCCGATCGAATAGAGCATAACGGGTTTTTCGCATTCGGCAGCTACTTCGCGGATGATGTAGATGGCTTCTGCTTCCAGTTCATCCAAATGTGATAATTCGCTCATTTTTATGGGGTTCTCCTTACTTTGTGATGTGGATTTTATTAGCATATGCTGTTTTGATTAAAAAAACCTTAAATTGGGACAAATTGCGGGCATCATAACCGCACGGTTATTTCTCTTAACTGTTAAAAAACCGCGCTTTCACTTCCTCGACAGGCATTTCCTGTCCGGTATAGAGCCGAAAAGCCGCGGCGCCCTGCCAAAGCAGCATTCCCTCGCCGGACACGCAGGTGCAGCCGGCAGCTTTTGCTTCCCGCAGCAGTCTGGTTTCTTTCGGATTGTAAACCGCATCGCAGACGACAAGCCCCGGCCGGAACACTGAAAGGTCTTTTACGATGCTTTCGTTGTCCATCGGTTTCATACCTACGATCGTGGCGTTTGCAAAAATCCCGCTGGAAGCAATCTCTGCTTTCATCGCCGCTTCGTCTGCAAGATCAAACACATTTACGATGCAGTCCGGCCGTTCTTTTCGGATTTTTTCCGCGGTTTCCAACGTACGCGCAAAAAAGGCGTCTTTGCTGTTAAAAATCGAAATTTCTCTCGCACCATCCAGCGCGCATTGTACCTGAATCGCTGTCGCAGCCCCGCCGCCGCCCGCTACGGTAATTTTTTCTCCCTGGATCTGTACCCCATGGTCGCGCAGGTTCTGCACGAATCCTTCGCCGTCTGTGATATAACCCGTCAGCTTTCCATCCTCATTGACTATAGTATTGACTGCCCCAATCAGACGTGCGGCCGGAGACAGCTCGTCCATATATTTTACGGCTTCGGTCTTATCCGGCATAGTTACATTACAGCCGCGCATATGAAACGTACGTATGGCTTCAATCGCTTTTGGCACTTCGCGCTGCGGTACGTCAAAAGCTACGTAGACATAATCCAGTCCCAGTTTTTGAAAGCTGTAATTGTACATGGCCGGTGAGCCAGAATGCCCGACCGGGGAGCCGATCAGCGCTAACAAGCCGGTAGTACCTGATATTCTGTTTTCCATCGTTCATCCTCCTATACTTAAAAGAGCCACTGCACAGCAGCGGCCCTTCCTAATCCCTTACGGATTTAGTTATATTTACGTTTTCTTGCAGCTTCGGATTTCTTTTTCCGGCGAACACTTGGTTTTTCATAATGTTCTCTTTTACGAATCTCCTGCTGAATTCCAGCTTTTGCACAGTTTCTTTTGAATCTGCGTAATGCGGAATCTAAAGTCTCGTTCTCTTTTACGATCACATTTGACATATTCTCACACCTAACCTCCCTCCAGTTGCGTATTGTGCGTATCAACTGTTAGGTAATATTTTAGCACTAGAAAACATTATATCATATTTTTTCCATTCGTCAATAGGATATGCCAAATTTTTTTAAACTCCGGAATATGCAGCAAATCCTGCGTCAATCGGAAGTACAACACCAGTAATCGCACTTGCAGCCTTATCGTCGCAAAGGAAGAATACACCGCCCAAAAGTTCTTCTCCGTCCACAAAACGCGCCATCGGCGTACCATTTAAAATCTTATTGGAACGCGCTGTCGGCGTGCCGTCCTCATGAAACAGCAGCGCACGGTTCTGATTGGAAACGAGGAATCCTGGAGCGATTGCGTTGCAGCGGATGCCTGTTCCTGCAAAATGCGTTGCAAGCCACTGAGTAAAATTGGAAACCGCAGCCTTTGCACCGGAATATGCCGGAATCTTGGTCAGCGGAATATAAGCATTCATCGAAGATATATTCAGAATACAGCCGCTTTTTCTCTCTACCATATCTTTTGCAAAAACCTGGGTCGGCAGCAGCGTTCCCTGGAAATTCAGCTTAAATACAAAGTCCACGCCTGCAGAATCCAGATCGAAGAACGTCTTCTGCCCGTCTGCTGCTTCATGCTGGTATTCGTTGTCTGTCGTGGCCCTTGGATTGTTGCCGCCTGCGCCGTTAATTAAAATATCGCATGGCCCGAAGTCTTTTTGGATCTGTGCGTGTACTTCCTCCAGCGCTTCGGTCTCCAGCACGTTCGCTTTGTATCCTTCACACACATAGCCTTCGGCTTTGCATTCATCTGCCAGTTTTTTTACTGCTTCTTCATTCAGGTCGAGCGCTGCTACTTTTGCGCCTGCCTGTGCAAACGCTTTTGCCATCGTCCCGCAAAGTACGCCGCCCGCGCCTGTAACCACAACTACTTTTCCTGAAAAATCAATATTTAATGGTAATTCCATCTTCTTCTCCTTTCAATATCCGAACCGTTCCGATTACCTATGGAACGGTTATTCATATCCTGACGACCGTCCCGTCAGGTAATCCTTGTTAAGCTTTGCCTTCCAGCCGTTCCAGCATATCCCAGCAGCCCCACAGATACATAATGCCAAGCGCGCGGTCATAAAGCCCGTAGCCTGGTCTGCACTGCTCGCCCCAGATATGGCGTCCGTGATCCGGGCGCACATAGCCTGTATAACCGCAGTCATGGTAAGCGCGCATAATCTCCAAAATGCCGGTATCTCCGTCACAGTCCCTGTGGGAAGCTTCGGTAAAATCCCCATTCGGATAATGACGTACATTACGGATGTGCGCAAACGCGATGCGGTCGCAGTAAGTGCGCACAATATCCGCTACATTGTTCTTCTCGTTAGCGCCGAGTGAACCAGAGCAAAGACACAGACAATTATATTCATCATCTACCATGCTAAGGAAGCGTCCGATTGATTCCTTGTCGCATAACAGACGCGGAATGCCAAAAATATCCCATGGCGGATCATCCTGATGGATTGCCATTTTAATCCCTGTCTCGTGGCAGGTCGGCATAATTGCTTCCAGGAAATATTGCAGGTTTTCCCACAATTTTTCTTTTGTGACCGGACGATATGCCTCAAACAGCTCGTCCAGCTTCGCCATACGTTCCGGCTCCCACCCTGGAAATGTCATTCCGTGCAGATTGTTTAAGATATAGTCTGCCATTTCCTTATAGTCATCCTGGATCTTGTTCTTTTCATAAAAAAGCGCGGTCGAACCATCTTCCAGCGGATGGAACAAGTCTGTCCTTGTCCAGTCAAAAATCGGCATAAAGTTGTATGTAACAACTTTAACCCCAAATTTTGCCAGGTTGCGCAGTGTGGTCTTGTAGTTTTCGATATACTCGTCTCTGGTTGGAAGACCGATCTTAATATCGTCGTGAACGTTCACACTCTCTACCACATCCATATGAAATCCTGCGCCCTCAATCTGACGGCGCGCCTCTTCGATCTCTTCTACCTCCCATACTTCGCCTGCCTGCTTATCGTGCAGCGCCCATACAAGGCCCGTAACTCCAGGGATCTGTTTGATCATTTCCGGCGTGATGCTGTCATTGCCTTCCCCATACCAGCGAAATGTCATCTGCATAAAAAAATACCTCCTTCTTTTATTCAAGAGCAAAGCCACTCCTCCCACAATCCCGTATCCAGCCTGTCGCAAATTCCCGTTTTTATAGTCAGCCCCCGGATTTTGGTAATGCTTTTCGTTCATGTTTCAGTCCGGCTTTGTTTTGTTGAATTTAGTATAACAAAAAATATGACGGAATACGTGGCAGATTGCGCTTGAAATATGGTGAATCTTGCCATATAATATACAGTATCACCCGTTAACCTGTATTTATTCACACATTTTATAAGGAGTTTTTTATTCAATATGTACAGAGAAGAATTCAATCCGACCCAAATTATGACCGAAAAATACTTTGAATATCACCATACATATAACGAAAGACCGCTATCTGTAGATTTTCACCAACATCCCTTTTATGAAATCTATTTTTTCCTGTCCGGAAATGTAACCTATACGATCGAAGGAAAATGCTATAAGCTGCGTCCCGGAGATATCCTGCTGACCAACAGTTCCGATATCCACCGTCCGGATATCCGCGAAGGAAAACCGTATGAACGAATCGTCGTGTGGCTGTCCGATGATTTTTTTCGGATGCTGAAAGATTTCTATGGCGAAGACTTAAGCGCCTGTTTTAGTGACGCTGCTTCAAAAGATTACCGTCTGATCCGGCCGGACAGTGAAAATATTACCCGCTTAAAGACATTGTGTACCCAGATTTCCAAAGCGAAAAGCAGTTCGGAATTTGGCAGTTCCGCGCTGGCTTCCGCTTATCTGACGGAATTTCTTGTGCAGGTCAGCCGCGCTTATTATGATACGCCGGATTCTGTGAAATATGATGTAACGGAAAATGAAAAGATCAACCAGATTGTATTGTTTATTAATGAAAATCTGTCTGAAGATCTGTCTTTGGGCAGGCTGGAAGACCAGTTTTTTACGAGTAAATATCATTTGAGCAGGCAGTTTAAGGAATTTACAGGGCTGTCGCTTTATCAGTATATTATGAAAAAAAGACTGATTACAGCGCGTAATCTGCTGCGTGACGGATGTACGGTGATGGAGGCTTGTCTGCAGAGCGGGTTTAATGATTATTCTAATTTTTTGAAAGCGTTTAAGCGGGAATTTGGGAAGAATCCGAGTCAGTATTTTCCAGATTAAATGCTTTTTTTGGAGAATGGGAACCCGGACGACGCTGCGGGCGGCAGGCGGGGACGCGGCCGCCCGCAGCGTCTGGTTTTGGCTGGCTTTACAGTGGCTGCTGTTAGGTTTTATTTGTAACAGTGAGGCGCCTGTGAAGCGTCTGGTTCTTGTTTCTTATTGTTTAAGCGCGTCATTGACATACGTAAGCAGCCCGGCGTCTTCCTTGCGTACTGCCACGCCGTAACGCTGTCCGCCGAAGCGGTCGTTTAGGATTTTTACGGACGGGTCTTCGTATCCGCGCAGGATGCTGACGTCTACTGCCATTACATCAATTTCCCCTTTTTTTAAGGCCGAGAACAGCGCCTGATAAGTTTTGTATTCAAAAAATACCGGAGCTGTCTGGATATTATTCATAGTCTGTATATAGTCCAGAAACATTTTCCTGGTTGTCGCGTTTTTGGCCACTCCGATTTTTTTGCCGTCCAAATCCGCAATGGAACGGATTTCTCTGCTGCCCAGGGAGTTGGGATCTTCTCCAAAGGTGCGGACCATCAGGCCGATATAATCTGTGTAATAACTGTCTGAAAAGGCAAATTTCTCTTTGCGCTCTTTCGTGATCGTATAAGTGGCAAACAAACAGTCCACTTCTTTGCTTTCCAGCTTTTTTTCGCGGTCGGCAACAGTTACGCCTGTAAACTGAACCAGCTGCTGCTGTTTTGCTTCATCGATGCTGACTTCAAAAAGTTTTGCCGCTGTCTGCCAGGCTAGTTCTACTTCCAGCCCTGACCAGGTGTCTGTTTCGGAATCATAGAAGCTTAAGCCGGGTACATCCGTCTTGCATCCCGCTATCAGATAGCCGCGTTTACGGATCTGATCCGGACATTCCCCGGCTGCGGCTGCATCATCCGTTTTTGAGCTTGCTTCCTGTCCGGAAATTGGGTCATCATCTGTTTTTGAGCTTTCCTGCCGTTGATCTGCATTTTGTTTGTTCCGGCCGCCGCAGCCGCTTAGAACAGACAGCAGCAGCGGCGCCAGACAGAACAGGATGACAGATGCATATACCGTTTTTTTACGCATTGCTCTCCTCCATTCTGTTAAATACTTCCCGGTCCAGATCGCCGTTTTGGTGCGCTACGATTGTCGTACATACTGCGTCCCCGGTAATATTGACCGCGGTACGGATCATATCCAGAATACGGTCTACGCCCATAATCAGCATAATCGCTTCTACCGGAAGGCCGACTGCGGTAAATACCATGGACAGCGTGACCAGGCCGACAGACGGAATGCCTGCCGTTCCGATCGAAGCCAGCGTAGCCGTAGCGATTACGGTCAGATATCCCTGCGCGCCCAGCTGCATACCATACGCCTGCGCCGCAAATACGACAGCTACCCCCTGCATAATGGAAGTCCCGTCCATATTAATGGTTGCGCCAAGCGGAATCGTAAAGGACGAAATCTTTCTGGATACGCCGATTCTCTCTTCCAGTGTATCGATGTTCATCGGGATTGTCGCATTCGAGGTTGAAGTGGAAAATGCAAACGCCATAACCGGGAAAAATTTTTTCAAAAACTTTCCTGGATTGAGCCTTGTAAATATAACCAATAAAAGCATATATACGACCAGGCATTGGATCAAAAGTCCTAAAAGTACGCTTCCCATGTATTTTAAAAGCGGCAGGAACGCATCAAAGCCCAAATTCGCAAATGTTTTCGCGATCATGCAAAACACACCGACCGGAGCCAGCGCCATAACCAGATTTGTCATCTCCATCATCAGCTCATTGCACTGGTTAAACAGATTGGCGATCAGTTCCGTGCGCTCTCCCATCTTCGCCAGCAGCACGCCGATCAGCAGCGCGAACAAAATAATCTGCAGCATCGTCCCGTCCGCCAGCGCGCCGATCGGATTTTCCGGGATAATGTTCAGGATCGTATCTGCCACGGATACATTTTCAGCAACGGTTGTCTCTCCTGTCTCAATCGAAGACATGTCCAGCCCTACGCCCGGCCTTACAACCGTAGCGACTGTAATCGCCACCGTAACCGCCAGCGCCGTTGTCAGCAGGTAAAAAACAATCGTCTTGCCGCCGACCTTCCCCAAGGATTTGGTATCGCCGATCGCGGAGCTGCCGCATACGAGCGAACAAAATACAAGCGGTACAACGAGCATTTTCATCAGCCGTATAAAACCGTTCCCGACTACATAAAAGACGCCGTCTACCAAAATATCGTCCCTGACTGTGGAATGCGGCACCCACAAATTTAAAATAACGCCCAGCAGCAAGCCGCCGATCAATCCAATAAAAATCTTTGTCGTAAGCCCCATTTTGGTTTTCTTATTTTTGCTACTTTCTTCCCGCATGTTCATCCTCCAATCCTTTCGTCTGCAAATATTTTTCCACATAATTCTTTAATTCATCCAGCCATTGCGGCATACTATAATTTTCCGTCATTTTCATCATCAGATTTTCCAGTAAAATGGATATCCGCCCTCTGTTCTCCACGGAAAAATATCCTTTCGCCAGTTCGTGATCATATCCGGCCAGCGTAAGAATCGCTGTGGCAAATTCATATCTGGAACACATCCCTTCGCAGGAAGCATGGTAAATGCCATACTCTGTCTTGTCCAGCATACAGCTGATAAATCCCGCCAGCACATCCGCACTGGTCGGACTGCCGATCCGGTCCAGCGGAGCTTCAAACGGCGTGTTGCTTTTGCCATGTTTTACCACATACGAAAAATAATCTTCTTTGGCCGCTTCGTTCGCCGCGCCATAGACCCAGGAACTGCGCACGATCAAATGTTTTGGATTTAATTCCTTTACATAATTTTCTCCGGCAAACTTGGACTTCCCATAGACCGACTCCGGATCTGGCAGATCAAATTCTGTCAGCTGCCCGGCTTTTTTGCCGCTGAATACATCATCGGTAGACAGCTGGATAATCTTAGCATTGGCGCTTCTGGACGCTGCCGCCAGATTTCTTGCACCCAGCGCATTTACCTTGAATGCTTTTACCATATTTTGTTCACAATAATCGGCGTCGGAAATGCTGGCGCAGTTAATGACAATATTCGGTCGGTAAACTTTGATACATTGTTCCACTTCTTCCATTTTGGTAATATCCACATCCAGATCCGTACCAACCACTTTGTTTTCCATATCCTTCTTAAGCAGCGCCATCAGCGCGGAACCAAGCCGCCCTTCCGCACCGGTAATCCAGATTGCATTTTTTAACATATCATATCCTCCTCTTGTTTTTCCGATCTTTGTGCCGTCATGCCCTGACTGGTAAAGTTTCCCTTCTGTTTGGGGCAATACTTGTAAGCGCAATCGGCAGATTCAACAGGTTTACTGCAAAAAAGTGCATCTCTTTTAGAAGAAATGCACCGTTATATGCATTTATTATAGCATTGGAACTGGTAGATTGCAAGAAATTCTTTTAGGCAGGATGGTATAAATTTACAATGATTTTTCTCTTTTAAGGTATGTGGCTGTGCGGACGACGCTGCAGGCGGTGGG
>VSNY01000086.1 GCA_009774535.1 Lachnospiraceae bacterium
AAGGTCTTGATTGCAAACCAGATACGAGAATGAACAGATCAATGATATTTTAAAAAAGCATAAAAAATTACAGATAACATCGTTATATATAATATCCGGAAATTTATGCAGGACAACAGCCTTCATAAACTGGACAAAAAAGCCGGCGGGCTGGAAGCATTTGACGCAGAAAGTTTTTTGATGAATAAATGGAATGTTTGATTTCATTAATAAAATTACGAAGAAAGGTAGGGTTATCTTAAAATGCCTGACGGAAGAAAAAGAAGATTGAAACCTGTTTTAAAACGCACGGCCGCGATCCTGCCCACGATATTTTTACTGCTGCACGACGCGTCGGCAGCATATGCACAGGAATATTACGCACAAGCGGATGCTGGAGACGCGCTGAACAGCGTGACAGGACGTATCAGAAAAACAGAAAAAACGATACATGAAGAAGCCAGTAAAGGCGAAAACCACACGCAAGAAATTAACAAGCAAGAAACTAACAAACAAGAAACTAACAAGCAGGATAACAGTAAGCAAGAAAGTACTAAACAGGAAAGCAACAGCCAGGAAAACCACACGCAAGAATCTGGCAGTAACCAGGAAAACAGTTCGGTAAGCGGCGGAAACAACGCCACAGAGCCAAAAGAAACCTTAGAAGATACATCCCTGAATAGTGGCCTTGCATCAGAATCAGAGCCAGAAGCGGAACAATCCATAGCTACAGACAGCCAGGGCATCATCTATCATCTGGACGGAGATACGTGCTATGTGTCCGGTTATACGAAAGACATCCAAAGCTCTGTTGCCATCCCTGCGCAGCTGGAAACAGGCAGCGGCATTTATACCGTAAAAGGCATTCACAAGCAGGCGTTTTCCAAATGCAGCAGGCTGCAAAAAATTGAACTTCCAGCCACTGTAACAGACCTCTCAAAAGGAATCTTTTCCGAATGCAAAAATTTAACGTCCATAACGGTTAATCCAGCCGCATACAGTATCAAGAAAAATGGGAAAATAAGCGCTGTGGGCATAAAAATAAACAGCGTCCTTCTGGGGGAAGCAGACCATACACGGCTTAAAATCCGCAAAGACCTGGTTACAGAAGCGGCCGCACAAAAGGGAACAGAACAAATTACAATTTCGATACAGGCAGTCAGCAGCAACGGCGTCCGTTACGCGTCGCCGGAACAGATAGAATTTGATGCGGATGCCGCACAAGCGCTTTCCAAATGCGGAAAATCATTAAAAGTAAAACTGATTGATACCGACGGGGAAAAATATTACATCACCATGGCCCAAAACCGCCTGAAACAGCTGCAGGACGGATGGAAGCTAAAGCTCCGCAAGCAAAAAGCAGGCGATACCACCGGAGCTTTCGCATCAGATCTCCAAAAAGCACTGCAAAAAAACGGCATTGCGGAAAATAAGGTACTTGTTTACCAAGCCACCCTCCCAAATGAGTCAAACACAGGCACTGATCTTCTTCTGCCTGTAACAAAAGGCAAAGCAATGGAAGCTGGCAGCGCGGTATATGTATACCGTTATTCGACCAGCAAACGGGATTTTCGCACGGTTTTGTACCATCCGGCAGTTGTCAGCAAACAGGGAAATATAAGACTTTCACTGGACAAAGGCGGCGTTTACATCTTATCGGCAAAACCGCTCCTGTATATGTGCCGGAAACTGACCAATACGTTTATTACCGAAACAGGCAGCACGTATTATATCGGCAAAGACGGCCAGCCCGTATGCGGCTGGAAGCAGCTGGGCGACAGCTATTATTACTTTGACAGAAAAACCGGAAAGATGGCATCCGGCCGTACCATTGACGGCATCCGGCTCAAAAAAAGCGGCCAGGCGGCAGCGTCAAACGCAGAGATCCAAAAGATTCAGACAATGATCAAAGCGCGCCAGATCGTACTGCAGGTCACAAAACCGGATGATACGCTGGAAGAAAAGATTAGAAAGTGCTTTCTATGGGTCTTTCAGTTTCCATACCGACGGTACCGAAGACTGTCCCCGATCTGCAGACAGGCCGGGTGGGAAGTCACATTTGCAAATGATATCTTTGACAAGCGCCAGGGATGCTGCGTATCCGAAGCATCGGCAACCGCATTTTTATTCCATGAATGCGGCTGCGAAACCGTATATGTAGCTACTGATACTGGTCATGCATGGGTAGAATTAAACGGCAGAGTATACGACCCGCTATTTGCGGAAGCCCGTGGATTTAACAACTACTACAATCGGTCATATGAAGGATATGGGATGTATGCCGTTGTCAAACATAAGATCTAACCGCTCAGATACATAAACGATAATATATAAGACAGTTTACGCTCGCTTCTATCTCAACAATGTCAACCATGTCGATCCTATCAACTTGATGGCTATGTCAGATCAATGCGGGCGCAAACTGCCTTCAAACCATTTAACTTTCTTGAACAGAATTATTTTTATATTCCGGCGCATTCTTTTCATTTTTCAGACAAAATCAATATACCGCCAATGGCAGACAGTTCATTCCCCCTTGATTTGTCAGCCATGCCTGCTGCCTTTCTACCTTTTCGGCAACTGAAGCCGGAACGGATATTTTGGTATATTTTTATAAGTATTTGCCACTTTGTAGCCAGCACCCATACTTCCTTCTTCGCTTCTGCCTTTACCGGCATTGCCGGCACTGCGGCAGAAATCAGAATTCCAATCATAATTATAAATACTATCAGTTTTTTCGTTACTTTTTGTTTCATTGCTGTCCTTTTCCTTTCTGCTTATATGATATCATTACATCTGTTACTGTTAGAAATGCGCCTTCTATTATAATAGTATACTCTTATTGTTGAAACAAATCAACACAAGAGTATATCTATATACAAGCAGTCGAACAGTTCTAGAAGAATGGCAATATTAACTTTATTGGCAGCAATCCAAACCGCGTATGACTTTATGAAAGTGAATTTCGTTGTACATTGTATAATCGTCAATTTTAATACTGTCATTGCTAATCACGTTTTTCAAATAAACTTTTTGCATCCTGCGGTGCATGCTTAGCTGCGTGATACGCTTTCTCAAATGCATTCTACGTTTTATTTGTGTATTTTGCCTTTCCTTGGTTTGACAGTATACAGTTTGTACATTATAATAAAACAATGTAGCTCATATTGGCACATAAAAAATGAACAAAAAGAAAGCGAGATACCATGGCCGAACGAATTACCATACAAGATATCGCAGATGCACTTGGCCTTTCACGGAATACAGTGTCCAAAGCTATCAATAATACCGGAATCCTTGCTGACGCTACAAGAGAAAAAGTCTTAAAGAAAGCCATTGAAATGGGATATAAACAATTTTCTTATGTAAACATTCCAGGTATAGGAATACCCGGTTCAGATCCGGGCTGCACACTGCCATTGAAAAAAAACGAAATTGCCCTGCTTACTGCCAATTTTATCAGCAATTCACATTTTGCGTCCACCATGCTTGATAATTTCCAGCGCGGGATTTCGCATTCCGGCTATACCTTTACCATGCACCGCATCCAGGAAAATGAGATTCAAAATCTGCAGCTGCCAAGTTCCTATAACATAGAAAAGACTGCCGGCATCATCTGCGTGGAAATGTTTGACCCAAAATACTGTTCCATGCTCTGCGGACTGGGTACCCCTCTCCTTTTCGTAGATTCTCCTGCATCCGGTCTTGGAGAACCGCTGAAGGCTGATGTACTCAGTATGGACAACCAATCCAATATCCACGTCTTTGTCCATGAAATGGCAAAACGCGGCAAAAAAAGAATCGGTTATATCGGAAACTGTATGCACTGCCAGTCATTTTTTGAGCGTTTTTTAGGATACCGGAATGCCATGTATCTGTGCGGACTTTCCTGTCCGGAAGAATACTGCTTCACAGGCCATACAGACACCTACAAATATCCTTCCCAAAAAGAATACCGGAAATATCTCAGGGAATGTATACAAAGCCTGAATTCTCTTCCAGATGTCTTTATCTGCGCCAATGACTTTGTTGCCATAGACGTGCTGCTCACATTTAAAGAGCTTGGCATCTGCGTCCCGAAAGATGTATGGATGTGCGGCTTTGATGATTCCCAGGAGTCAAGAATCACCTCACCGACGTTAACTACCATACATATACACAGCCAGATCATGGGATTTTCAGCTGTCCATTTACTATTGTCCAGAATCAAGGACCCTTCTATGAACTACCGCAGGGTCTATACGGAAACAAGCCTGATCTACAGGGAGTCGACGGAAGATTAACTTTGATCAGAATGCACCCTTCCTGAATCGTTACGCACAATCACTCTGCCATTGAAAAAATCTCACGCAGCGTGTTCCTGGTACCTGTTCGCCTGCCGCATATAATGATAGCAGAAAGCGGCGCCGAATGTATACAAATCGGGCATCGCAAGAACCGCTGCGCCTGGTTTGCAGGATGCACCATCAGGCCAGGTCATATTTTTCCACATCAACCACCGCTTCTCCATCCGAAAAAAAGGAAATCCCGTCTGCCTCCTGCCCGGTATACATCGTTGCCGTCATCACCTGTTCCCCGTCATTCACGAATACTTCTACACTGAAACGATCCAGGATCATGCGCAGCTTCAGTTCCCCGTTTCTGCTGTTCACCATGCTTCTTCGCTGGTGAATAATGGCCCTTCTGGACCCTGAAAATTTTCGGTCAATCTTTAAGATCGATTCCGACGGCCGAAAACTCAGCGAAGTATAAAACTCCTCATTCTGGGCAAAACGAACAGCAAATTTCTGGTATATCTTTGCACTGTCTTTCGGCCGGATTGTAAGCTCCATATCCACCCTGCGGCCATGGATTCCATGGAAACGTGCCACGCCTGCCACCGTTACATTTTTATGCACCGTCTGATTCCTGCGCATTTTCAGAAGCTCCCGCAGCGGCTCCTGGTACAGCCTGCCGTTCTTTACAGACAGTTCCCTCGGCAGGCTCATCTGCCCGTACCACTGTGGATGATCTGACATGCGCAGGCTGCAGGTATCCCAGTTCTGCATCCAGCCGATCATCACGCGCCGCCCGTCTGGTGTCAGTATTGTCTGAGGCGCATAAAAGTCAATTCCATAATCGACAGACTGGTTGCATTCCTCCGTAAAGCTGTCTGTCTTATCATCATAATCACCAATCAGGCACAGCGTACCGTTTCCGTTGTGGTATTCAAATCCCTGCGGCATCATATCCTGCGGGCTGACCAGCAGCACCCATTTCCCGTCCAGCTTAAAAAAGTCCGGGCATTCCCACATCAGACCAAACCGGTGATTGTTTGTGCAGAAAACCTTTTTATAATTCCATTGAAAACCATTCGGGCTTGTAAACAGCAGAATCTGGCCGCTGCCGTCCGCCGGACGATTTCCTACGATACAGCAGTAAGTGCCGTCGTCCTTGCGCCATATTTTCGGATCACGGAAATCAAACCGGCTGCAGCCTTCCGGCAGGTCTGACTCATCCAGTACCGGATTTTTCTCATACTTCTCATAATCTGTCCCGTCCCCAACCGCAAGACACTGCGTCTGCACTTCGCTGATGCCCCCGTTTTTCTGACGTTCCCTTATCACGCCCGTATACATCAAAAGCTGCCTGCCGTCGTCAAGTTCTGCCGCGCTCCCCGAAAAGCATCCGTCCCTGTCATAAAACTCATCCGGCGCCAGCGCTGCCGGAAGATATTTCCAGTGCAGAAGGTCGCTGCTTACGGCATGCCCCCAGTGCATTGGCCCCCACTTGGAATCGTATGGATAATACTGGTAAAACATATGGTATTCCCCTTTATAATAGGAAAATCCATTCGGGTCATTCATCCATCCAGTCCTTGCCGCCAGATGAAACGCTGGTTTTTCTTCCTCTTTAATTAGTTTTTCTGAAGCCTCTTCGTATTTACGGGCTTCCCGTAATGTCTGACTTGTCATGCTCATCTCCTCCTAAATTCTGTTCTGTCATGGAGGCGTCGCACCAGGCAAAATTTTTCTTAATGCGACAGCCCCGTTTTACATCATTAAAAAACCGCCGTATTAAGATTAAGTAAGGAAATCTTCCACCTTTTCTTAATACGGCAGTACCCCAGGGCCAGTTCCTATGCCCTGATTCCATTACCATTCATAGCCGCACAGTTTTTGCTGCAGATATTATTCCGCATCTGTTCCTGTACCGCCTTGTTCCTTTGCACCAGCTTCTGCACCGGAATCCGCAGCAGCATCCCCGCTTCCTTCTTCATAATAGGAATCCAGATATTTCTGGAAAATAGACAAATATTCTTCCAGACCATAAGCATCCAGGTCTTTCAGGAACTTATCCCAGTCCCCATCTGTGAAACCGTTCATAATCCAGTCTGATTTCTTTGCATTGATCGTTTTTTGAATATCCGCCTGCAGGTTGGAAATCTTTTCTGTATCTTCCCTGCTCATAAATACGTTTGGATATACATATTTTGTGTTCATATCCGGTGTATACAGTTGTTCAATCCAGTCCAGACGATACTGCGCATCATCCGGGCAGGTTACATATACACCATAGTATTCATCCAGAACTGCCAGAGGGCCTGCTACGTTCTCCGCTTCACGTACTTCTACCGGAGACGCATCGCCCAGCGGCGCATGCTGAAGCATATCTTCTCCATTTTCATTTTTACCGAGTACGAAAATATCAAATTCATCATCCTCGCCGTAAGTACCCCAGTTATTTTGCGGAGACTGGAACGGGTCATACATCTGATCGATCCATGCGCATACCAGCGCCGGATTTTCAGCAATCGAAGTAACAACGCAGCGGCCGCGGTCATATCCGCTTGTAAAAGAACCGTTCGCCGGCGTAATATTTCTTGTATCCGCCGTAAGCGCCGGCAGCGGCACCCAGTCCGCTATATTATCAATATTTCCGACATCCCAGGTAAAGCATACGCCGTAGCGGCCGGATTTTCCTTTCGATACATACGTAGACCATTCCTGTGTAAAAGCTTCCGGATCAATCAGTCCTTCCTCATACAATTTATGCAGCCATGCAATCCCATCTTTGAATCCCTGCTGTGTGGCAGAGCAGATTACCTTCAAATCATCTGTAACCGCAATATGTCTGCCGCTGTCAGCATCGCCGTAGCCTTCGCCAAAGCCGTTTATGAGAATCGCCGGATCCTCGCCGCCATTTAAAATACAAGACATCGGGATAATGCTTCCGTCAATGTTAAACTCTGCCTGGAGCTTTGAAGCGTTATCACGGAACGCAAGCAGCACCTGCTCAAATTCATCTGTTGTTTCCGGCATTTCCAGCCCGAGGAAATCCATCCACTTTTTATTAATAAAACTCATAGCGCCGACTGTCTGGATTGCTGTCTTCCCGGACCCAAGCTGCTCGATCCATGGAAACGCCCAGATATGCCCATTTGTATCGGTACTCATAGTTCTGTATTCCGGAAATTTGTCAAATACTGCTTTTAAATTCGGCATATATTTGTCGATATAGTCTTCCAGAGGAATAATCACGCCCTGCTCGCCGTATTTCAGCAGATCGCTGTCGCCAAATCCTGCAGAAAAGACAAAATCTGTCAAAGAGTTCTTATTTGCCATAGCAAGCTTAATCTTGTCTCCCCACTGATCTCCCTGAATTGCCGTCCAGCTGATTTCTACATTGGTCTTTTCCTGCAGACGCTTAAAAATTGTCCTGTTATTCGGTTCAGACTCCGTATTTGCCGGATAACTGATCAAACCGGTAAGCGTAGCTTTTTCTTTCAGCGGAAATTCCAGATCCGCGGTATCTACGTCCTGCACCGCCCCGCTTTGAGGCGCCTTATTCCCGCCGCTGCCGCATCCTGCAGCCGTTACTGCCATGCTGGCTGCCAGCGCCACTGCCATCATACGTTTCCTAATCTGATGATACTTCATAGTTGTCCCCTTTCCTTTTCTGTGCTTTTCTTTTTCCATATCGAATATTCCTGATTACAAACTGCATGCAGGCATTCAAATTCCAGTAACTGCCCGTCATGCTTTGCGATTATAACCTCTAGCCCTTTACAGAACCCGCCATAATGCCGGCATCGAAATATTTCTGGAAGAACGGATACATTACTAACAGCGGCAGGCTGGAAATAATGATTGTCGCGTATTTCAAAAGCTCTGCCAGCTGTGCGCGTTCTGCCGTACTCTGCATATCAGCGATCATGCCGGCTTCCGGCTGGTTCTGAATGAGGATGGATCGAAGCACGAGCTGTAACGGCTGCTTTGCCGAATCATTCAGATAAATCATCGCATCAAAATAGCTGTTCCACATCGCAACGAACTGCCACAATGCCAGCACCGCAATGACTGGCGTACATACCGGAAGCAGGATCTTGAAATAGTATGTAATCTCATTCGCCCCGTCTACTTCCGCTGCTTCCTGCAGTTCTCCCGGAATACCCTGATAATAAGTACGCGCTATAATCATATTCCATACGCTGAACGCGCCCGGAAGGATAATCGCCCACATGCTGTCCAAAAGGCCCAGGTTGCTGATTAATAAGTAGGTCGGAATTAACCCCCCCCCAAAAAACATTGTGATTACAAAGATTGTATTAAAAAAACCCTTTCCCTTAAAATCTGCCCTGGACATCGGATATGCAGCCAGAAGCGTAATAAATACAGATACCACGGTAAATACAACCGAATAAATCACAGCATTCTTGAACCCAACCCAAATCTGCGCATTGGACATAACCCTATTGTACGCTGTCAGCGTCCATTTTTCAAAATCAAACGTAATCCCCTTATTCTGCAGCGTAATCGGGTCCATAAAAGATGCCACGATGATATAAATCATAGGGATAATAATGGCAACGACAAACAGACCGAGCAGTATGTATCCGGTTATGAGCAATGCCTTATCCTGCATGGAATATCTGGCAAATCTGCTTTTCTTTTTCATTTTGCTCCTCCTTATAATCCCTTGCCGTCATTCATCTTCTCGACAATCTTGTTAACAGAAATCAGCAGTATAACGTTAATCACGGTATTAAACAGGCCTACTGCCGTTGAAAAACTGTAATCCCCGTCTATAAGACCTTTTTTATACACATATGTGGCAATGATTTCTGATGTGCCCATATTCAGGTCGGTCTGGAGCGCATAGGCTTTTTCAAAACCGATGCTCATGATATTCCCTGCCTGCAGGATAAACTGAATCACTACCATATCCTTAATTGCCGGCCATTCTACTGCCTGAATCTGCTGCAGGATATTCGCACCATCAATCAAAGCCGCTTCTTTCAGCTCCTGGCTGGCATTTGATAAGGAAGCTGTGTACATAATGGATGCCCAGCCTGCTCCCTGCCAAATGCCGCTGGCAATGTAAATCGTACGGAATGCTTCCGGCATCGTCATAAAGTTAAACTGGCTTCCCAACAGTATGTTCACCGGACCTGTCACAGACAAGAGGATTCTTACAATACCGCACAATACGATTACCGAAATAAAGTTCGGCATGTAAAGCACAAGCTGAATCTTCTGCTTCAGCCCCTTGCTCTCAATCCGGTTCAGCAGAAAAGCGAGCAGGATTGGCACCGGGAACCCCCATAAAAGGCCGTAAATACTCAGCTTTAATGTGTTAGCCAGATATGTCAGAAAATCTGGTGAGGATAAAAATCTCTGGAAATACTTAAATCCCACCCATTCGCTTCCCAAAATACCTGCAAACGGATTGTAATCCTGGAATGCAATCGCAATGCCGCCCATTGGAATATACCTGAAAATGATGGTAAGCGCCAATGCCGGCAGCAGGAAAATTACATACAACTGCCAGTGCTGTGTAACATAAAGAAGCACTCCATGCAATCCGCCCTGTCCTGTGTTCTGTTTCTGTGCAGAAACCGCTGTTCCATTTGTTTTCATATTTTCCTCCTTTCTTTTTAAAACCTTTTCCGCATACTCACATCTTCCTTTTGCAAATATATATCACATCGGAATTGTGTATTTGTAAAACCGCATCTTAGGTTTGTTATTGCTAATATAGCAGAATTTTTCTAAACCGTCAATCTATTTTTTGGCATTTACACCCATTCTTTTGTGCATTTAGTAGATTTAAACAAAATAGTGTACAAAAATTCGTGAAATATTCCGTCTTGATTTTATCTTGTTTTGCATTTTTTGTTTTTTGCATTTGACAAATCAAATTTATACATTATAATAAAAGAAGGCTTTACATTTTACATATTTGCTTTTCATCAAAGGAGGAACCTTATGAGCGAATTTTTTAATCCGGACAGTCCCATCATGCGTTTTATCACGAAGATTGCCAGCAGCGTTTATTTAAACATCCTGTGGTTCGTCTGCTGCCTGCCGGTCATTACCATCGGCGCTTCCACCACAGCCCTGTTCTATGTCACGCTGAAAATGGCCAAAAATGAAGAAGGCAGCATGACCGCCGCCTTTTTCCGTTCCTTTCAGGAAAATTTCAAACAGGCCACAAAAATATGGCTGATCCTTCTGGCGGCCGGCATCGTCTTTGCTTTTGACGGATACGTCTTTTACCACATGCGGTTTGAAAATACGCTCTGGACCATCGGAGCCGCTGTATTCCTTGTAGCCCTTGCCGCCTATGCCATTATCCTGATGTACATCTTTCCGCTGCTGGCAAGATTTGACAACACCGTTTTTGCCATGTTTAAAAATTCCCTCTTCATCGGCATGCGCTTTTTACTGTGTACACTGCTTATGGCTGTCGTCTATTTTGCCATGCTCTTTGTGATCATTAATATCTTCACCCCGGCTGTCATATTCGGTGAAGGACTTTGCGCGCTGCTCTGCTCTTACCTGCTTTCCAATATCCTGCTGATGTGTCAGGCGCAGAAAGAAGATACAAGCACGCAGAAAACGGCTGCAGGCATGCCGTACCTGTAACATCGGGTTCAGTTTCCATACACATTTCACAAAAAGAAACTCGTATAAGGAGGCGCTTATGCTGACAGCTCAAAAACAGCCGGAAAAAGAGAAAAAATTACAAAAGGAATATCAATCAGAAGCTCGTCCTTTCATTCAAAACCTAAACGGCAAAGCAAAACTGCAGTTCTGTCTGCAGTATCTGTGGGACTATTACAAACTGCCCATTGCGGCTGCAGCCATCGCTTTGTATATTGCCCTATACGCTGTATACGGCCGCTTCACCCACAAAGATACTGCGCTATACGCCGCGCTGGTTAACGTTGTCGTCGGAGAAACTCTAACCGAAGAATTAAGCAGCCGTTTTTTAACCGCGCAGAATCTGAACACAAATGCAAACACTTTCCGGCTGTATTCCGGCCTGTACCTGACAGATGATAAAAACAACATTTATCACGAATACACCTATGCCTCCCGCTTGAAAATTCTGGCCTCTATTGACGCGGAGCAGCTGGATGTAGCGATTATGAATCGGGAAGCCTTCGACGCCTTTTCCCAGAACGGCTATCTTTCTAACCTGGACGAACTGCTGGCAGCGGAAGTTCCCGAACTGCATCAAGAAATTGCGCCTTATTTTGTTACAAACACTGTGATTTTGGAAGATAATTCCGAAGATCTGCTTTTAGACGACTCTGCCGTTTATCATGCCGAAACGGCAGAGTACCCAATGGGGCTGGATCTGTCTGCTTCGCCTTTGATCCAAAAGGGCGGATTTCAGGAGACGGTTTATCTTGGAATTATTAAAAACTCTCCCAGAATACATACGGTTTTTGATTATCTGGAATACTTGTTTGTTTAAAGCTGCTGAACGCAAAAAAGCCGGCAAACCAAAAGTCTTCCGGCCCTTTTTGTCAAGTAGTTTTGACTAACTTTTTCTTATATTTTATTCTGCTGATACACAAAAAAAGAAAAACAGTTCCGGTGTACTCTAAAAAGCACACTGGAACCGATTTCCTCCTGCCATTCAATAACCTATTTTTCAATTACCTGAACCGCTTACACTGTAAGCGCAGCGCCAAGCGCCCTGCAGTTTTCAGCAGCTTCATCATCGGGCGTATTATTGCAGATTACGCTCTCACAAACAAGGACAGCCCCATCCGACTGACAGGTTTCTTCCCAGTTGCGCATCCATTCGCCGTCGCCCCATCCATAGGAGCCAAACAATGCGATTTTCTTGCCCCCAATTTTTGCTTCGCAGGAAGTGAACATAGGCTCAAACTCACTCTCTTCAAGCTGTTCTGAACCCATAGACGGGCAGCCAAACGCAACCGCATCATAATTGTCCATCATGGAAACGTCAAACTCGCTGCTTGTAAGCAAAGCAACGTCCGCCCCCTTTCCTTTTGCCCCTTCTGCCACAAAAACAGCCATCGCCTCCGTATTTCCTGTGCCGCTCCAGTATACAACTGCAACCTTACTCATAAACATTACCTTCCTTTCTGTTTGTTATTTATGAACAGCCCACGATGAGCCTGTCAAACGTATGTCCCCTGCGGAAAGCCTCACAATATGCCCTGGTACATTCCCTGTACCGGGCAAATTTCATCTTTGCTGTTTCCACATCGCTGTAAACCTTCCATATTCCCACATATTTCACGCCTGCAGAACTGTTTTCCATAAACGCCGCCACATCTTTTGGCGGATACCCCAAGAACAGCCCGATTTCATGCGGGAATGTTTCGCTTTCATTCAGCCGTCGTACCAGTTCCACAACGCACTGATCCACATTGCCGACCGGATAACCTTTTGCCTCCAGTATTTCTTGTGCTTCGTGGTTCCCGAAATCTTCTTCCAGTTTATTTGGACGGTACATATACAGCAATATCCTGTGTTCCATCCTTTTTACCGGAAGCAGTCTGATCCCGTTTGGAACAAGCCTGCAGTTTAACTTCCGAATATTTTCTGTCAGCTCCTTTATCTCCTCTTTGGGACATGAAAACAGGCTTCCCGTTTTCATGCCTGCCAAAGTAGGCGAGCAATGGTATATGACCAGTTCCTCTGTCATCCTCTTTCATTCCTTCCTGTTTCTATAATCATAATATCTTTTACATATATGTTAGTTTTAACTAACTTATATGTAAAAGAAAAATGCCTTGTGGCATCCTAAGCACAACAGATTTCTATGTAAAATAATCTTTCCGCAAAAGTTAGTATTAACTAACTTTTATTAAAATACCATAAGTCAGATTATATGTCAATAACTTTTATAGAAATTTTTAATCATCTTCTCCATGTACGAAATTCTAATAGATTTCCAATTACCTCTTTATTCATTTACTCTACCTCTGTGAGTATAACTATCAAAAAATTTAGTTTCTATCTGGCAAAGAGAAATTTAGTTTCTCTTTGCCAATTTAATGATCCAAATCCTATAATTCCTTCTCCTGATAACAATTCGTTTACATTTATTCCAAGAATGTCACATAGCTCCATCATTATCGATAGATCTGGACAGCTTTTTCCGTTTTCCCTTAGTTAAAGATATTGTTGGGTAAAGTTCCTTTTGCTCGTTCTGGTACTTCTCGGACAGCATATTGAAGTTATACTCGGTTATGCGCCCGGCAGACCAGTCTTCATACATTTTAGCAAACAGCCCGTCAATCTCGGCTTTGCGCTTCTCCGCCTTTTTCAGTTCCGCAGCCTGCTTTTTCTTCGCAGAGTTTCTTTCTCTGTCGCTGACATTGAGCAGACGTTTCAGCAGCTTGTCCTCGTCTTTCTGTGCCAGCACAGACCAGTATTGCAGTCTTGCAAGCACATAGGCATACAGCACATTATAGCGGATATAGTGCATGGAACACTGGCGTAATCCCTGTCCGTTCTTGCTGCAATGGCAGTAACCGTATGGGTTTTTATTCTGCTTGTTTTCCCCATAGGCTAAAGACCATCCGCAGTCTGCGAATAAACATAGATAATTCATAGTTATCTGCCTATTGCTATTGTGGATTGTCTGCCTGGACGCAGGGAGCAGGCAGAACCCACAATATGGCAGATGCCGCTAAATGCAAGCAATAAAAGCATCAGGCACAGTCATCTTTATCCTGCTTCTTAGTCCAAAACCCTGGAACATGATATTTTTTCTTCAAGTAAATGATATATAAAATAAGAATGGCATATGGAATCCCAAAATATATAAAAGCTGATCTAAAACCCAGCCTTATCCCATATATCGTTTCAAATACAAAGATATACGCAGCAACTGCCGAACATAAGAGAAAAGCGTTTCCCCGCCTGTGGCGATACTTTTTGCGGATATCGCCACTTAAACAACCAATATCATTATTCTTAAATAGCGGTTTTGCGTCCATAAGGTCACGTATACCACATATAAAGAAAAATAACACCCAGTACATATTTACGCCCTCCCCAACGCTGCCGCAATTAATTCAGAATTTGACAATAACCATCCATTTCTTAAGTTATTTCTATATTCAAATGCCCGTATTCCATTATTATTGTACATTTCCCACCAATAACGGCATTTATATGCAGTTTTTTTAATGGTGCCCGTATTAGAATTAAGACGTACTCTATAATCCCATCGATATTCACGGCACTGAAATGTTCCATTTACAATCGAATCTATGATACTTCCTGATACAGCACCTGTTATCCCGCTAAATAAAGATGATATTATAGTTGTTGACACACCTTGTTTGCTGTGTCTCGATAATACCTATTTTAACATTACGGTTAAGTTTCCGGTCATACATTTCTATCTCATCCAATTCTTGTACGAAATCAATACCGGAATCGTGTGCAAATGCAGTTATTGATGCAGAAAAAACACCAATCATAATAGACATCATTAAACATAGTAATCTCTTCATAATTCAGAATCTCCTTTTCAATTAAATTATTTTATAATAACATTAGCACATCTATTACAGAAATGTTTCATTTGACCACCAAACCATTGAAATCTGACCGCGAATTCATTTAGTTCCCAAAAGCCGTTTTCCTGCCCCATTCCTGCGGTGTTTCCCTGAATTGGTGCGCCGGATGCGTCACTTCTCCTGCCGGTCATATCCCTTTTGGACGGTCATTCACTTGTCAAGGTACTGTTTGGTACGAAATTACCAACTGCAATCATCATAGCGGACTATTCTAGACAAAACAATGCTTCTGCGATACCATGAGTGTAATGGGAGCCAAAACGCAGAGGTGCTTTGTGATATGACACGACCGCTGGGAACTCTTTTGACAAACTTTGAGCGTGACACGGACAGAAGAATGTGTGTCTGCCTATGCGTCCCTCTACCGTTGATCACCTATTATCTGAACCGGCTGTATGACTGGGGGCTTTATTTTCGGCAGTGCAAGGTCTGCGGGAAATATTTTCTGGCAAAGAGCCAGCGGTATGAACTGTGCAGCGACAAATGCCGCAAAGCGCAGGCGCTTCAAAACAAGCGGGAATTAGACGAGAGGGCAAGAGAAAATAATTATGACCTGCTTTATAAAAATGAATGCCAGAACTGGCGCAACAAAATAAACCGGGTAAAAAATACCGCATGCTTTCCGGCTGACCGTCTGGAAAAAATACAGGCTGCTTTTGCTGATTTCAAGAAAGAAGCATTGCAGAGAAAAAAGGCTGTAAAAACAGGAACAGCCAGCCCGAAAGAATTTACGGACTGGCTGTATCAGCAGAGTAATGTAATTGTTGAGCTGACCGAGATATGAAAAACTTTCTATCGTCAATTTCGCATTATTGCAATAACAGATTGCTTCTTCCATGAATGGTAATATTATCATCAAACTTTTGGAAGAACTATAAATGTCCGAGGTACCTTTGATTTCGACAGAAAAACAGGCTGAATTGTTACAACGCTCGGACATTTCAAAAATTTTTTTGAGAAATGGCGAAAGAAGCGGGGCAGCATACGCCGCCCCGCCGATCTCAAAAGGTCATTCCATCGCCCGCATTTGTTCAATCAGAGATTGTTTTTTCTGTCTGCGGACTGTCCATACAGACAAAATCAGCTCC
>VSNY01000087.1 GCA_009774535.1 Lachnospiraceae bacterium
TCTGTCCCTATTTCTATATCTATTAAAAATCCGGTAATCTTTACTCTTTTTCACATCTAAAAGCGAAATCTCTGGTTCAGATCCCCCATGGAACCGTTTCGCTAAGATACCCGCAAATTAAAATAATTATAGAAAAATAGTTAAAAATAAGCCAAATTTATGTTATACTGATATAATATACAATCAGGCATCCACCGCTTGCGTTTGGAACGACAATGGTGATGAATCAGGAGAAATGACCCTATGGCTGAAAAGAAGAAGAATATACTGCTCCAGGGCGGAATCCTTGCCGGGGCAGGGATTATTACAAAAATCATTGGTTTTACATACCGTATCCCAATGGGAAATATGATGGGAGATAAAGGAAACGGTCTCTACTCTGTAGCATTTGGCATTTATGGCATTGCATTGACGATATCCTCTTACAGCCTGCCGCTGGCAGTATCCAAAATGGTGTCCGCAAGAGTCGCAAAGGCGGAATACCAGAATATGCGCAGAGTTCTGGTAAGCGCGCTGGTTTATGCGTTGATTGCGGGAATGATTGCGATGAATGTACTCTATTTTGGAGCGGGCATATTAGAAGGATTGTATCGCAAACCTGGGTTGGCAAGGCCATTGCGGGTACTGGCGCCGACGACCTTTATCGTAGCGCTGCTTGGCGTTTTTAGGGGATATTTCCAGGGGCATGGAGATATGGTGCCTACATCCGTCTCACAGATTATGGAGCAGATTGTAAATGCGGCGATTAGTGTATTTGCGACCTGGCAGTTTATGCATATGTACGGCGAGTCGGAAGATGCGTCTTCTTACGCGGCGGCTGGCGGTACGCTGGGGACTCTGGCTGGAGCTGCGACAGCGCTGTTGTTTATTATGTATTTGTTCGGGATGACCAGACAGCGGTATATGAATAAAGTCAACCCCGGGGAGCGGCTGGAATCTGGCAGTTCTATTTACAAGGCATTGTTTTTGACGATTATCCCTGTAATATTGAGCCAGACTATCTATCAGATCGGATATACGATTGATGACCTGATGTTTGGAAAACTGATGGCGCTGCATAAATACGAGATTGACGTGGTAACTTCTCTGCAAGGTGTTTATAATACTCAGTATAACCAGCTGGTGAATCTTCCGGTTGCAATTGCGACTGCAATGGCGGCGTCAACGCTGCCAAGTATTGGGCTGTCCAGAATGCAGAATGATACGAAGGCGGTGAATCAGAAGATCACGCAGGTGATTAAGGTAAATATGGTGATTGCGTTCCCTTCAGCGATCGGTCTTTCTGTTTTGGCTGAACCAATTATGAAGATGATGTTCCCAAGACTTGTTACTTACCAGCAGCAGGCGATTATGCTGCTGACGGTGGGTTCCAGTGCGGTAATTTTTTATGCGTTGTCTACTTTAACAACTTCAATCCTGCAGGGGCATAATTACATGAGGCTGCCGGTGATACACTCCGCAGTCTCTTTGGGAGTTCATGTTATCCTGCTGGGAATCTTGCTGGTACTGACGGATTTGAATGTTTATGCGCTCGTAATCTGTAATGTGTTATTTCCGCTGATCGTCAGCATTTTGAACTGTATTGCTATTACACGCAAAGTTGGATATCAGTGGGAATTAGTGAATACGTTTTTGAAGCCTTTACTCGCATCTGTCGCAATGGGAATGGTGGCATATGTGATGTACCATGTGTTTTTTGACGCGTTCAAAAATGTATATATTGTATCCTGCTTGGCAATAGGAGCGGCAATTATTGTATATGCGGTATTAATTTTACAGCTTCGATGCTTCGATGAGGATGAACTACGGTCGATTCCGGGCGGAAGAGTGCTTGTGCGGCTGATGCGCTGACAGGTATCTGATGCAGACTAAAATCATTTGTTTTATAAAACTAAGGAAATTATATGGAAATTATATATATTGTTATTGGAGCGGCATGTATCTTTCTGCTGCAGCGTCTGCTGTATCAAAAGTATTGGAATAAGCGGCTGTCCGTTTCTGTGCGGTTTTCACAGCATGCGATTACCGAACAGGAAGAAGGCGAGCTGCTGGAAACGATCTGTAATGAAAAATGGCTGCCGTTGCCGATGCTGCGGGTAAAATTTGAAGCTGACAGGCATTTGGATTTTCAGCAGGAAGGAAATCTGTCTGTAACAGATCGCTGTTATAAAAATGATATCTTTACGGCAATGATGTGGCAGAAAATTACAAGAAGATTAAAGTTCATTGGAAGACGGCGCGGATTTTATACAATTCACCAGCTTGCAGTTGATTCTACGGATTTATTTATGGAAAAGCACCTGGGGATGGATTGTATCTGTGACACGTGGCTCTATGTCTATCCAGGTCAGGCGGATGCCAGACGGCTGCTGATTCCTTTTCGGAAAATGATGGGCGATATTCTGACCAGAACGTATACTTATGAAGATCCGTTTGAGTTTCAAGGGATACGGCCGTATCAGCCGTTTGACAGCATGCGGGATGTCAACTGGAAAGCGTCTGCCCGTACCGGGGAACTGCGTACAAATGTGCATGGCCATACGGTCAGACAGGAAGTATGTCTGCTTCTGAACCTAAAGCCAGATTCAATTATGGAGTACCGCCAGCTTCAGGAAGAAAGCATCCGGATTGTAAACAGTCTTGCCGGGATGTTTCTGGCGCAGGGTATTCCGGCAGGAATCTGCAGCAATGCCAAAGATCTGCTCAGTCAGAAAGAGCTGGTGCTGCTTTCAGGCGGGGACAGGCAGCATCTGAACCGGATACGGGAACATCTGGCCCGGCTGGATCTGTCTTTGGATATGGAGGATTTTGGATATTTTTTCAAAAATGTTCAAATCAGGCAGCAGGAGCAGACGTTGTATGTATTGGTATCTGCTTCACAAAGAGATGAGGTACGACAGTTGTTTGCGGCGTTAGCGGAGCAATCGCCGGGCAGTCAGTGGATTTTGCCGCTGCATCCATGGATGGAACAGAAAATACAGGCTGTGAACATTGTACGATGGGAGGTGGAACAGAATGCGTCGGGGTGAGATTTGCAGGGATCTTCTGGTGCTTTTCATGAAGGGGCTGATGTATCACGGCACGGTCTGTATGTTGTACAATGCTGCATCGGTGAAACCGCTGCGGATGGATCTGAACCTGTTGATTTTGTATGTTCCTTTGCTTTTATTTGCTGTCATCCGCAGAAAGTGCGGGAATTTCTTTTTGTTTTTACTGTTTCATATACTGATAAGCGGAATTTTTATGTTACTGTTTCCGGGGCTGGAGCAGCGGATTGTGCTTGGCGGATGTGTATGCGTTATGGCTGTTTTGTCGCTTCGTGTCAGAATCATAACAGGAGACGGGCAGGAAACGCGCCCGCCGCTTTCTTCTGTTGCCCTCTTTATCGTGATTTCTCTGGCTGCCTGGCAGTCCGCACGTGTGCAGGTGATGCGGATCTGCGGTTACGAAGCGTTTTTGTTTTTAATATCTTTTGTAATACACCGCAATCTTACGAATTTATCCGAATTTTTAAATGAAAATGAAACAATGGATAACTTTCCGAAAGAACAGATGAAGGCTATAAATCATTTGCTGCTCGGGATTTTTGTATTATGCTTTATGGCTGGCATGTTGTTTTTGAAGGGACCGTCCGGATATTTGCTTTCGCCAATTGGGGTTATTTGCCGCGAGCTGCTGCGCATTGTTGTAAAAAATACTCGCATGGATCTTTCAAAATAATACGCAGCAGCCGGAATCTATGGGGCAGGGGGCAGCGCAGGAAGCCATACCTGCAATGGAAGCTGGTGAGGCGTCTTCGCTGGCTCTGCTGTTAGAAAAACTGATCATTGCCGGGACTGGTATCGTATTAGCAGCTGCAGCGGTTTATTTTGCGGCACGTTTTCTTTATCGGATGTATCAGCGGTTTTATGAACAGCATAAAGAGCCGGATGATGAAAGTGAATTTATCTGGAAAAATACAGATCTTAGAGAAAAGACTGCCAGGAAACCAAACAAACAACTGCTGTTTCCATTTGGAAATCCAAGTCAGAAAATCAGGCGTATGTACAAAAAAAGTATCGTGGATCGGTTTCACGCAAGGGAAAATATTCCTGCCGAGATGACGCCGATGGAACTGGAATTTCAAGAGTCTGTATGTTCTGACAGTGAAAAATTAAATAAAGTATTATTATATGAAAAAGCCCGCTACAGCCAGCATCCTTGCGATAAAAAGGAAGTGGAACAAATGAAACAATATATCAAAAGCGGACATTAAACGATGGAATCAAACAAAAATTGCCCGATGTATAAAACTCCACAATTTACAAATACTACAACAGCATCAAGTAAAATCTGTAAATGGAGGAATTATTCATATGAAAGCTACAGGTATAGTCAGACGGATAGATGATTTGGGGAGAGTCGTCATCCCCAAAGAAATCAGAAGGACTTTGCGCATACGTGAAGGCGATCCACTGGAAATATTCACGGACCGTGAAGGAGAGATTATCCTTAAGAAGTACTCCCCGATTGGCGAATTAAGCGAATTTGCCGGACAATATGCCGAATCACTGGCGCAGACGACAGGCATGCTCGTATGCATTACGGACCGGGATCATGTGATTGCGGCATCCGGCAACGGCAAGAAAGACTTTGAGGGCAAACCGATCAGCCATCAGCTGGAATGCGTGATTGAAGACCGCAACAGTATGGTTGCCAGTAAAGAAGAAAGTGAGTTTGTGAAAGTAACTTTGGATGACAATGGAGACTATGCGTCCCAGGCGATCAGTACCATTATCTGTGAAGGAGACGCGATTGGATCTGTAGTTCTCTATAACAAAGATGAAAAGACGAAAATGGGAGAGACCGAAAGCAAACTCGCAATGACAGCAGCAGGATTTCTGGGAAGGCAGATGGAGCAATAGACTTTTCACAGCCACATCGTAACGGGCGCTGCCGGAAAGTGGTTCTGGCAGCGCCCGTTACGATGTGGCTGTTTCAGTGGATGTTCCGTTTGAGCCGGCAGTTTGTAACACGGACAGCGTTTTGCAGCGTGCTGCCCGGTAGTTTTTTAGTCAGAGTCGTGTTCTGTCTCTACTTCTGTAATTTGTGCATGTTCTACGAGAAAATTGAGAGCTTTGTCTTCCAAAATCTGTCTGCGGACTTCTTCTTCTCCGTAAGTTTTCATAAATTCTTCCCTGGATTCCGATTCTGTCTGGTCCATATAATAAAGAACGCCTTCCTCAAAATCTTCATCCGTTAAAGAAAGATCCTCGTTTTTAATGATTGCGTTTATGATCAGGGTGCGGTATAAGGTTGACTGGATTTCTTCTTCTACGTCTTCATCTGTCATATCCAGGAACTCATAGACGTCGTCGAGATCTTCCAGGCCGAACAGATCCAGGTAGCTTAAATAGGCGTTGTTTACTTTATCTTTTGCAGCATCGTAATCCTTTGTTGTATATTGGATGATACTGGAAGCGTCAATCACCTGCTGAAGCAGCTCTTCCTGCAGCTCTTCACGGCTTTCTGCGGCATAGGATTCCGTGACAGACTCCCGGACGGCGGATACAAATTCTTCATAAGTCGAATAGTTTGTATTCGCGGCAATAAACTCATCCGTAGGTTCCGGTATCAGCTCTTCCTGAATATCGATGACTTCGATATCAAACGCAACCGTCTTTCCTGCCCATTCCACATCGGTGAAATCGTCTTCATAGTTCAGCTCAAAAGTCAGATGGTCGCCAATGGAAACGTCCGTTAGTTTTTCATCCAACTCTTTTCCAAATTCTTCTCCGCCAAGGACTACATCATACTGATTTTCTTCAAAAACAACAGAACCGTTGATGGACGCTTTAAAATTTGTCTGCACATAGTCGCCGGATTTGGAAGGGCGGCTGACCGAATTATATTCCGCAAATTCCTGAAGCGCTTCATGAGTCCTGGTTTCTATTTCTTTTTCTGTTATAATATAATTTTTCTTCTCCGCTTTTAATCCGGTATAGTCAGCCAAAGAAAGCTGATCATCCGTATAAACAGCATGTTCGATCGGTTCATTGCCGGTTTTGATGGGAGATTTGCTGCCGCAGGCCGTAAGCATACATGCGGAGAGCAATAAGATCGCTAATTTCTTTTTCAAAATATTTCCTCCTGTGAAATGGTATTTGGTAATGAAACGGTTACGGTCAAACTGCAACACGATTATAACATATCCTAACAGCAAATTGTGACTAAAATCTGAACAAATGCAAATGTTATTTATGATACATTGTACTATTGAGAAATGCATGCATAATGTGTAAAATAGTTGTGATGCTTTCGCTTTGTGACAGCTGACGCCTGGCCGGAAGCAGGATCAATGAGAAAAATGAGGATACGGCAATATGGCAAAACAGAAAAAAGGAAGAAAAAAATATCGCGGATTTTGGATCTTTTTTAAACTGCAGCTGTTGCTGCTGTTGCTGCTGGCTGGCGCGGGGGTCTATTATTTTGCGGGAGGTTATGCTCAGACGATCGCAGAGTTAAAGGATGAGGCCGATACGCTGGTGGCAAAATCCAGAGAGGAACACTTCCGCAAAGGAGAGACCGGGCTTGTATACGGTTCCGACGGCAAATTGCTAAAGGCATATAAAGGAGAAAAAGATTCTTATTACCTGGAATATAAAGAGATACCTGAAATTGTAGTGAAGACTTTTGTGGCTGTGGAAGACCGGAAATTTTATAAGCATAAAGGCGTGGATTATCTGGCAATTTTGCGGGCGCTGATTGCCATGGTGCGTAACGGGGAGGTCACGCAGGGAGGCAGTACCATTACCCAGCAGCTTGCACGAACGATCTACCTGAATATGGAAGTGACCTGGGAACGTAAGATGGAAGAGATTTTTATTGCCCGCAACCTGGAAGAGAAGTATACAAAAAGCCAGATTATGGAGTTTTATGTTAATAATATTTACTTTGGACATGGCTATTATGGAATTCAGGCAGCCGCGAAGGGATATTTTAGCAAAAACGTGGATGAACTGGATCTGTCGCAAATCGTATTTTTGTGCGCGATACCAAATAACCCGTCACTGTATGATCCGGTAAATCATAAAAAAAATACGCTGGCCCGCCGGGACAGGATGCTGACTGCCATGCAGGAACAAGGGATTATCGCCCTGTCAACATCCAAGGAAGCAAAAGAAGAAAAGATTAAGTTAAAACGCAAAAAAGGCATTGAAAAAAATGATTATGTGGAGACTTATATTAATTACTGCGCGATACGGACGCTGATGCAGCAGCAGGGGTTTGAGTTTCAGCATTACTTTGATTCAGAGAAACAGAAGAAAAAATATAATAAAGAGTATAAAAAAGCATATCGTGAATGTGAAAGCAGCCTGTACACATCTGGTTACCGCATTTATACATCAATCAATATGAAGCAGCAGACGAAGCTCCAGGATGCGATCGACATCGGATTGGAAGGGTTTACGGACGTCAATGAAGAAGGCGTCTACAAGCTGCAGGGGGCTGGCGTGACAATTGACAATACGACCGGATATGTTACGGCGATTGTAGGAGGACGGTCACAGGATTTTGAAGGATATACGCTGAACCGGGCCTATCAGAGTTTCCGCCAGCCTGGCAGCGCGATTAAGCCGCTGCTGGTCTATACTCCTATGCTGGAACGCGGATATACGCCGGATACCATGGTTGCAGACCAGCCAATCGAAGACGGTCCTTCCAATACGGATGGCGTCTATGAGGGCATGATCAGTATCCGCCATGCGGTAAAACGCTCCAAAAATACGATTGCATGGAAGCTGCTTGACGAATTGACCCCGGTTACAGGACTTTCGTATTTAAAAGCAATGAATTTTTCCAGGCTGGACACTGAAGATGAAAGACTGCCGATTGCCCTGGGCGGATTTACGATCGGGGTATCACCGTTGGAAATGGCAGCAGGATTTGCGACACTGCAAAACGACGGATGCTACCGGGAGCCGACTTGTATTATCCGTATTGAAGATACGCAGGGGAACGTGATCTATGAGGCTGAGAATGACGATGAAAATCAAGGCCGGAATCTATCAAAAACGGAAAAAGCAGAAGGAACCCGGATATACAAATCCAATGCAGCGCGTATGATGACGGATATACTGCAGACCGTTATGACCGAAGGGACAGGCAGGGGCCTTAGCCTGGGCGATATGCCGTCAGCGGGCAAGACAGGGACAACGAATGATTATAAAGATGGCTGGTTCGCTGGCTATACCCGGTATTTTACGACGAGCGTCTGGGTAGGCTATGACCAGCCGGTAACACTGCCGGGCCTGACAGGATCTTCTTATCCCGGGCATATCTGGCATAATTATATGGCCGCAATTCATGAAAACAGAACGCCGATGAGTTTTATTCCGTACATTGAGCAGAAAGATGTGGAGATGGATTTTGCGGAATAAAAATTTTAAGAAAAAATGAAAAAATATCTGGACAAATTATATTTTTTATGGTAACATAATTCAGGTGGTAAGATTACCACTTTGAATTATGAAGCGATGCGTGGCTCAGTTTGGTAGAGCGCTGCGTTCGGGACGCAGAGGCCGCAGGTTCAAATCCTGTCGCATCGACTCTTGGCAGGGGCACCGGAAACCTTGATTTGAAAGGGTTTCCGGTTCTTTTTATTTTTTGCAGGCGGCGGAAAAGCGGCATGATTTTGGGGCGTTACCCAATTCGTTACCCAACATTCCTTTGCGTGAATAAATCCGACGCCATCATGGATATTTCACTCAGGTCATTTTCGCAGGAGTTTAGGCGCTGTTTATTGTAGTGGGAGTAGATATTGAGTGTTGTCTGCGCGTCCTCATGTCCCAGCCAATACTGGAGCTGTTTTAGATCCCAGCCTTTATTGATCAGTATGGAACAGCAGGTGTGCCGAAGTTTGTGCAGCGTAATTTCCGGTCGCCCAAAAGCTTTTGTAGCTTTGCTGAAAGCCTTTGTTATGTAATCTGGGTTATAACAGCGTCCATCTTCCCATGTAAATATATAGCCAGAGGAATTTTTGTATTCGCTTTTAAAGTACCTGCGGTTTCGTTCCTGTTCTTCTTTTAAAGAGTTCAAACAGTTTTCCGCTGTTTGGAACAGGTTCAGGCTGCGGCGGCTTTCTTTTGTTTTCGTCTTGTCTGACGCATCCACTGTCTTTACCCTTACAACGGTGTGCCGGATGTGGAGCAGACGTTTTTTAAAATCCACGCAATCCCATTTCAGACCAAGGATTTCAGAGCGTCTTAGCCCATAGTAAGCGCCCATAAAGGTAATTGGAACCAGGCGCGGATTGTATTCGGCAAGAAAGTGAAGCAGCTCGGAAACTTCCTCTTCTGTTAGAAAGAGCATCTCCTCACTGTAATCACCATTTTTTTGACCATGCACGGGTACGCCGATGCAGGGGTTGGCCGCAACCAGTCCATCAATACATGCCTGGGAAAAAGCAGCATTGAGGATGCTTTTATAACTGCGCACACTGCGGACGGATAAAGGTTCTTTTTCCTTTGTTTTTTGGTTGATTTTGCCATACTGGAGACAATATTTAAAAAACAGGTCTAAATCTTTTGGTGTAAGGTCAATTAATTTCAGTTGCTTTGGGCTGAAATAATCATTGATCCTCTTTACACGGTAGCTGTAACCTTCATGGGTTGAGGTTTTTAAGTCGATTATTTTATCCCTAAGCCATTTGTCTAAATAATCGCAAAGCAGGATGTTTGCATCCAGTGTGCATTCAGAAATGTTTTCCAGGAATGCGTACTTTTCGATACACTCCTTTTTGAAGGTCTCGGCTTTGCGCCGGTTATTTTTTACTTCAAGCCCGGTTCCTAATGTTTTGCTTTTTCGTTTTCCAGTTGATTTTTCGATATAGCTGAGTTTGACATAATAGTATTCTTTGCCAGAGGCAAGTTTCTTTTTTTGTAGACTGCCCGTCATTTTTACTCTCCTTTCGTGGCGGGCAGATATTAAGCTGCTTCTATTATATCTGCCCGTTTGGTATAACGTCAAGTGGTGGAGAAGAATTGGATGAGTGCGATTTTGGTGATAAAATATTTTCTGCCGATTTTGCGGTGTTCGATCACCCCGGCATGAAGCAGAGCGTACGTTTGCTTCATACTGATACGCAAAATCGTGGAAAGATCCTTTGGCTTTAGGATATCAGGATATTGTTCGAGCATGGTGATACCTCCATAAATTCATCATTTTAATGCAGCAAAAGCGGTCGGTTTATTTCCTGGCCATTTACGTCAAAGATTCCAGAAGCAATGCATTCACCGACCTTTAAGTTTGCAAGGCGCGTTTTCCAGCTTTTCCATTCTTCTGGCGAAAGCGCTTTTGCAATTTTATGAATGTCCGTTTGTGATGGTCGAAAATACAGACGTGTTGCAGCCTGGTTTAAGACAGCAAGCGCGTCTTTGCTGAATGTGGAGAAAGTCTGTGTCGCAAGTACCAGGTGAATGTTAAACTTTCTGCCTTCACGCAGCAGTTGGCATATGGAGCCGTTTGCATCATAAGAAAACCGCTGGCATTCGTCCAGAAAAATATGATACGCGCTGATTTCAGGGAATTGGCCACAGCGGATCAGCCTGAAAAACGAAGCAAGGATGATTTCTGCCAGTACTTTTTGGGTGTCAATATCATAGCCATTCAGGTCTATGATGTTGATTTTTCCTGAGGTTATACTTTTTGTTGAATTAGGATTAAATGCGTTGCAGTTCAGTATTTGCCATAATCGATTATATACAGCCGATCCTTTATCGCCAAAGCGGGTAAGTCCGGCTACGATGGCTTCCATATCAGACGAATAATCTTCGAGCCGTTTTGTTGCGAAAATAATGCTTTCACGGAGAATGGCTGTTTGTGCCGCGCCAAGTTTCAATGGCTTTGATAAGGCGCTGGTAATGGATGCAATATGCAAAAAATCAGGTTCAGGATAGTTGCGTTCTTGTGGGAACTGGGTCAAAAATGGGAGGTTGAGTCCGTCAAGCAGAGCGGATATCCGGTTGATTTTTGAAATACATTTACAACCTGTTAGTTTTTTTATTTCACTGTCAGTGTGGCTGTGGGCTGTGTCGATTACGATGACCGTATTTTTGTCTGCTACAGATTGCAGTTCGATTTGCAGCATTCGAGTTGTTTTGCCGCTTCCGCTGATACCGTTTATCAGGATAGAAGAATTTTCAGCCTTATCTGATATCAGGCAGATATTTGTTCCGAGAGTTCCGAGGTAGATCTTCATCGTTGTATGTTCTCCTTTCTTCGGGTGCAAGGTTGTCTGGAAAAATGAAATAATTTTTTCGCAGCCACAGGAACCTGGGCCTGCTGTCAATTCCTATGCAGTTAGGCAGGACTTTTTTTCGTGTATAGGTCTTAGTCTGGCACGAATTGCAGTAAAGGATTTTTGCTGTACGAAGGTTTTCTTTTATATACAGCCAACGAAATGATTTTAGAAGGGGACAGCAAATTTTTTTCAAAATCATTTCGCTTACATAATAGAACATATGGTCGAAAAGAATCAAATTGCCGTTTTCAAGTTGGCGGTAAGTTCTTTCATCCACTTCGTCTGGAGTTGCAAATCGTATTTTTGGATTGTTTTTTGTATAATCTAAAAATAATTTAATTACGATGGAGCTTACGTCAATTGTATCAAGGCTTTCTTCGGTAAGTTTAAAAATGTTTTGTATGGATTGCAAAAGTGAGCAATACCTTTTTTTTGTTTCGTATTCTGAATGAATGCTGCGGTGCCACAAGCAGTACATTTTTGCAGCTATAAGTAGTTGAATATATAGTGGCGGCTTATCCGAATGGTTCATAAAGTCTGCGCAGGATTCAAACAGGCTCAATTCATTTTCCATGAAATCTGGATGATTACGGAGAAAATCTTTGATGTCCGAGATTTCGTCATCCAGGTCTCTGGCATTGAAATAGGAAAAGGAATCAGCCGGAAGAAAGACTGTATATGTATCTGGAAAATTATCCGGGATGCTTCCACCAACAATGACGGCTGTCAGGAATCCAGGCGAATTTAAAAAATTGTGAATCGATTCTGCCTTGTCGTATTTCTGTGGTGCATAAATGCACAGCTTGTAATTGGGAAGACTTAGTTTTGAAGTCTTTGAACTGTAAAGGACCTCGACATCTTCCAACTGTTTAAGGCTGAGTAAAAGAGAATCAAGCTGTTCTGGTTCTTCGGTTAGCAGACAGATTCCTTTCGGGAGTTCGTATTGATAAGCGTTTAGCGGCTCGTATAATTCTGCCGCAATGGATAAAAGTTGAAAGAAATCTGATACAATCAATTTTTCAAATCCAATTTTATCTTGTTCCATGTGAGTTCCTCCTCGAAAATAAATTTAAAGCCGTTATCTGGAAAGTCTGTCCAGCCTGGATTGTCTGGGACAAAAACGGACTGTGGGCGTTGTGTCAGCAAGACCGTGAATAAAAGCTGAGCATATTCTTTTTTCTGAGATGCTGCTTTTGCAAGAAAAATAATTCCTTGCGTGGCAAATCTCTTCACGAGGTAGCTTCCATTACCGATCTTGTGACTGTCAAAATAAACTGTAACGGGTGAATTTGCGACATTTGCAGTCACTTTATACGCAGATTCGGCTTGATTGCCCAGATGAAGCAGATAAGTCAGTTTTGGGCTGCGCATATTCGTAATGGTACGGGCTGGAGCATTGTCGTAAAGGTTGCATACAGTCGCGGTAATTTCGCCCTCTGATGTGATCGTGACCGAATCATAAATGTTGCGGCTTCTTTCGTTTTCAGCAATACGCTTCCAACGCTTTTCTTCATCTCTATGGATACGTTGCTGTGTTGATATTTCTTGTTTTGCAGCGTAAACATAAATTTCCTTTTCTGCCTGAATCTGTGACTCTGTAAAAACTCGACTAATATGCCGGGCATCTTGGTAAGAGTCTGAAAGAGACTGATGGTATTGAACATCTGATGTTTTGGTAGTTGAAAAAAATCTTCCATATGTAAAGATTCTCCTTTCTTGTTCAAGTGTGGTAGAATAAGACAGCAGCAACGGCAGAGGATAAAGCTACTCGTGGGATACTCTGTTGGATTGCTTTGCTGATGTTGATATGATAGCAAAAGAAATTGATAGCAATGGACAGGAAGGAACACGAAAAAATGGGAAATGTCTTTGGGGAGTTCATACAGACCGCAGAAAATGCGAAAGCTATGATTCAGAAAAAATTTGGAAAAAATTTATCTGGATTTCAAATAAACAGGATGGTACTGGTTAAGTTTTTCTTTTTTTCAAAAGAAGAAATAAAAAAATATAAAGCGGGAGGTGTGGATTTAGATAACAGGATATACAAATGGTTTGAAAAAGACAGGCAGGCAAAGGTTGACTATATGGATTTAGCTTTACACATAGACAGGATGTTGAAAAATGAAGATCGATTTTACTACGATTTGGATAATATTATTATAGATAAAGAAGGGTACGAAGATGGGATTTATTTTTCTGCGTATGCCGAATGTTTTATGGAACAGTGGGGAGATGAACTGTTAAAATCTATAGGAGCAGGCTTTATAAGCAAAGATAGCACGTTTGGTTCCAGAGTGGCAGCTTTTTTTATACAAGGGCTTAAGGGAAAAAGAGTCAAAGAGAGTGTTCCTTGCAGCATACAGACAGCTTATTACATACCTCGCCCAAATATGGAAAAGCTTGTCGAAACTTGTTCAGATAAAAATTTTATATGTGTGGAGGGGGATACTTATTCAGGAAAAACCACTTTACTTATTAAATATGCAAAAGATAGAAAAATAAAGATAGTCTGTTCATCGGGAGCAGAATCATATAAGGATGTGTTAGACAGTATCATTATAGAAGAGGATGTATACCTGGATATGAAAAAGAGAAAAAGATTGGGCTATCTTTTAAATGCAGACAGTTTGGAAATAAAGGAAAAGCGGATTGAGCGTCTGGAAGATTCGTTTTGGCTGATTATCGATAAATTTGAAGGAAAACAGAAAGATTATAATAAGCTGGAACAGCTTACAAAGAGAGTAGGGGTTACAATTTTTTTGGAACCAGTTGTTCCGTATCCTTGTTTGCAGGATAAATTTAAAATATATGTTGAGCCATTGGCGGGCTTTGAGATTAGAAAATTATTTAATTTAATGAAAAGCAAGTATAATGGAAATATCAAAGAGCTGAGCGATACAGAAGAGCGTTTGCTGGACAAGGTTCAGAAAGCTGTATATGATAATCCAGGATTGATAATACTGGTTGCAGAATATTACTGGGGGATGCAGGCAAGTGGAAAAGTGGCGAGAGACCAGGCAGATGTATTTTTAGAAGGGATAGCATCGGGAAAAGATGTGTACAGTGAGAAATTTTATTCGGTGCTTACCAATGATAAATCAGGGAACAAAAGAAAGCAGAAACAGCATAATATTTTTGGGCATATCAGGCATCTGTTTGAACAATATGTCCCAACAGAAGAGAAAAATGTCTTTTATGTGCTGTCACTGCTCAGTGCTGTTGAGATTGAAATGAAATATTTAGAAAAATGGTTTGGGATAGATAAAAAGGTACTGGGGAATTTAGAATGGAAGGGATGGTGCAGTATAGGGCAGGAAAAAATGCTTATTGGTATTCCGCAGCTTGTTGTACATGCATTAAAGAAGGACATTTTTCGCACAGCAAAGGATGTAGAGCCATTTAGAGAATATATACAGAAGATGACCAAAACCATCACAAAAAGGGAAATAGAACCGATAGAAGTAGAGGTGATGCAGAAGGTAATGCTGTGTCTACATAATGAATTATTACTTCGGATTCAGGAAAAACCAAGCAAAGTGGATGAAACCGTGTGTGAATTTCACTTTGCATGTATCAATCATTTTTTAAATTATGGAAATGCAGCAGAAGCGAAAAGCCTGATGGACGAGACCTTTAGTTATGAAGGGATAAAGAAGTGCAAGGGAAGTTCGGTCTACCATAAGATGTTAAAAAGAAAAAAGCAGTATATGATGGAAAATAATATTAAAAGGATTGTGGATGATATGATCAGGTTTGTAAAAGACCATCAAATTTATGAATCTGCATATGGTATTCAGGCTATGTTTGAGTTAGTGGATCTTTTTACATGTAAAGTTTTGGCAGTAAATAGTATCATGCTCTTGGAGTCATCTGTAGATCAGGGAGTGTATAGGAGCCAGTTGCTAGAATATAAGAAACTACATAAATCAATCAGTGATTTGATAGAAATAGTAACAGGATGTTCAGAGCCTAAAAGATTTGAAAATCTCTTATATCAGAGGATGTTTGAATACGCAGCGTTTATTGGGTGTAATCCTCAGTGTTTGCAATATGTGTGCAGAGATGAAAAAAGGTTTTTAAATACGCTTCAAAAATCGCAGGGAAGCAGCAAGTATGTAAGTGATCAGGAATCAGAACTGTTGGTTAGGGTACTTTTTTTAAATTTATATGCGCAATTCTATATGAATGAAATGAAACAGGGCAGACATCGGAATTTCTTTATACGCATAGAATTGAGGAGTGTTATAGGAAATAGTTTGGATCAAGTTTTAAGCCTTAGAAATGAGGTTGGGGAATTGCCAATAAATCTAGCAGATTTATTCTATGCAGCAGTAATATTAGCCTGTCATATATTAGATAGAAAGGAAGATGCATTGGTGCAGGAGGGAGATTACAGCCATGTAAATCTTAATAATTCGGAATTTTCTAAGTATTTAAAAGGCATTATTATAAATTTTAATCATAAAATGCAGCAAAAGGAACTATAGAATTGCTTGTAGAAAAAAGTTACTTTTATACCTTTTATTGTGTTTATGTTTGCAATAGGCTAATGTAATTAACATAATTTAATTACGATTGTGTATGAA
>VSNY01000088.1 GCA_009774535.1 Lachnospiraceae bacterium
TAAGTCTCCGTAAGCGCTGGATTTCACCTCCGCTAAAAGCGCCCCTTGGATGTCCTTTCAATCCTATGCCGCCGGGCGGCCCTCCCGTTCCGCTGCCCCGGTCACTGTTTGCTGGCTGGCGGAATTTTTGCTGGACTGTAAGCAGTTTTTTCGGCGTGTGTCATTTGACTTTTTGAACGCCATATATTCGGCAAAGGACAGCGTAAACGCGGGGATAGAGATATATCGTCCCGTTAGGCAGGTGGATATTTCAGTTGTCATCAGCTTGGAATTGGAGCTGGTTACATAGATGTCTGTGTTGGCATTTTCTTTTTGATTCTGTGATACAGGTCTTTGGCGGTAATACCGTTGTCAAAATGTTCTGAGGTATCACGTATATGGATCATGCGGTTGGCAGGAACGCCGCTTTTTATTAAATTGTCCTGCGGAGCATTTCTAAAATCGTAGATTTCCTGTAGCGGCGAATGCCTACAAGGATTTTCTCCAATGGCATGTTGCGGTAGGTTTTCAGTAAATCTAAATATTGGGGTCTAAGGATCATATAAAATAATTCTCTAGAAGCGAATAAATTATCAGTTTCACGTTTGTCTCCTTTTTGATTTGTGTATCTAAAAAGTTCTATATTATCAAAAGTTTTTATTTTCATTTAGTAAAAACTTTTGCATTTTAATTTGTTTATTACCTTAATCATGACCTGTAATCTGAATATTTGTCAGTTCAGAGTATGACGTGGGATTCCGCTTGTCTGAATGATACTGCTGATTGCATGCGGGCAATCTGAAAAGAAAAAAATATTGAATTATTGACATTTATCAACAATAAGGTATATAATTTGTATGTAGATTGTTTTCCAGATCTTGGCAGGAAACAGAAAATAAAGTGTATGTTACGGCTTTTTAGCCGTGGAAAGGGAGGTTTTATGCAGAGGAAACATGCAGGATTCCGAAAATCAGGTAAGGCAGTGGTGAATAAGGGAGGAAGATTCTGGCACAGAATGTTATTTTCGATCCTGGCAGCCACTGCCATTATGCTGTCTGTAGGGGGTTTTTCGGAACATAGGATGTCTGTGCAGGCGTCGGCAGGGAAAGCGGAGGAAGCGAAGAAAGCGTTTGGAGATTTTCTGGGTAAAGGATATCGGGGCAGCAGTACAGGAAATTCTTATGATCCATCCGTATTTTCATTTTGCTGCCTTGAGATTGGGAAGGATCAAACGCCTGTTCTGATCATTCAAAATGAGTACGCGTCTCATGCAGATGGCTATATATGTATTTAGCAGTATGTGGATGGGAAAGTGAAGTGTATGGCGAATAATGATCGTTTGCGTTTGCTGTATCGTTAAAGCGGGGTAATTGCGCTGGACCGTATGGGCGGCGGCTATGGGGCGAGGGATGTTACTTACTATAGCCTGGATGGCAGTAACCGCCTGATGGAATGCGCGTATACTTCGATCTTGTACAAAAAGGACTGGAAGGATCAATATGACGAAATAAGGAAGACGAATGGGCCGGATCAATATTCGATCAGGGATCAGGCTGTAACAAAAGCTGAATTTAGCAAATTTAAAAAAGAGCTGATCAAAGGGGATAAAAATAAGGCTTCTAAAGTGAAGATGCGGAAGAATACGGAGGAAAACAGGAAAAAATATTTAAAGTAACATGGTAGATTTATGGTATTTGATTGTGGATTTACGAAGATGGAAATAGCAGGAAATCCGATAGACTTTTAAATGAAGGAGATTGTATGATAAGTATAAAGAAATATATATTAAAATTATGCGTTATGTTATTACTAGCAGGTTTATTTCTAATGCCTTCGGTACCCGCCCAGGCAGCAGTTAAAAAAATAGGGATATTAAATTCTGATGGACGGAAATCCTGTCGTGTTGATCTGGATGGGGATGGGGTCAAAGAGCGATTAAGCATAAAATTAAAGCAGGATGAATATGGAACCTTTCATGATGCGGCGCTTTATGTTAATGGGAAAAAAGCTGCGACGCTGAAAAAGCCTTTGCTGGGTCTGCAATTTGGCGCTGATTATGTCAAAATGTCAGACGATCATATATTTATACGGTGTTATGTTACAAGTGATAATGACTTGACAGTATTTGATTGTTTTTACAGGTATGATCCGGATAGCGGACGGCTGATCAAAGCAGCGGAATTACTGGATGTGAATGAGAGCGGATCATATGCAGCCATAAAGTCTGTTTCCGCTTCAAAGTTGATGATTCAATACGAACACTGGGTAGAAAGCATAGGCTATATTTCTTGGACGAGTACCTATACTGTTAAGGACGGCAAATTGAAGCGGGATACGAAAGCGTCAGATGCAAAATCCGGATTTTCAACGAAATCTTACAATCCGGACGACTATGGAAAGCTGTTTGAAAAAAATCAATATAAAGCCATGGTGGACCTTATTTTTCATACAGACCTGTCCATGCAGAAAGAGGCTTTTAGAATAAAGAAAAATGATATACTGACACTGAAAAAAGTGAAATATACAAAAGATCATTGGTATCTGCTGTTTGAAAAAGACGGGAAGCAGGGATGGATTGACATAAAGTCTATCGGAGGAATGGAAATATTTTATGGGGTTAACAGCCGTCATATTTTTCCGTAACATTTTGTAAGACGCACGAATGCAAATAATCCATTTTATGGAGTTTTGAGGTGAATAAGCTCATAACGGTCTAACAGAAACCAGACTTTAATCATAGAAGGAGTTTCAGATGAAAAAGAGAATACTTGCGGTTTTACTTTCATTTTGCGTAGCAGGCGGTTCGATTTTATGTCCGTCAGAAGCGCGCGCAGAAGAAGCGGGTACACAACCAGCTTCTTATATGGATGCCAAAGGCTATGCTGGCCTGGACGCGGAGTTTCATACGCAGGAACAGATCCGGGAATATTATAATAGCCACCCGGTCAGGGAAATGGAAGGAGCGGTTTTAACAGCCGGGTCTTATCAATATAAGGTTACAGGCCGGAAAGAACTTGCGTTTACAGGATACAGCGGCCAGCCTTCCTCCGTTATTGTTCCGGATACTGTGAAAATAAACGGAAAAAGCTTCAAAGTAACTGCGATCGAAAACCGCGCATTTTTAAACGCAAATATAAAAAGTGTGTCTGTTGGTTCTGCGCTTAAGGAAATTGGGGCTTCCGCTTTTCAGGAATGCAGAAAACTTAAGAAGGTGACGCTTGGCAGCGGCGTTACAAAAATCGGAAAAAATGCGTTTAGCGGCTGCAAGAAGCTGACAACAATAAAGATCCGGTCTGCGAAGCTGAAAGCTGTGGGAAAGAATGCATGGAAAGGCATCAGCAAGTCCGCGAAAATCAAAGTACCGTCCAAAAAGCTTACTGCCTATAAAAAACTGTTAAAAAACAAGGGACAGGACAAGAAGGTAAAAATTGCAAAATTATAAAATATAATTGATCGTTCACGATGCATTAGATAAAAAAATATGAAGGAGGATGATTCCAATGACAAATAAAACGATAAAAAAGACAGGAAAAGGATTTGTGCAGGCGTCTTATGTCTGATCTTGTGTACCTTATTGCTGATGCCGGATCTAACCATACATGCCGCGTCCAAGCTTAGCAAGTATACAAAAGAGAATCTGATCGAGGAATTTATAGAAGGCAGGGCAGCGGTATATAGTGAAAACGGCTGGGGCTTTCTTGATGAAAAGGGAAACGAAGTCATTGAGATGCAGTATGATGGAGTGTCCAGCCCATGTTTTTCAGATGGATTGGCTTTTGTAGGCAAAAATGGGAAATATGGATTTATTGATAAAAATGGGAATGAGGTTGTAAAGGTGCAGTATGACGGCAACCAGATGACGCGGGAATTTTCAGAGGGGGACGGCCTGATCTCATTTGTGAAAAACGGGCAGTTTATCTATGTGAACCGCAAAGGCAAGGAAGTCCTGAAAGTAAAATATGATGTGGCCTGGGATTTTTCGGACGGTCTTGCGGCAGTTGGGAAAAAGGAGAAATATGGGTTTATCAATAAACAGGGCAAAGAAGTGATCAAGCTTCAATATGATACTGTCAGTTCTTTTTCTAATGGCCTTGCGGCAGTCAGCAAAAAAGGGAAATATGGGTTTATTAATAAAAAGGGCAAAGAAGTGATTGGTTTGCGCAATGATTCTGCTGAGAGCTTTCAGGATGGACTGGCAGTCGTAAGTAAAAAAGGCAAATATGGATGTATAGACAAAAACGGAAAGGAAATCATCAAACTTAAATATGACCAGATCAGCGAATTTAGCGAAGGCATGGCTGTGGTAAAGCTGAAAGAAGATTATGGTTATATCAATCGCAAAGGCCAGGAAGTTATAAAACCAGAATATGCTATGGCTGGTCGTTTTAACGGAGGCCTGGCAATGGTATCCAGTCATAATAAAAATGGTTCCGAGTGCATAGACAAAAATGGCAAGGTAGTATTTAAGGCAAACTATGAACAAATAAATGATTATTTTGATGAAGGTTATGCAGTGGTTTATAAAAAAGGAAAAGCGGGCATGATCGATAAGAAAGGCAGGGAACTCATCAAACCGAAATATAATTCGATCTATATGTTTTCAGAAGGGTTGGCAGCAGTGCAGGCAAATGGGAAATGGGGATATATCGATCAAAATGGCAAGGAAGTCATCAAGCCGCAGTACGATCACGGCGGCACCTTTTCCAGTGGCATGGCCGCTGTGCGCAAGGGAGATCAATGGAGTTTTATTGATCAAAACGGAAAAGTCGTATTAGAATAAAAACAGACAGCGGCGCAGAAGAAATGTTTTTCGTTTCCTTCTGCGCCGCTGCATGCATCGTATGAAAAACGCGGGTTTGGAATGTTTATCAGCGTCCTTTGCAAAAAAATAAAAAAATTTGCTAAATACATGCAAAAAACAGCCCTTCTTTTCGTATCTAGTATATATTGAGTAGTACGAACAAAGGAGAAAATGCATGACAAAACGTACCGCTAAGATTCTGGAGCGTCTCGATCAGGCATATGGCACGGATGCGATGTGTTATTTAAACCATGACAATGACTGGCAGCTTCTGATCGCCGTGATTTTGAGCGCCCAGTGTACCGATGCCAGGGTTAATATCGTGACCGCTGACTTATTTCAGAAATACGATACGCTGGAAAAATTTGCACAGGCCGATCTTGCAGAACTGGAACAGGATATTCATTCCATTGGGTTTTACCACAGCAAAGCAAAAAATATTATATCCTGCTGCCGTGACCTGGTGGCGAAGTTCGGCGGGAAAGTGCCTTCTTCCTTAGAGGATCTGACCAGCCTTGCCGGAGTCGGGCGTAAGACGGCGAATGTGATCCGGGGGAATATTTACCAGGAACCGAGTATTGTTGTGGATACGCATGTAAAGCGTATTTCCAATCGGTTAGGGTTTACCAAAGAGACAGATCCATATAAGATTGAGCAGGATCTGATGAAGGTACTGCCCAAAGATCATTGGATCTTATATAATATGCAGATTATTACATTCGGGCGCAGTATCTGCATTGCCAGAAGTCCGAAATGCAGCGAGTGTTTTCTGCAGGATTTATGTAAGGCAGGAGATAAGAAGATTTGATGTTGGAAAATTATGTGGCGGTGGACCTGGAAATGACGGGGTTAAATGCCAGGCGTGACAGCATACTGGAAATCGGGGCTGTCCGTGTAAAAAACAAAGAAGTGGAAGAAGTATATGAAGCGATGATCCGCCCGCAGGGGAAGCTCTCACAGGAAGTGACGCAGCTGACCGGAATTACGGATGAAATGGCGCTTTTGGGGCGCGGCATGGATGAAGTGTTTGCAGAGTTTGTGGAATTTTGCGGGAATGAGGTGCTGCTGGGGCATAACGTTGTGTTTGATTATGGATTTTTAAAACAGGCGGCTATGAACCGGAACATTGCATTTGAGCGGCAGGGTATCGATACGCTGAAAATTGCGCGAAAATTACTGCCGCCGGAAGAAAAAAAGACGCTGCAGCTGCTTTGTGACCGTTATGAGATACATAGAAAGCGCAGACACCGGGCTTTGGATGACGCGCTTGCGGCAAGGGATCTGTACGAAGTGTTTGAGGCGGCGTATGCAGCGCAAAGGCCCGAAGTATTTGCGCCGTTTCCGCTGGCCTATAAGACGAAAAAGCAGTCTCCGGCTACGAACAGGCAGAAAACACATCTGCAGAAGCTGGCGGAATACCATCAGGTCGAGCTGAAAGTCTGCTGGGATACACTTACGAAAAATGAAGCTTCCAGAATGATTGACAGGATCATTGCACAGTATGGAAGGGTGCGCCAGACAGCCGCAGCGCATTACCGGCAGGAAGACTTTCCTTAGCCGGATGTTTGCAGCTGCTGCAGAATCGAGTCTTTCAGCAGCAGGTCGGCGTTTTTTACGGTCTCGATCAGGCTGTTTAACTGTGCGGTTTTGCCATGTTCTTTGTACAGGGAGCCTAACAGCGTATAATTTTTGCTGATATCGGTACCGCAGGATATACCAAATTCCAGAACCCGGATGGCGTCCTGCCAATAGCCGAGCGCGGCAAGCTGTTCACCGTAAGCGGCCAGGGTGCGGGCCAGTGTGGTGAAGTTAGCGTCGCAGTCCGACAGGATATTCAGGTTGGCAGCGCCGTACTGCAGCTTTAAGTCTGTGTTGGAAATACCAGTAAGGTTTAAGATCCTGCGTGTGCTTAAAGTTTCCAGCGTCTGTTCGAGTTCGTGCAGCTTTGGGTCCTGATACTGTCCGGCCGGGAAGGTATCCAATGGGATTTGGATATAAGAAAGGCTGGAAATATCCTGCTTGCGCGTCTGATTCGCGCGCTGTTCCTTTTCCCAGAACGATTCCCGGCTTTCCTGGATGGAACGGTGGGAACGGTTGCGGAACAGGGAAAACAGGGACAGGAGAATAATAATAAACGGCAAAAGCATCATTGGCATAATTTTCGCATCCTTTCTGAAATTTTTTCTAAAATTTTTATCAGCATTTTTTACAGTCATTTCTATTCATGAAAAAACAGGAATGGCCATACACTAGCAACAATCTGAATATTCAATATAACAGGCCGTGTGTGGTCTGGGAAAGAAGGGCTTATGTCTAAATCAAAATCAAAAAAAACCAAAACGACTATTTATACATCCAAAAAGAAACGGTCAGCAGCCGCAGTTGTCTGTATCCTTCTGGCAGTTGCCATGATCCTGCCGCTGCTGGTGTCCGCGCTGATCTGATTTTAAGGCCAGGCATACCGCGGACAGCGGCAATATAACTGTAACTAATATACAGAAAATAGCTGTTGATGTCAAATATATTCGTGACTATTTTGCTTGCAAAAGCGGCAGTGGTTGCGATAAAATGAAATCCGGCAGGCACTGCCAGGGAACATAGAAATTTAAAAATCTAAAAATCTGTAAATTTGGATAGAAAGGAACAGGGATAAAGTGAGATTTCAACATAACACGCATATGAAAAAATGGATCGTCGGTTCGCTTGCCGCAGTCGGGATTCTCACCGCGGGATTTGCGGTGAACTTTGCGTATGCGGATACGAAACAAGACGATAAGATCCTGGATAATATATACATCGGGGAAGTAGCGGTCGGCGGCATGAGCGAGACGGAAGCACAGCAGGCAGTGAACGCGTATGTACAGGAAATCCAGGGGACGAAATTCACGCTGTCAGTAAACGATAAGAGCATGACGGCGACCGCAAAGCAGCTCGGCGTTGACTGGGAAAATACAAACGTTGTGGAAGAAGCGGCCATGATCGGCAAGAGCGGCAGCCTGATTGCCCGCTACAAAGATAAAAAAGACCTTGAACATGAGCCTAAAAAACTGGAGATTACATTTGGGACAGACGAGGCCAAGATTAAGAAATATTTGTCCGCAAACAAGAAAAAGCTGAATCAGGAAGCAGAAGACGGCGGGCTGATCCGCGAAAACGGCAGCTTTACGATTACCGGGGGCAAAGAGGGCATTGCGGTCAATGTGGAAGATTCTGCGAAGACGATCGCATCGTATATTATGGATGAATGGGATACGAAGGAAGCCAGTATCGCGTTAAACGCGGACGTGGTACAGCCGCGCGGCTCCAAAGAGCAGCTTTCCAGGGTCAAGGATGTGCTGGGGACATTTTCCACGGATTACAGCAGTTCCAGTTCCGGGCGCGCGATGAATGTATCGACCGGGTGCAGCAAGATCAATGGGGCGCTGCTCTATCCAGGAGATGAATTTTCCGTGTATGAGGCGGTCAGCCCGTTTGACGCGGAACATGGATACGCACTGGCCGGGTCTTACGAAAACGGAACGGTTGTAGAGACGTACGGCGGCGGGATCTGCCAGGTGTCCACGACGCTGTATAATGCAGTGATCCGTGCGGAACTTGCCATTACCGAACGTTACGCGCATTCTATGATCGTAAACTATGTAAAGCCTTCCATGGACGCGGCGATCGCAGGAACGATCAAAGATCTGAAATTTAAAAATAATACGGAAGCTCCGGTCTATATCGAAGGAACTTCGGGCGGCGGAGTGATCACGTTTACCGTCTATGGGGAAGAACACAGAAGCCCGGACCGCGAGGTTATTTTTGAAAGCGAGATTATCAGCGAGACCAACCCTCCGGTGCAGATTCAAGGCTCTGCCAGCCACAGCGTCGGCTATGTCGGGGTGCAGCAGTCGTCCCACGCAGGAAAGGTCGCAAGACTTTGGAAAATCGTAAAAGAAGGCGGCGAGGAAAAAAGCCGTGAAGAATTTAACAACAGCAATTACCGTGCGTCGCCAAAGATCATTACCGTAGGCACAAGCACTTCATCTGATGAGGCAAGGGCTTATATCCAAAACGCGATCGCTTCGCAGAATGAAAGCACGATCTACGCCGCGGCACAGACAGCGGCAAATATTGCGGCGCAGCCGCAGCAGCCGGAACCGCCGGCAGAGGAAAATCCGGATGCAGAAAACCCGGATGCGGAAGATCCAAACCAGCAGCCGGAAAAAGATCCTGCAAAGGATAATGATAAAAAGGACAACAAAAAAGAAGATCCGAAAAAGGACGATAAAAAAGAGGAGCCTAAAAAAGAGGAACCTAAGAAGGATGAGTCTAAAAAGGAGGAAACTCCAAAAGACAATGCGGATCAGGCTGCAAAGCAGGAAGATAACGATACAAAGGCATCCGTGAACCAGAAGCAGGAAGCTGAAGACAGTTCCCAGGCATCCGTGAACCAGAAGCAGGAAGCGGAGAACGGTTCCGAAGCGTCCGTGAATCAGAAACAGGAAGCAGAAGCGGAAGAAAAAAGATGAAGATAGGAAAAGTACCAGAGGCAGTATTGAAACGGTCTGTACTGAATCAGATCCATACCCGCAGAAAGGAAGTGCTGTTGGGCGCTTCCGTGGGGGAGGACTGTGCGGCAGTCGCGGTAGCGGAAGATGAGATGCTTGTGATGTCCACAGACCCGGTGACAGGAACGGTACAGGATATCGGAGATCTGGCGATACAGATTACGATCAACGACCTGGCAAGCGCCGGGGCGGAACCGGTCGGCGTTATGCTGACCGTTCTGCTTCCGGAGCGGGTCAGCGAACAGAAAATGCGCCATATGATCGGGCAGGCGGAAGCGGCCTGCGCCAAGTTTCATGTGCAGATTATGGGCGGTCATACGGAAGTGACGAAAGCGGTGAATCAGCCGCTCATTTCTGTTGTAGGCGTAGGAAAGGCAAAAAAAGGAAAACTGGTATCTACGGCGGGCGCGCGTCCGGGGATGGATATCCTGGTTACTAAGTGGATTGGCATCGAAGGGACGGCGATTCTGGCAAAAGAGAAAGAAGCGGAACTGTCAGGCACGTTCCCGCAGGCTTTTGTAGAGCAGGCAAAAGCATTTGACCAGATGCTGTCCGTGCTGCCGGAGGCGCTGATCGCTGTCAGGCATCAGGTCGCCGCGATGCACGACGTTACCGAAGGCGGTATTTTTGGCGCGTTATGGGAAATGGCCGAGGCGTCCGGTGTCGGGCTGGAGATTGATTTAAAGAAAATACCGATCCGTCAGGAAACAGTAGAGATCTGCGAATATTTTGATCTGAATCCATATGAACTGATTTCCAGCGGCTGTATGCTGATGGCGGCAGCCGACGGGAATACGATTGTGCGGGAACTGGAAAAATCGGGCATCCATGCGGCGGTCGTCGGCAAGGCGGTTAAAGGAAAAGACCGCGTGCTGTATGCCGCGGAGGAAAAACGGTTTTTAGAGCCGCCAAAGTCAGACGAATTGTATAAAGTCCTGTAAGCGAAGATTGGAATTCAAAACAGTGCAGTTTTAGAAAGGAAGCATATGCGCGAGAAAATATTAACATTTATTGAAAAAAACAGCCGCATTAATCTCAAAGAGCTGGCTGTGATCATCGGTGTGGATGAAGTGACGGTGGCACAGGAGTTAAAACAGATGGAAGAAGAGCATATTATCTGCGGCTACCATACGCTGATCGATTGGGATAAAACCGGAGTGGAAAAAGTGACCGCAATGATCGAAGTGCGGGTTACGCCGCAGCGGGATATGGGATTTGATAAAGTGGCAGAACGGATCTACAACTATCCGGAAGTCAATGCAGTATTTTTAATTTCCGGCGGGTTTGACCTGTTAGTTACGCTGGAAGGCAAGACGCTAAGGGAAGTATCGCAGTTTGTGACGGATAAACTGTCCACGCTTGATTCCGTGCTGAGTACCAAGACGAATTTTATTTTAAAAAAATATAAAGACCACGGAACAATTATCGCAGATGCGCCAAAGGATGAAAGGATGCTGATCACACCATGAGAAATCCCTTATCAAAAGAAATTGTAAATATACAGCCTTCCGGTATCCGGAAGTTTTTTGATATTGTCAGCGAAATGAAAGACGCTATTTCTCTCGGTGTCGGGGAGCCGGATTTTGATACTCCGTGGCATATCCGCGACGAGGGCATCTATTCCCTGGAAAAAGGCAGGACTTTTTATACGTCCAATGCCGGGCTGAAAGAGCTGAAAATCGAAATCGCCAAATATCTGGAACGCCGGTTTGGCCTGGCTTATGATTACAATGCCGAGATACTTGTGACCGTAGGCGGAAGCGAAGCGATTGATATCGCGATGCGCGCGATGCTGGACCCGGGGGACGAAGTGCTGATTCCGCAGCCAAGCTATGTATCGTATGAGCCATGCTGCCGTTTGGCAAACGGTACGCCGGTTATTATTGAGCTAAAAGCAGAACACGAATTTCGTCTGACCAAAGAAGAACTGGAAGAGGCGATTACGCCAAAGACAAAGCTGCTGGTGCTGCCATATCCGAACAATCCGACCGGAGCGATTATGGAGCGGCACAATCTGGAAGCGATTGCCGAGGTAGTCAGGGAACACGACTTGTTTGTCTTAAGTGATGAAATCTATGGCGAACTTACTTATGTGGAAGGGACGGATCATGTATCGATCGCTTCGCTTGCGGGCATGAAGGAACGAACGATCGTGATTAACGGATTTTCTAAATCCCATGCTATGACCGGATGGCGTCTCGGCTATGCCTGCGGGCCAAAGATTATATTAGAACAGATGCTGAAAATCCATCAGTATGCGATTATGTGCGCACCGACGAACAGCCAGTATGCAGCCGTAGACGCACTGCGCAACGGCGATGCAGACGTAGCCGCGATGCGGGAAGAGTATAATGGCAGGCGGCGTTATCTGATGCATGTGTTTGAAGAGATGGGGCTGCCGTGCTTTGAGCCGTTCGGGGCTTTTTATGTCTTTCCATGCATTCGGGAATTTGGCATGACGTCAGAAGAATTTGCGGAAAAACTGCTGATGGAGGAAAAAGTGGCGGTTGTGCCGGGAACGGCATTTGGAGATTGCGGGGAAGGATTTATCCGTATTTCGTACGCATATTCCCTGGATAATCTGAAAACTGCGCTGGAACGGGTGCAGAGATTTATCGGGAAATTAAAGAACACTGCCCCATAAATGGGAAAATACGTGCGGGATCATCAGCAGGCAAACAGTCAGCGTCTGCGCGATCGATTCCGACAGACACATGCAGAAGAACACAGACTACATAAACAGGGAAAGGCCGGACCAATGAAAGGATTGAATATCGTGCTGCATCAGCCGGAAATCCCGCAGAATACCGGGAATATCGGCCGTACCTGCGCAGCCACAGGCGCCAGGCTCCATTTAATCGAACCGCTTGGATTCCAGCTGAATGAAAAAGCGCTGAAACGGGCGGGGATGGATTACTGGCATGAGATTGATGTTACGACTTATATCGATTATGACGATTTCTTAAAACGAAATCCAGGAGCTGTTATTTATTACGCCACGACAAAGGCGCATCATCTCTATACGGAAGTAGCCTATGAGCCGGACTGCTATTTGATGTTCGGCAAAGAAAGCGGCGGGATTCCGGAGGAAATTTTAAAAGAACATCCTGACAGCTGCGTGCGGATACCGATGCTGGGAGAAACGCGTTCACTGAATCTTTCCAATGCAGCGGCAATCGTGCTGTACGAAGCGCTGCGCCAGAACGGTTTTGCAGACCTGCGGCTGGAAGGTGAGCTGCACCGCCTGCACTGGCAGGACAGTTGATTTTGCAGATCTAAGGGATGTATATACAGGCTGGTTATACAGGGAGGAATGGAACATGGGTGTGGGAACAGCGATGATCAGGGCGGTAAAACTGGTGCATGAATATATCAGGCGCGATGAGGAAGGAAATGTGGAAGCAATCCAAACCGCGCTGGACCAGGTGGATCTGGATATTCAGGAAGGGGAATTTATCGCCGTGTTAGGGCATAACGGTTCCGGCAAGTCCACATTAGCAAAACACATCAATGCGATTCTCGCGCCGTCGGAAGGTTCCTTATGGGTAGACGGCAAAGACGTCAGCGACGACGCAAACATTTGGGATATCCGCCAAAGCGCCGGGATGGTCTTCCAAAACCCCGATAACCAGATCGTTGCCAGCGTAGTGGAAGAAGACGTTGGATTTGGCCCGGAAAATATCGGGGTGCCGACCGACGAGATCTGGACACGCGTACTGGCCAGCTTAAGGGCAGTAGGTATGCTGAAATATCAGAAACATTCCCCAAATAAACTGTCCGGCGGGCAAAAACAGCGGGTGGCAATCGCCGGAGTGGTTGCCATGCAGCCCAAATGTATTGTACTTGATGAGCCAACAGCCATGTTAGACCCGGTCGGGCGCGCAGATGTGCTGCGCACCGTGCAGGAGCTGAACCGGAAAAAAGGAGTGACCATTATCTGGATCACGCATTATATGGAAGAAGTCGTAGAAGCAAACCGGGTATATGTTATGGATCAGGGGAAAGTAGTTATGCAGGGAACGCCCAGGCAGATTTTTTCCAGGGTGGAGGAGCTAAAGTCCTACCGCCTGGACGTGCCGCAGATCACACAGCTGGCGTACGAACTGCGCCAGGAAGGGCTGGATGTGCCGCCGGGCATTTTAACAAGGCAGGAGCTGCTGCGGGAACTAGGCAGAGCATACGGCAGATGAACGGAGTGCAGATTTTAGATACACGTTGGAATGAGAACAGGAATCGGTTAAAAACAGCAACGCGCAGCGGATGGTAAAGGAATACTGTTATGTCAATGATATTGGATAAAGTAAACTATATATACAGCGCCGGAACAGCTTATGAAATGCAGGCGCTTAAAAACATCAATCTGAAAATAGAAGACGGGGAGTTTATCGGTATTATCGGGCATACAGGCTCCGGGAAATCAACGCTGATCCAGCATTTGAACGGCCTGATCAAAGCGACAAGCGGCGGGATCTATTATAATGGGGAAGATATTTACGATCCTGATTATAACCTTAAAGAACTGCGCAGCAAAGTAGGTCTGGTCTTTCAGTATCCCGAACACCAGTTGTTTGAGACAACCATATTTGACGATGTCTGTTTTGGCCCGGTTAACCAGGGCCTGCCGAAAAATGAAGCGGGCCTGCGGGCGTTTGAAGCATTAAAAAATGTAGGAATGCCAGAGACATTATATGATCAGTCCCCCTTCGACTTATCCGGCGGTCAGAAGCGCCGTGTCGCAATCGCGGGAGTACTGGCTATGAAGCCGGAAGTACTGATTCTGGACGAACCTACGGCCGGGCTGGACCCGAAAGGGAGAGATGAGATCTTGGAACAGATTGCGATGATGCATGAAGAAAATAAAATTACCGTCATTTTAGTATCCCACAGTATGGAAGATGTGGCAAAATACGTAGACCGCATGATCGTGATGAACCAGGGACAGGTGGCCTATGACGATAGTCCCGTCAAAGTATTCCGGCATTATCAGGAACTGGAAGCAATCGGCCTGGCAGCGCCGCAGGTCACATATCTGATGCATGAATTGCGGCAGGCCGGGTTTGACGTCAGTATAGATGTTACAGACGTTGCAGATGCCAAAAAGGAGATCTTAAGACAGTTCCATTCACGCAACAGCATTGGAACAGCGGCAGTGAGGAAAGAAGCGCTATGATCAAAGATATCACAATTGGGCAATATTATCCGGCTGACTCGCCGGTTCACAGGCTGGATGCGCGCGTCAAATTATTTGGGACGATGCTGTTTTTAATCGCGGTCTTTTCGTTCAAAGGGCTCGCCGGATTTGCGCTGATTACGATCTTCCTCGCAGGCGTGATCCGCTTGTCCAGGGTACCGTTTCGCTATATGATCAAAGGGCTGCGGGCGATCGTAGTGCTAATGGTGATCACGGCGCTGTTCAACCTGTTTTTAACAGCCAGTCCGAATATTATCTGGCAGTGGAAATGGCTGCATATTACAGAAGAAGGCGTTGAAGCAGCTGTCAGGATGGTATTGCGGCTCGTTTATTTAATTCTCGGCACTTCGATTATGACGCTGACAACAACACCGAACCAGCTGACCGACGGCCTGGAAAAATCACTAAAGCCGCTGCAGTTTTTCCATGTCCCGGTGCATGAAGTCGCGATGATGATGGCGATTGCCCTTCGATTTATTCCGATTCTGACCGAAGAAACGGATAAGATTATGCGTGCGCAGATGGCGCGGGGCGCAGACTTTGAAAGCGGAAATCTGATCCGCAAAGCGAAAGCGATGATTCCGCTGCTCGTCCCGCTGTTTGTATCTGCATTCCGCCGCGCCAATGATCTGGCAATGGCGATGGAAGCACGCTGCTACCGCGGGGGTGCGGGCAGGACTAAGATGAAGCCGCTGCGTTATGCGGGGCGAGATTATTTGGCTTATTTGATTTTGCTTGCGTTTTTGGTTGGGGTGATTATGTTAAGGCGGGTGGATTTGATTGCGGTTATTGCAGGGGATTTTTGATGGTGTGGCGTAGCGGACGTGTCCGTGACAGCGGAACGGGCGGGCAGCCCGGCGGCATAGGATTGAGCGGACTGGGGCAACGCTGCGGTGAACTAATCGCTAACTGCGACTAAGACAG
>VSNY01000089.1 GCA_009774535.1 Lachnospiraceae bacterium
CAATAACACCAGTTTACAAGTTTTGGATTTCATACTATATGTAGATTATATCGCCGCATCTAAATACAATATATTTTGGATTTTCTTATAAAGACGGTAAAATCAGTAAAGTTGTAAACTGGTGTCAATAATATATTTACAAACAAAAAGGGCATATTCTGCCCTTTTTCTAATCTGATCCATATGCTATTTATCTTTTTATCTCTGCCAAAAGATTTACACATTATCCCAGCTATATTTCTCTTCCTTTAATAGATGACGAACCTTATCCATAAATGCGTTCTCATCGATCGGCTTTACGATATAATCATTCGCGCCAGCCTTGATTGCCTTTACGACGTGTTCTTTATCATTATTCGATGTTAGAAAAAGTACCGGCACTTCTTTGAGTTCCTCTTTTTTGCGTATCATATCCAGCATTTGATACCCGTCAATTTCCGGCATTTCAATATCTAAAATAATCAAATCCGGTGTGTATGCTTCCTTTAAATATTTGAGGGCGCGCAGCCCTTTGGAAAACCCATAGTACGCATATTCTCCGCCCAGCAGCTTTTCCAGCATCTTTAAGATAATTCCACTGTCGTCTACTGCTACAATGCTTTTTTTATTTTTCATAATTTGTTATCCCCCATATTATTTTTTAAAAGCCAAATCGCCTGATCATCATCAAACGCATCCTCAATCGCCGCCAGAACGTCCGTAAGCCGCTGCCTCATATCCTGACGCAGAGGCTTGTGAAGCCATTCTTTGATCTGAGTCACTGCCGCGTCCGTTTGAAAATCGTCGATAAGCGCCGCTATTTCGTCAAGCCTCTCCTGTGAAAGTTCCAGCAGTTCGCCGTTAACGGAAAGATCTGCTTCTTCCTGTGCAGGCGCATGTTTTTCATAAATGCCGTTTAAAACTTCCAGTGCTGTGTTCCACGCCTGTTCCAGCTCTGCCCAGTGTGCAGCCACATATTCTTCCTGTCCCGCTTTGCTGTGCATTTCATGCTCATATGCCAGATCCGCAAGCCGGTCCGCCCCGAGCGTGTACGCATTTCCTTTTAAGGCATGTACCAAAATCGCATAGTCTTTCATATTATGTTCCGCCAAATCCTGGCGCAGCAGCTCCATTTTATGTCTGTCCTTAAGAAAAATCCGCACAAGTTCCATATAGATTTCCATATCGCCTTTGGAATGTTTCAGGCCGTTTTCAACGGAAACTCCTTGTTCCAAAGCACTGTCATATGCATTGGAGCTGTTTCGTTCCTCTAAAGCATGGCCCGCTTCGTCCGCCGTTTGCAGCAGCTCTTTGGGAAGATATTTACAGATCATTTGTTCCATAAGTTCCGCTTGAATCGGCTTTGTCAAAAATTCATCAAAGCCTTCCGCCAGATACATCTCCTTAGCGCCTGCTACAGCGTTTGCCGTCAGCGCAACAACCGGCGTGTCTGCATTAGGAAAATCTTTACGTCCTGCAAGCTTCTTTATTTCATGCAGTGTCTCAATCCCATCCATCTTAGGCATCATATGATCCATAAAAATAATGTGGAATTTCTGTTTCTGCACATACGCAAGGCATTGTTTTCCGGATTCCGCCGTTACAACCTGCAGCTTTGTCCGCTTTAACAGCGCTTTAAATACGGTCAGGTTCATTGTATTGTCATCCACCACCAGCACCTGGCCTTTCGGAGCCGTAAAACTGCTCTGTTTGCTGCCCTGAAACCGCGTGTTGTTTTCCTGCATCTTTTGGAAGCTTCCCGCGGGTTCTTTGCTTATAATTTTCTGCGGAATAATTACGGTGAAAGCAGATCCTTTCTGGTATTCGCTCTTAACTTCCATATCACCGCCCATCATCTTAAGCAATGACATTGTAATATTCATGCCAAGCCCTGTTCCTTCGATGTTCCTGTTTTTCTCCTTGTCCAGACGCTGAAAGCTCTCGAAAAGCTTCCCCATATCTTCTTCCCGGATACCTATGCCTGTATCCTGCACAGATATTTTCAGCAGCAGCTCATCGTCGTTTTGCTGTTCATACGCAATCTGAAGCCTGACGCTGCCTTGCGGCGTATATTTTACCGCATTTGTCAAAAGGTTCGTCACAATCTGTTTCATCCGCACATCGTCACCATACAGCACACGCGGAAGTGTTTCATCCGACTCCACGGCAAATTCCAGTTTTTTTTCTTTTGCACGCAGATAAATAACATTCCACAAATCCATAAGCAGAGCCGGCGTCTCATATTCCACCGGAATAATTTCCATTTTTCCGGATTCAATCTTTGAGATATCCAAAATATCATTGATCAAAAACAGCAGCATTTTCCCGGAACTTTTAATATTCGCCGCATACGTTAAGATCTGCTCATCCGAAGCCTCCCGCAGTATCATCTCGTTCATTCCAAGCACTGCGTTAATTGGCGTGCGGATTTCATGCGACATATTGGAAAGAAACCGGGTTCTTGCCTCGCGTTCATCCTCGATTTTTTTACGCTTTTCGATTTCTTCCGTCACATCGATAATCACGCCGAAAACATCGCCATTGTGTTCCGCCTCCTCCAGTTTGACATAACGCTCCCGGCAGGAATATACGCAGGATTCATCGTCAACGATATTTTTGCGCAAATCAATAATAAATTCCTGAAAAACTTTGTAATCCGCAGAGAAACGCTCATACTCTTCTGTTTTCAGAGCAAGGATTTGGGAAACGTGTTCGCTTATGTTTACTCTTTTCATATAATGGTTGTATTCATACACGCCGATGGGCATTTTGGTCTTGCCAATGATATAAGTGATCTTGCGGCGGTTATCCAGAATGCTCATTTTCATTTGGTTGATATAACGACTCAGTTCCGCGAGTTCCGCGCTGCTTTGGACATCAACAGTCTCATCCAGGTTTCCTTGGGAGATCATGTTGAGTTTCTCATTCATACTTTGAATGCCTTCGATCACATACTTATTCATATAACAGGTAACTACATAATACAAAATCAATGCGACGGCAATCAGGCAGAACGCAATCCATGCCATGGTAGAAGGAATCCGCCTGTACATTTCCCGGCAGGAAATCACACGCCCAATATAGTTTTCACCAGACTCCGTAAATACACAGTAGGATTTCACACCGTTTACATTTGTATGAAAGCCATTGCGGTCACCCGTAATCATTTTAAGATTCAATCCTATTTCCATGCTGTTTTTTTCCACACAGGACAAATCCGTAGAGCCAACGATATTCCCGGTTTCTTTCTGAATAGCATAATAATTTGCTTCGGAATTAACACGCAGCAACGAAAAAATATAGGACAGTTCATTTTTTGCCGTGACCTTTAGAACATTTACAGGCTCCATGCCGATCTGTACGATAAATTTACCGTCACGGCTCCATAAAGCGCTGTACTGCATCATCTTCGATTCCGCCGTATTCGGCGTGATCTCTTGAACCAGACGCAGAGTCTTGTTCTCAAGCATCGGCTTAAAAAAGCTCATTTGTTCGCCCGAATCAAATGTATAACCGTAATACAGCGTGTGAGTTCCCGAAAAAATACGCCCTGTTGTGTCAAAAATATGAATTTCATCAACTTCGATCATTGAGGCGATTTTCCTTAATTCTTCCACACTGTCTAAAACAGCGGGATTCTCTTCTATTATATAAGCGATTGCCTCCGCGTTGTGCAGACAGGTTCCCTGATAGACCTGTTTTAAATCGGCCAGTTCTTCCTTATTTTCCCCCAAAACATGTTCGATCTGGAAAAATGTTTCTATGGCGCTCATATAAGCCTGCCGCTGCTCATTCATCACTTGAATATAAAAAATCACAACTAAAAACAGAACTGCCAGCAAAAGAGTAACAATTCGCATATAACGGCTGATGATATTTCTAAGTGTACGCATTTTAATCTCACCATCCCCCCTCCGTAAATTATGTTGTCGTTCTTTCGGACTATCGTGAACAAATGTATTAATTACCAGATTATTATAACAGATCTGACCAATGGCATGTCTGCCCGTTTTTCACATAATCTGATCGTTTTTTCACATGGCAGAATATGTATGGATCATCTTTGTCTATGATAGTATAAAAAAATATAAATTTAAATAAGTTGGATTTTTTCTCCAAACTATGTTAAAATAAAATCACCATTCAAATACAGTTTACGGAGGTAGTATATGAATTTTGATATAAAAAAATTAAAATGGACACGAAAACCTGCGGATTACACGATATCCGGCGATAAAATTGAGATCATCACAAATCCTCACACAGATTTATGGCAGAGAACATACTATCATTTCAGAAACGACAATGCACCTGTTTTGCAGATGGAAACAGATGAAAAATTCTTTTCCTTTACAGTGAAAACAGAATTTGAAAGTAAACATAGATTTGACCAATGTGGAATTGTGATGTACCTCGACAGTGAAAATTGGCTGAAAGGTTCGATCGAATATGAAAACGAAAAATTTCAGCATCTTGGAAGTGTTGTTACAAACAATGGCTATTCAGACTGGGCAACAACAGAAATAAGCGCTTCTGTAAAGTCCATGTGGTATCGATTCAGCCGCAGGGAAGACGACTATTGTATAGAATGTTCTGAAAATGGTGTTGCTTTCAAGCAGATGCGTGTATGCCATATGTGGAATGGCAACGGATCAATCCAGTTTGGAATTTACGCATGCAGCCCGGAAGAATCATCTTTTCAGGCTTCGTTTACCAATATGGAAATAACGGAATGTAAATGGCTTGCCCATAACGGGCAGCAGCCGGACTAAGAATGACGAATTCTTAGTTTTGAACAGAGAAAACAGCGATATTGCGATGAGCGCTTCATAAGGAGGAATATTGTGGAAGTGAAATGTCTTAAATGCGGAAGAACTTCAGGATTACAAAACCGAAAAGGGGGACGATCCGTATCCCTTATGGCAAGGTTGCGTTTTTTGAAAAAAGTCCTTCATTAATTTAAAGTTTTTAAATAATGAAAGCGGCCAAATTCGACCGCTTTAAATTCTGGACAATATATTTGCTCCGATTTATCAAATTCTAAAGCCATTTATCACTCTTCTGTAAACTGTTAGATATTTGGCTCATGGCAGCTTAATTTCATTCATACGGGCAGGCTATCTTGCAAACACAGCACGCCCCAACCAAGCTGTGGGTTCGGATACTCCTGCAAAATAGGCAGGTGCTTTGCACCCCTGATCAGATAGGCTTTCACTTTTTCCCCATATGGTGCTGTCAAGTAAGGACTAACAATTTTTTATGCTTTTTTTAGATTTCTTTATTTTTTCTTTATAAACTATATCAAACTGTGATTTCCCATATACATATATGGCTTCAATCCATTCATCCACCACTTCTCTGGTAAGGCTTTCCATTTTTCCAGTATATTCAACCTCTTCCTGATGTGAACTGCTTTCTTCCTCACGCTGCTCTCTTTCATCCTGTATCTTTTGAAGCTGTTCACTTAATCTGCTTTCTTCCTCCCTCAATATCTCCACTCTGTTCAGATAAATTCTCCGTTCCATCTGATCCAGTTTGTATTGTTCATAAAGATACCGCTTTTCCCTTTTTAATAAATCCTGTTTCTTCTCCAATGCCATGCACATTTTTTTCATCTCTTTTATCGAAGGGAATTTTGACTGCCTGCCGTCTGTTGCCAAATAAACTGCATCCGGTTCCTGGTCTTTTCTATCCAAAATCTCTTGCCCTAATTCCTGATTGATACGTTCCAGAACAGCCGCTTCCAATTCCGGCTCGCTTAGCCGTTCACTGACACATCCGCTTTCCTGTTTATATGCTGCCTTCTTGCATGTAAAACATGGTATCTTTGTACATTTAATCCGTATCAGACTTCTTTTACAATGCCCACACCGCAGTTTCCCCTGCAATATACTCTCACTTCTCCGATCATGCCTTTTTCCTTGTTGGCATCCACGATTCTCAATCACCTCTGATGCCAGCAAAAACTCCTGCTCTGTAATAATCGCCTCATGCATATCCGGAACGCATATCTGCTCTGCATCCGGCACCTGCCGGAAATTGCTGCCCCCGACCTCTGTCACTTTGGTTCTCCCATTTACAACAGTCCCAAGATAAACCTTGTTCTGAAGGACTTTCCGAACCTTCCCGCAATTCCAGTACCCTTCCCCGTCCATGATATGGTACTGCTGTTTCTCTTGGTTCTTATAGCATCCCGGCGTTGGTATTTTTTCCTTATTTAATATTTGTGCTATTTTTCCGGTTCCGTATCCTTCACAGGCCAGCCCAAAAATCCGCCTGACATACTGTGCCGCCGCTTCATCCACCGCTAGAACTTTTTTATTCTCGGAGAACTGATAGCCGAACGGCGCTCTTGGACCAATAAAATCCCCTCTCTTTCTCCTTACCAGTAACGATGAACGCATTTTTTCAGAGAGATCCTTGCTATACATATCATAAAGAAGGCTCTTGAAAGCAATCTCAATCCCTCCGGTCGTCCCTATGTGGTCGTTACTGTCGTATCCATCGTTGATTGCAATAAACCGGACTCCCATAAAAGGAAATATCTGCTCTAAGTAATCCCCCACTTCCAGATAATTCCTCCCAAACCTGGAAAGGTCTTTCACAATGATGCAGCATATCTTCCCTTCCCTGACCAGCGACAGCATCTCTTTTACTGCCGGCCGGTCAAAGTTTGTCCCACTGTATCCATCGTCCACAAATTCCAATGGCTGTACGGCGGGATATAGCTGTTTGTCACGGATATACCGTGTGACCAGTTCCCTTTGATGGCTGATGCTGTCACTCTCTGCTTTCGCATCATCCGATATTACGTCTCCATCCTCCACGGAAATCCTGAAGTATTCAGCCAGAAATTTCTCTGCCACAATCCCCGCCCCTTTCCGCTAACTGGTTCATCAGATACTCATACTTATTCCGGAAACGGAATCTGATATGGATTCTTTTATCTTCATATACCTCCACCTTCTCCAGCAGGCTTACCGCCATATCCCTTGTAAGCTCTTTTGCATCCCTGAAATTCAGAAAGGCTTTCAGCCATTGGTTTTCCCCGCTCATGCATTGCTTAAAATGATCCAGCTCGGCCTGCTTACTGTTCAATTCCGTTTCCCATTCAGAAATCTTTTTTGTGTATCTTTCTTTTGCGGTTAAATATTCGTCTTTGGTCAAGATCCCCTGTTTCATATCTTCGTAAATACTGGTTTTTAGATATACATATCTTTGCAGTTCATTCCTTGCCTGCTCCGCTTCCTTCTTTTTCATCCTGTAAGCGGCAAGCTGACTGTCTGACTTTTTCATCCGCTCCAACAGGCTGTCGACTTCTACGGCCAAATCTATCTGCAGTTTTATCTGCTTCAGCACCATATCAAAAATTCTATGATCCACAATAGAGGATGTGTTGCACTTTACCTGGGAATGGCCATAAGCAGAGCCACAATAAAAATAATACCGCACCTTCCCATTCTCCGCCTCTTTATTCCTCCACATCGCATGATGGCAAATCCCACACACCAGAATCCCTTCCAGCACATTTCCATATCCCGGCCTGCCCTGCCTGTCCTTCCATACTTTCCGGTTCGTTTCCCGGATTTCCTGTATTTTCTGGAACGCATTCCTGCCAATAATTGCCGGATGTGCATTTTCTATGACTTCCCATGCAGCTTCTTCTTTTTTGCCCCGCTTTTCCCTGGAGTAAATGGAACGGTTATACTTTCCCTGCACCAAATCCCCGGCATACGCCCTGTTATAAAGAATCCGGCTGACTGCTTCCGGCTGCCATAAAATATGACTGCAGTCCTTATACTTTTTCACGCCCTGTTCTCCCGCATATCTGCTGGGGGACGGGATGCCCTTCTGGTTCAGTATGCGGGCAATCTCATAGGCGCTTATCCCATCTGCCTTCATTTCAAAAATCCGCCTGACAACATCAGCCGCCGGTTCGTCAATTACATAATGATTGTTTTTCAGGATATACCCATATGGAGCCTTCCCGCCTATAAACTGCCCCTGTTCCTTCTTCACCCGAAACGCTGACATGACTTTATTCGATATATCTTTTGAATAATAATCATTTGCCAGGTTTTTAAATTCCGTGATCAGTTCTTTTGGTGGAAAAATCTCTCCTGCGCTGTCAAAACGGTCGTTGACTGCAATAAAACGGATGCCCAGGAATGGAAATATTTTCTCCAGATAATCCCCTGCTTCCAGATAGTTCCTTGCAAACCGGGAAAGGTCTTTCACAATGATGCAGTTAATCCTGCCGCATTTTGCGTCCTCCATCATTCGTTCCCATCCCGGCCTTTCAAAATCAGTCCCTGTCTGCCCATTATCCATATAAGTTTCAGCGACTTTCATCTTTTCTAATTGTTTTACAAATTCCAATAAATACTCAAGCTGGTTATCTATCCCGTCTGCGCTTCTGCCCCCATTATCTTCATCGGACAAACGGACATACAGCCCTGCTTCCACAACAGGCTGTTTAAGCCGGTCTGCCGCTCTTCCCTGCTTTCTACTCGTCCTTGCCATATGTACCCTCCTTTTTTCCATCGCTGGCAGACAGGCTGCCTGTATGCCCTGTGAAAGTTTCCCCATGAAATTCTTCCAGCATGTTTACAGATGCCTGGAATTCATCCTCATATTTGAAACGTATTTCTATCCTCGGATAGCGCTCCCCTTCCTTCTTTTCATAAACCAGTATCTGCTCAATCAGGGAAACGACCACTTCCCTGGACAGACATTCCAAATATCCATACTTCTTAAATTCATTGATCCAGCCGCATGTATCCTTTTCCCCATCAGCAAAAAAAGCCATTTCCACTTCCATTGCTTCCAGTGACTGTTCTGCCGCCTGGGTACGTTTTTCATAGATTTCTTTTAACTCCAGATATTCTTCCTTCGTAATCAGCCCATCTTTATAATCCTCATACAAATCCAGGCGCAAATGGTTATATTTCTGCACTTCTTCCTTTTTCTTTGTAATCTGGCGGTTCCTTTTTTCCATCTCCCCTTTCCTGATCTGCGCATCTTCCAGCTTATCTAGAATCCGTCCTAAATCCGTCACATTCTTAATCTGATAATTTAACAGCTTCAGTACACTTTCCTCCAAAGTCTCCGCATTGATGCTGTGAGAACTGCAGATATCCTTATTTCCTTTATGGCTCCCGCATACATAATAAATAAATTTCCTCTTTCCGGATGGAACCGTCTTTCTGACCATGTTAGCTCCGCAGTCGCCGCACTTTACAACGCCGGACAGATAATATACTTTCTCTTTTTCGCTTCCTGTCCTCGTATCCATCTGTAATTGCTCCTGTGCATTTTGAAAATCAACGGACGGTATGATCGCTTCATGGGTATTTTCCACCTGGCTCCATTTGCTCTGGTCACGCTTTACTTTCTTTTTCACTTTATAATTTGGCGTGGTTTCCTTCCCTTGAATCAGCGTCCCGGTGTAAACTGGATTCCCTAAAATGCGGAGTACATGCATATGCGTCCACTGGCTTTTCAGGTTCTTCTTAAAGCCGGTATAAAACGCACTGCCATTCTCCTTCTTATAGTCCATCGGCGTAAGGATGTTCTTCTTATTCAGCTTCTCCGCTATTTTATACGCATTGCTGCCCTGCAGGTACATCCGGAAGATAGACCGCACCACTTCCGCGGCTTCTTCGTCTATCTCCAGCTTATTTTTATCTTCTTCTGACTTCCGGTAGCCGTAAGGAGCAAAGGGGCCTACAAAATCCCCCCTTCTCCTTTTCACTTCCAGGTTGCTCCGGATTTTAATGCTGATGTCTCTGCAGTATGCGTCATTGATCAGGTTTTTGAATGGGATGATAATGTTATTTGTCTGTGCATCATTGGTCAGGCTGTCATAGTTATCATTGACTGCAATAAAACGGACACCCAGGTATGGGAATATTTTTTCAATATATTTCCCTACCTCGATGTGGTTCCTCCCAAAGCGCGATAAATCCTTTGTTACCACGCAGTTTACCTTCCCCGCTTTAATATCCTCTAACATCTGCTGGAATGCCGGACGCTCGAAATTTACCCCGGAATAGCCATCGTCCACCCTGACTGCATGGATTCTGATGTCCTCCCTGGATTTTAGAAACTCTAAGATAAGCTCTCTTTGATTCGTAATGCTGTCGCTTTCCTCCTTATCCCCATCTTCTTTTGACAGGCGCAGATAAACGTCAGCATCATATACATCAGTATTCAGATTTGTATTCATTTCATCACCTCAAATAGTCTTGTCTGTTGTCAAACCTTTCCTATTTGGGGTTCTGCTTCGTCCGTAATTATTGTACCATTCCAGACCGCAAATGTCCATAGGAAGCTCTAACAAAAACCCTGCCCTTCCATACTCGTGCATAGCTGAACCAGTTTGTTTTCTAGGCTCTCTTTTGCTTCGGAGTAGGAAACCTTTACAACCATGCCGTTACAGATAAAACAAAACGGGTTCTTAATTTTCTCCGCAAAATCCATCCATCTCTCCCTGGCTGAAAGGGAACTGTCAATTTCTATTTTCTCTATATCTTCTAAAGCGGAAACATCCACTGTGCGGACATCCACCTTTTTTAATTCTTCTAATTCTGCCCGGTTCATCCTAAATTCCTCGACTTTCCTTTCTTCACTATATTATCCTCTGATTGTCCATTATGTTCCTTTTCTAAATCCTGCAGGCGGCTGTCAGGAAACAGCGCCATTTGCCACAACTTATGAAAAAAACTGCCACTGGCAGACTTTCCGTAAGAATCGCAATCTTTTCAGACCGGAGCAGCTTATCTCCGGAAGTATCATTATCAGAAACAGCATTATCGCCGCAAAGTCCCTGTCTCTTTGCCAGTAATCAAATAGTTATCGCTCGTACCTTTACTTCAATGCCCGCATCAACATTCCTTCATTTCCAATACCCGCACTTTGCGGCATCGTGTCGCAAAGCGGCGGATACAGGTAGTCCTGGCGTATTCATTAAATGGCTCCACTGCTTCATACATCCTGCAGGATTCCCAATATGAAATTATCAAGGTACAAAAAATCATTCCGCCTGTTTTATGCCTGTACGCCCTTATATGGAACCCGGCGGAAAGCCAATGTTTTGGCAATCAGTTTTGTCTCCATCCGCCTGCGCAATGTTTCATCCACACAATAATGAACCTACTCAAACTCGTCATACATTTTCCTGGTGGATAATTTTGCTATGTAGCCCTCGTAGTGCGACAACACCGCATGGATTGCCTCCACATCCCCTTCTGATGCCGCCTTAATAATATGAAAAGGCAGCAAATTCCTTTCTTCCGTCTGCTTATTCTTCTGCTCCATCCATATTTCCCTCCATAAGTTTTTTCAGTAACTCAAGAGAGCGTATCCGATGCTCCCGTATGGTGCTGTGTACCAGCTTCATTTCTCTTGCTATCTCGGCGTCGCTCATTTCCAGGAAATAAGACAGCAGGACTACGTTCCGCTTCTTCTCTGTCAGAGCCTTCAGCGCCTCTACAAGCAGTGTGTCCTTAACCTCAATGTCATAGCCCAGGACTTGAAAGTGGGAATGATCCATTTGGTTTCACCTCCTTCCCGTTCCAACTGGCAGAAAAAGAGGACATAAAACCTCCCCTCATTCTTTCTCCCGAATGGAAATGCCCGTTTTGACGGGTCTTTTCAAAAAAATTTGAAATTTCCTCAAAAATATAAAAAACGCTCGAACGGATAAGCTTCCGCCGGACGTTTTTCAGTGTGGAAATATTCTTTTTATATACAAAAATGTACTCTGATACACTACCTTCAAGTGTGTTTTTGGAAACGAAACCTACTAAGATTTTTTTAATTGACTTACCTGTTCTCTCTTTCCCTCTGCCGCCTGATAAAAGCTTACAATATCATGCTGGCAGACATGGCAGCACGCTTTCCCAATATGCCATCTTCGTACATTCCTGCTCCTGCACAGCCGAAAGGCACAAAGAAAACACTCAAATAAGCCTTTGAGACTGTGTTTTTTTAATCTGTCTGTCCTGCTTGCCACAGCGGAGGCCCTCCTGGCGGATTCTTCTGTCAAGGATAATGGTAAGGTATAAAAATAGGATTTTTATTGCAGAAATGTAGAATATGGATAGAATTTTTGTCCACTTTCAAAAAAGAGTATTCTATGAGAAAAGGCCCACCACTTATTCCGGTGAGCCATTTTTTAGCTTTGATATTATTTTTTCCACATTTTCATTGGCAGACAGGACACCCAGACCAAACAATATCTGGAAAGCGTCAATCATTCCCTGCAGATATGCCTCTTGCTGTTCGGTAAAAGCCTTTGACTGCATTTGCTCCGTTCCCCAGACCGTCAAGATATAACTCGGGTGAGCCGGGTCGGGTTCTATCTTCTTACGGATTTTGTTAATATATGCAATGATATTTCGGCTGTCAGAAAAATAGTTTTCTCCCCAAACCTGATCATAAATCTGGTCTTTACTAAATACCTGTCCCTTATTCCTTGCCAATAGTTCTAAGATATCAAATTCTTTATTTGTCATAGGGACTTCTTTCTTATGGAGAAACAACTGGCGTTTTGAAGAATAATCTCCAATCCATTGATGGAAAAGCTCCTGTCCCCAATTGGATTATCGGTTTTCCTTTTCCTGCCAGCGTCAGCTGAAAGCATCTTTCTCATTTATCCAATTTTGTATTGATTTCTTTTATCATATAGCACAAATGTCACAGAACTGTCCGAGCCGATCAGCTTAAAAACAGCCTGAATTGTTACAAAGCTCGGACATTTCAAAATTTTTAGTCAGTATCCATGTGTCACTGCTGCAGCTTTATGGTATCCACAATGGACAATTGCCCAATTCTTTTGATTGGCCGCCGAATCGCCAGCGCCGCAGAGCCAAAACATAGCATGACGATCAGCAGCAGGGAGGCAACTGGAAGCTGCCAGGCGCCTCCCCATTTATCTGCAATCAGGAACTGGAACATCATCTTATTCAACGGCAATCCCAGTACACATCCGGTAACACATCCTAAGACTGCATAGGCAGCTGCCTCTGCAGCAATCATCTTATAGATCTGCCCGGCTCCCATTCCAATGGAACGCATCACGCCATACTGTCTGGTCCTTGCCGCCACGCTGGCATTCATACTGTTAAAGATATTGAACACGGTGATCAGCGCAATGATGAGCAGGAACCCATAAATAAATACCGCACCTGTATAGTAGGAACTCTGGGATTCCGAATTTGACAGCCGTTTATCTGCAATGGAGACATCAGATGGAAGCAGGCCCCGTATTGCCGATACTGTCTCATCCGTGCCGCTGCCTGCAAGCTGTATATCCACAGCTGCATAGCCTGCCGCACCGATGCTCTCCGTAAACAGCTGTTCTGAGCATATGATGTATCCAAGGCTTCCCGCTTCACTTGATGCATTTGCAGAAGAAAGAATTCCCGCAATCCTCACCTGTTTCTCCCCCAAAGGCGTATGGAGCGTCACGGTATCCCCGGTCTTCCATTGCATGCCATCCCGGTAGGACACTAAGATATCCCCGGCTCCTCCCGAAACCGCATCGATATTTTCCCCATTCAGTTCCTCTTTTGCCCATTTGAACTGATTCTCTTCATAGGAAACCAGCGTGGCCATTCCGCTCTCGGTATCGGAGGAAACAGATAAGCCGCCGTATTCCATTCTGCCAAAAGCACGCTTCACACCATCAACGGCTTCGATTTCTTCTATGACAGAAGTTTCCAGCCCTGCAGCGGCTGTCACAGATACGTCCCCCGCCCATGGGGCTAATGCAGGCATGCTCTGGCCCAGGAAGACGACCATCACCTGGAAAGCAAGGAAAAGCATGATGCTGATGGCAAAGGAACAGGTCATCAGGAATAAATTCTTTTTCCCTGACAACGCATGGAACATGCCCATGCCTGTTTCCACATGAAACAGCTTCGTATTTGCCGCACGCTTATTCTGTGTAAGCTGAGAATTGCCGCTGATCGCCGTGACAGGCGAAACCCTGGAAGCCTTTTTTGCCGGGGAAAGAGAGGCAAGAAATACAATCAGGAAACCCACCACAATTCCCGTTAGTATACCGATCATACTGAATTCAAATAGTGGAACCTCTGAAAACCGGTCACCGCTGATGGATTTCAACAGCAGACAGGCAGCCCAGGTCACGATCTGTCCTGCCAGCAGGCCGACAGGCACACCCCTGGCGCTCTGACGAAGCCCCTGAAGAACCACAAAATACTTTACCTGTTTCCCGGATGCCCCAAGGCAGCGCAGCAGCCCATAAAATTGTATTCTCTCCAATACATTTGTGTTAAAACTTGCGGAGATCATCACCGTCCCCGCAATCAACACAAGGAAGACAAGGATTGCAGCAATCAGATAGAGAGCCTGCATGATATTGCTTTCGCTTTGTCCCATCAATCCTAACAAGGCAGTATTCTCTGAGATCTGGCCGTCTGAAAGGCCATATTGGTTTTTGATCTGCTTTATGGCTTCCTGGATGTGGACGCCATCCTTAAACTGAATACGGTAGGTGGTTCCGTCTGCTGCGTTTTCATCCGCAATAGCAAGAAACCCCTCTTCGCATAGCGCCATCCCACAGATATCCGCTTTCAGCATGGAGCCCATATCCGCAAGGGTTCCGGTAATCCGGTATTGTTTTTGTGAGCCGTCCGGAACCGTAACCGTCACGTAATCGCCAATGGACAGACCCATCTGCCCCATAGCGTTTTCATTCAGCAGTGCCTCATCCGGCAAGGAGGGGTATGCCCCGGCCGTCATATCCATTTCAGTCAGGGATTCCATGGTTTCTTCCTTTGCCCCCACAAAGCTGACGGCTTTGCCGGATAACATCCCCGTGCTGCCCTGGTAGCCCCATCCTGATAAAGCCACGTCAACCCTTGCCGATACCAGTTCTGCCGTCTCCTCTCCCACATCATGGAGCGCCGCATGGTACTCGCCATTGGTTTTAATAAAATAATTCTTCTGGGAGCGCACCGCCATATCCGCCATACTGAAAATCGCCGTCACAAGGCAAACCGAAAGCGTAATACACAGCACGGAGATCCTGTTATTTTTGCGGTGAACCCTTTCATACTGGGGTATCAGTCCAAGATAGCTTTTCATCTCGCCGCCACCCCCAGATCCTTCAGCCTGCCGTCCGTCATGCGCAGTACCCGATCCGTTGCATCCGCATGGTTCTCATTGTGGGTGATCATCAGGATTGTCTGCCTGTACTTGGCCGACATGGATTTTAAGAGAGTGATGACCTCCTGGCTGTTTCTGGAATCCAGATTTCCGGTCGGCTCGTCTGCCATGATGATTGCGGGGCGGGCAGCCAGCGCCCTTCCGATTGCCACCCTCTGCTGCTGGCCTCCGCTTAGTTC
>VSNY01000009.1 GCA_009774535.1 Lachnospiraceae bacterium
TTTTTTAACGCAGAACAGGGCATCCGCGATTCATCTACGTCGCGTGGGCTCTGAGCTGGGTATAAGAGACATCAATTTAAGTACGAAAATCATTCAAATTATGCTAAAATAAGAAAGTCATAGTAACCATGCATCCAGTTACGTCTGCCTGCACGGTCACATTCCACAATAACAACCAGCACCCGACCACCCCGGAAATGATGACCACCCAGGGAACTCGGAGAAACAGGAGGAACTTATGTCAGATTTTAATTTTAATACCGATGAAGAATGCTTAAACGTATCCGTTCGTTCGGATGGCACAGACGACAGCGGCAGCTACAAATTTGTATGCAAACTCGAACATTTCGGACACCAGTCCTACGGACAGTCCTTCGGCATTTATTTCAGCCAGGAGATCGAAGTCGTAGAGGTACCTGGCGATATCGAAGCTGCAGCTGAGGGGAACCATCTGCATATCCGGCGCAATAACCAGATGAATGATCATGGCCTTGTAGAAGTCTGGATCAAACTGTCAGCTGCAGAATCACCAGAAGTAACCGGAATCACGGATATTGCATGCCAGCCGGAAGAAAACGGAAAGGAAGTGCTTTCCATCGGCGCTGTGCAAAGGACTATTTTTGCAAGAAGAAGCACCCGCAGCTATAAGCCGGACATGCTGCCAAAAGAGACGATCGAACGCATTTTGAAAGCTGGCACGTATGCCCCGACCGGTATGAACCATCAGTCGCCGATTATCCTTGCAGTTACTAAGAAAGAGCTGCGTGACAAACTCTCTGCTATGAACGCAAAAATCCTTGGCAAAGAAGACGATCCGTTTTATGGCGCTCCGGTGGTACTCGTCGTGCTTGCAGACAAAGACATGCCTACTTATTTGTATGACGGCAGTCTTGTAATGGGCAATATGATGCTGGCAGCTGAAGAGCTTGGTGTTGCGAGCTGTTGGGTACATCGTGCAAAGGAAGAGTTTGAATCCAAAGAAGGCAAAGAAATTTTAAGGTTATGCGGTATCGAAGGCAATTATGAAGGGATCGGGCATCTGATTCTTGGCTACGCGGATGGGGAAGCTGAACCTGCAGCGCCGCGTAAGAACAATTATACATATTTTATTGAGTAATTCTTTATATTTTTCTGCTATTTCCTGACATCATGCGGCAGCTGAAATCATCACGAAAAAATTCCGTTCTTCTTTTAATGATTGGAAAAGAAGGACGGAATTTTTATTTTATGAAAGTGTAGATGAAAGAGCGAACATATGTTATACTAATTGTAATTATGCACCAAACAGAGCAGCCTGCAGTCCTGATTTTCCAGGAAAACGCTGGCTGTCAGATTTTGATGATCAGGAAACATGGGAGGAATCAAAGAAGTGAAAGCAGCAGATCAAAGAAACAGGGGATATCGATGGAAAGGCACACGCAGGTGGTCCCTGCTGGCGTCTGTCTGTGCCGTTATTGTTGCCGGGTGCGGGACAAGTGATGGGAAAGATGCGAAAAAGCAGGAAGAATCAGAAGTGTCGGAAGATGAAAAACAAGAACAGAAGAAAAAGGAAAATAAGGAAAGCAAGAATGGCAAGGAAACGGTCAGCCTGACGGTCTGGGGAGCTGAAGAGGATACGGAGCTGATGGGGCAGGTGATCCAAAGTTTTCAGGAGGAATATAAAGACCAGGCGGATCTGGACATTACTTATGGTGTGCAGGGAGAATCGAATTGTAAAAATGCACTGCTTGGGGCGCTGGAAGATGGTGCGGATGTATTTGCGTTTGCGGATGACCAGCTGAATGCGCTGGCGGCTGCGGGTGCGGTGGAGCCGATTGCAGACGCGGATACAGTGCGGGCAGAGCATTTGCCAAAAGCTGTGGAGGCGGCTTCGATTGGGGATACGATGTATGCGTATCCGCTGACAGCGGATAACGGGTACTTTCTGTATTATAATAAGGAATTTTTTACGGAAGAGGACGTCTTGTCTCTGGAACGGATGTTGGAAATCGCGGCGGATCATGGAAAATATGTGACGATGGACTGGTCTTCGGCCTGGTATGTGTATGCCTTTTTTGGGAATACCGGGATGGAAGTCGGGCTGAATACGGATGGGATTACCAATTACTGCACTTGGAACCGGCAGGAAGGCGCGGTGAAAGGGGTAGATGTCGCGCAGTCTATGATGGAACTTGCCAAAAGTCCGGGATTTTTAAACTGTAAGGATGAAGCGTTTTTAAGTGGCGTGCAGGATGGATCGGTAATTGCAGGAGTCAGCGGCGTATGGAATGCGGTTGCGGTGCAGCAGACCTGGGGAGATATGATGGGCGCTGCGAAACTGCCTTCGTACGAATGTGCTGGCCAGCAGGTGCAGATGGCGTCTTTTGCGGGCTGTAAGCTGATCGGGGTAAATGCTTATTCCCAATACCCGGATTGGGCTGCGAAGCTGGCAGCCTGGATTGTCAGTGAACGCAACCAGCAGCTCCGGTTTGAGCTGCGCGGGCAGGGGCCGTCGAACCAGCAGGCAGCGCAGTCTGAGCAGGTGCAAAATGCCCCGGCGATTGCCGCGCTGATCGAGCAGTCAGAATATTCCCAGCTGCAGAGGGTCAGCGGAAAATTCTGGGAGCCAGTGGAGACGTTTGCGGGAAATATGGCGCTTGGGAATCCGACGGGAGAGGATCTGCAAAAGCAGCTGGATCAGATGGCAGAGCAGGTGATGGCAAGATAAGGAGGATACGAGCTTATGAAAAGCAGGCTGAGCATTCAGAAACGCCTGATGATACCGATTGTTTTACTTGGGATTGTGGCGTTGATTTCAAATATTTTATCTGTATATAATATCCGAAGGGTGAATTCCAATGCGGCCGGGATTGTCGATACGCAGATGGCCGGGGCGGCGGATCTGGCGGAAATCCGCTGTTCGATGCTGAACATTCATAAAATGGCGCTTTCTCATATTGTGGCAACGGATTATCGTACGATGATCACAGTTGCTGCGCAGATCAAAGAAGAGGAAGCGGCATTGGATGTGCAGCTGGAACATTATAAGAAATATATAAAAGAAGATGAAACAGCTGTTTATAACAAATTAATGGATAATTATAAGGAGTTTAAACATGCGCTGGTCAGGCTGGTCTGTGCGAGCGCGGACAGCAGGACGCAGGAAGCGTATGCTTGTGCAAACGATGAGGTGGCGGTTTACGGGACTGCGGCGGAAGAACAGATTGTGCTGCTGGTGGAGGCGATTGAGACAAGGACTTCCCAGGCGAAGCAGAGACTGACGGACGTATATGTCTCATCCATTATCATCACGGGGATCGCGATTGTATCTGACCTGATTCTCGTCGCGGCGGCAGTCAGCATTATTTTAACTTATGTTGTAAAACCAATCAAGCATATGATGCAGACGCTGCAGGGCAGTTCCGAACGGATCAATTCGGTGGTCGGCGAGGTGCTTGGCAGGACAAGGGTATCCAGCAGAAGTACCAAAGACCTGCACGGGATTATGGAAGCGCTGTCCGCGGCAATTCAAAAAATTGCGCAGAATGCTTCCAAAATCAGCGCCAATGCTTCTGCTGTGGATGAAGACGTCAACGCTATGGTTACGGAATGCGGGGAGATTACTGCTTATGCTTCAGAGATGAAAAAACGGGCCAGTGAAATGGAACAGACGGCGCAGACCAATACGGAAGTGATCCGTGCAAAGGCAGCGCATATTCTTGTAGAGTTAGATGAAGCGATTGAAAACAGCAAAAGCGTGGATCAGGTAAACAGCCTGACAAAAGAAATCCTTTCAATTTCCGTTTCCACGAATCTGATTGCGCTGAATGCATCAGTGGAGGCGTCCAGAGCCGGGGCTGCGGGCAAAGGATTTGCGGTCGTAGCGTCCGAGGTCCGTGAACTGGCGGATTCCTGTGCGAAGACAGCGACAAGGATTCAGGAGGTCAATCAGGTCGTGACAAAAGCCGTACATCATCTTTCGCGGAATGCGCAGGAGCTGATTGATTATATGAATGAAACGATACTGGCGGAATTTCAGATTTTTGTGAACGCGGGCCAGCAGTATAAAGACGATGCTTCTTATGTAAAGCAGGAAATGGAAGGATTCCACCAAAATGCGCTGCATTTGCGCAATTCCATGGCACAGATTGTATCATCGATTAAAAGCATTACGAGTGCGATTGACGAAGGCGCCGGGGATATCAGCGGCGCTTCGGGCAGCACGAGAAGCCTGGTCGGAAATATGGCGGATATTACGAGCAGAATGGATATTAACAAAGAGATTGTGGAAGAGCTGCGAAAACAGACGGAAATATTTGCAAATCTGTAAATAAGAGATATTAAGAAATAAACATGGAGAAAAGATGGAGAGGCGGATGCTATGGAAGATACCGGCAAGATCATATTGTTTGAAAAAACACCGATTCCAAAGGCAGTTGCCACACTGGCGCTGCCAACGATCTTAAGTTCTTTGGTGATGGTACTCTACAGCCTGGCGGACACCTGGTTTGTCGGCATGGTCAATGACCCGGTGCAGAATGCGGCTGTTACGCTGGCATCTCCGGTGCTGCTGGCTTTTAATGCGGTGAATAACCTGTTTGGCGTTGGTTCTTCCAGTGTGATGGGGCGTGCGCTTGGACGTAAAGACCTGGATACCGTCAAGCGCTGTTCCGCGTTTGGCATCTGGGCGTCGGTACTGAGCGGGCTTTGCTTTTCACTGGCATTTACAGCGTTTAAAATGCCGTTTTTAAAGATACTGGGGGCGGCGCCGGAAAATATGGCGGCGACCTCGGATTATCTGCTCTGGACAGTGACGTTTGGCGCGGCGCCTTCGATTTTAAATGTCGTTATGGCTTATTTGGTGCGTACTGAAGGCGCTTCTATGCATGCGAGCATCGGCACGATGTCGGGCTGTCTGTTGAATATCGTGCTGGACCCGGTATTTGTCCTGTATTTTGGGATGGGCGCAGCAGGGGCAGGGCTTGCAACATTTGTCTCAAATTGTGTGGCCTGCCTGTATTTTCTGCTGCTGCTGTTTGTGAAAAAGGGAAATACGTACGTGTGTATCCAGCCCTGGATGACAAAACCGGAAAAGGAGATTGTACGCGGGATCTGTGCGGTCGGCATTCCGGCTTCGATTCAAAACCTTCTAAATGTAACCGGAATGACGATTCTGAATAATTTTACGTCGGCGTTTGGCTCGGACGCGGTTGCTGCTATGGGGATCGCATACAAGATTAATATGGTGCCGATGCAGGTCTCGTTCGGTCTGACGCAGGGCATTATGCCGCTGATCAGTTATAATTTTGGAAGCAGGGATTATACAAGGGCCAAAAAGACGGTGCTGTTTACAGGAAAGATTGCGGTATTTTTTCTGATTTGTATTGCTGCGGTATTTTATGTATGTTCCGGGGAGCTGATGGGGCTGTTTATTGGCAATACGGCTATTATTGCATATGGCAGGAGTTTTCTGCGCGGGATGTGCTTGTCGCAGCCGTTTTTGTGCATGGATTTTTTGGGCGTTATGACGTATCAGGCGTGCGGGAAGGGAATGTTGTCCCTGATCTTTGCGTTTCTGCGGAAAATCGTGCTGGAAATTCCGGCGTTGTTTTTGCTGAATGCGCTGTTTCCGCTTTACGGGCTTGCCTACGCGCAGTTTGCGGCGGAAGTGATTCTTGCGTTTGCGTCATCAGCTGTGTTAACAAATATGTTCCGGAAAATGGAAGCGGAAATGTCTGCACAGGGCGCTAAGAAACCGTTCAGAAAATAGTTTTCCAACTGGAAATATCGAAGAAACAGAAAAGGGAAAAGAAAGCGAAGAAGCGATGAAATTCTGGGGAATCAGTATCCGGCAGGAGCGGGAAGCAGTGCTGATTTTGGCGAAAAAAGAGGATAAGAAGACGATTATGCAGGAGATTCATAAAAAATGCGGGATGCAGAGTGAGACGAATGGAATCGTACTGTCGCTTCCGGTGGACGAGATTATCGGGGTGAATTAAGATTTTACACCCGTCCGGACAAGGTGCTGCAATATTTCTAAAAAAATTTTCAAGAAATGCGAAAACCTACTTGAAATTTTACAAAAGATTGGTTAAAATAGGTAATAGCTTGGGTATATTATCCAAATAGATAAAATATTTCAAATAATGTTTAGGAGGAAATCAAACATGGCAGTAAGAGTAGCGATCAATGGTTTTGGCCGTATCGGCCGTCTTGCATTCAGACAGATGTTCGGAGCAGAAGGATATGAAGTTGTAGCAATCAACGACCTGACAAGCCCGAAGATGTTAGCGCATCTGTTAAAGTATGATTCTTCACAGGGCAAATACGAACTGGCTGACAAAGTATCTGCCGGCGAAGATTCCATTACTGTTGACGGCAAGGAAATCAAGATCTACGCATTTCCGGATGCGAATCAATGCCCATGGGGTGATCTGAAGGTTGACGTTGTATTAGAATGCTCCGGCTTCTATACAAGCAAAGAAAAAGCACAGGCTCATATCAATGCCGGCGCACGTAAAGTTGTTATTTCCGCACCAGCTGGCAACGACCTTCCAACTATCGTATTCAACACAAACCATGAGACATTAAAAGCTTCTGATACCATTATTTCAGCAGCTTCCTGCACCACAAACTGCCTGGCGCCAATGGCTGACGCACTGAACAAATATGCTCCGATCCAGTCCGGTATCATGGTAACGATCCATGCTTATACAGGCGACCAGATGACTCTTGACGGACCGCAGAGAAAAGGCGATCTGAGACGTTCCCGTGCAGCAGCAGTAAATATCGTTCCAAACTCTACAGGCGCTGCAAAGGCTATCGGCCTTGTAATTCCGGAATTAAACGGCAAACTGATCGGTTCTGCACAGCGTGTACCGACACCGACAGGCTCTACCACAATTTTAACAGCAGTTGTAAATAAGGCTGACGTAACAGTAGAAGGCATCAACGCAGCTATGAAGGCAGCGGCAAATGAATCTTTCGGCTACAATGAAGATGAAATTGTATCTTCTGATATCGTAGGCATGAGATTCGGTTCTCTGTTTGATGCTACTCAGACAATGGTCAGCAAAATTTCTGATGATCAGTACGAAGTGCAGGTAATTTCCTGGTATGATAATGAGAATTCTTATACTTCTCAGATGGTTCGTACAATCAAGTATTTCTCAGAATTAGCATAAGCAATGAAAAGCGGCGCGGCAGGACAAGCATATGGAATGCTGCAGCCAGAATGGTAAGACTCAACAAAGGGGTCCGGTCATTAAGGACCGGGCCCCTGTTATGTAAAAACAGGTTTGGAGGAAAGACGACATGGGTTTAAATAAAAAGTCCGTAGATGACATCAACGTAGCAGGCAAAAAAGTTCTTTGCAGATGCGATTTTAACGTACCGTTAAAAGAAGGCGCAATCACAGATGAAAACCGTCTCGTAGCAGCGCTTCCAACGATCAGGAAGCTGATTGCTGACGGGGGAAAAGTGATTTTATGCTCTCACCTTGGCAAGCCGAAGGGAGAACCGAAGCCGGAATTATCCCTTGCACCGGTAGCAAAGAGACTGTCCGAGTTATTAGGACAGGAAGTAAAATTTGCAGCTGACAGCGAAGTGGTGGGACCAAATGCAAAGGCAGCTGTAGAAGCAATGAAAGACGGCGATGTAATCTTACTGGAAAATACCCGTTACCGTAAAGAAGAAACCAAAAACGGCGAAGAGTTCAGCAAAGACCTGGCTTCGTTATGTGACGTATTTGTCAATGACGCGTTTGGTACGGCTCACAGAGCGCACTGCTCCAACGTAGGCGTAGCGCAGCTTGTAGATACTGCGGTTGTAGGATACTTAATGCAGAAAGAGATCGATTTCTTAGGAAATGCAGTGGAGAGTCCGGTACGTCCGTTCGTAGCAATCTTAGGCGGCGCAAAAGTAGCGGATAAATTAAATGTAATTGACAATTTGCTGGAAAAATGTGATACGCTTATTATTGGCGGCGGCATGGCTTACACCTTCTTAAAAGCACAGGGCAATGAAATCGGAACTTCCCTGGTAGACGATTCCAAAGTAGATTACTGCAAGGAAATGATCGCAAAAGCAGACAAGCTTGGCAAGAAACTGCTGCTTCCGGTTGACGCGGTTACCATCAAAGAGTTCCCGAACCCGATCGACGCCGCAGTAGAAACAGAAATCTGCGAATCCTCCGCAATGCCTGCAGACAGACAGGGCTGCGACATTGGGCCAAAGACACAGGCATTATTTGCAGAAGCAGTAAAATCCGCAAAAACAGTTGTTTGGAACGGGCCGATGGGCGTATTTGAAAATCCGACACTGGCAGAAGGCACGATTGCAGTAGCAAAAGCGCTGGCAGAGACAGACGCAACAACCATTATCGGCGGCGGCGATTCTGCGGCAGCTGTAAACACACTTGGATTTGGCGACAAAATGTCTCATATTTCCACAGGCGGCGGCGCTTCTCTGGAATTTTTAGAAGGAAAAGAACTGCCGGGTGTAGCAGCAGCAAACGACAAATAAGAGAGGAATAGGTCATGGCAAGAAAGAAAATTGTAGCCGGCAACTGGAAAATGAATATGACTCCGAGCCAGGCTGTAAAATTAGTCGAAGAGTTAAAACCGCTCGTAGCAAGCGAGGAAGTAGAAGTCGTATACTGCGTGCCTGCAATCGATCTTGTACCGGTTGCAGAAGCAGTCAAAGGCACAAATGTGGCAGTCGGCGCAGAAAATATGTACTATGAAGAAAAAGGCGCTTATACAGGCGAGATTTCCGCAGAAATGCTCACAGATGCAGGCGTAAAATATGTCATCATTGGACATTCCGAAAGACGCGACTATTTTAAAGAATGCGACGAAATGTTAAATAAAAAAGTAAAAAAAGCACTGGAACATAACCTGACGCCGATTCTTTGCTGCGGGGAGACCTTAGAGCAGAGAGAGATGGGCATTACGCTGGACTGGATTCGCATGCAGATCAAATCAGACTTAAAAGATGTGACAGCGCAGCAGGTAGCTTCCCTTGTAATCGCTTATGAGCCAATCTGGGCGATTGGAACAGGCAAGACAGCTACTTCTGACCAGGCGCAGGAAGTATGCGGCGCGATCCGTGCATGTATCGCTGAAATGTATGACCAGGCAACCGCAGACGCGGTACGTATCCAGTACGGCGGTTCTGTAAATGCAGAAAATGCAGCAGAATTGTTCGCCAAACCGGATATCGACGGAGGTCTTGTGGGCGGCGCAAGCTTGAAGGCTGACTTTGGTAAGATTGTAAATTATAAATAATTCATAATAAAGATGAAACAGGGAGCATATGATGGAATCGTATATGCTCCCTGTTTTTTCTTTTTCTGTAAACAAAAAATCTGCCATCGGCAGATTTTTTTGCTGTGAAATAATCAAATTCTGTATGTCAAATATGCATGTATAATTTTAAAAGAGCTATATCACATCATAATGTACATTTGAAAACCGTATATTGATTAATGCACATTTTTCCGTTTAACTATTTAATTACGGTTACATTGGTAGCCTGTGGTCCTTTTGCACCATCAGTTACTTCAAACTCAACGGATGCGCCTTCTTCGAGAGACTTAAAGCCTTCCATGTTCAGGCCGGAAAAGTGTACGAATACATCTTTACCTTCTTCATCCGTGATGAAACCGTAACCTTTCTGATTGTTAAACCATTTTACTGTACCCTTGTTCATGACAGTACCTCCATATCATATTAGCTGTCGCCAGCTTGCCAATTGTTGCAACATTCAGCTGTTTTCAGCCTACGGATAGGATAGCATACGCCAAAAGAATTGTAAAGCGCAAATGTGGTCAAATTTCCGAAAAAACGACGCTATTTCGTTTTAGAAAATTAATTGTAAACTTTTCCCATTCTTTTTCAAAACTTTTGTCCGGGATAAAGACGCGATAGGAGACGCCAGTCGTAAGGAGCAGCTGTCCGTTCTGGTACAGGATATTCAGATATGCGCCAAGGAGGTCAGCCGGAGAGATCGCCGTTCCTGACGCCAGTATCGTATTTTGCAGGTTGGAAGGCGAAAGCATCAGTACAAATTTAAAATAAGACGGAGTGGCGCGTCCTTTGATCAGTTCAAAAAAGACCGGGCGCAGCCTGCCGTACGGCATATGGGTCAGTCCTGCCAGCTGCTGGCTGTCCAATTCTTCACTGGAAAAGAACGATTCGTTCAGACGCCCGTCGATCTCGTAGCTGACGGCTGCGTGGATCGAGGCTTCTGACAGCAGAAAGTTGTCAAATGTCTCGCTGCGCAGAAGCAGGTTCATAAATTCTTTTTTTTCGGTTAACTGGAATGCTTTCATAATTAAGAAAAATCCTTTCCATTCAGATCTTGTGTGCTGTTTCAGATGAGTGTTATCTTTCATTATAGGGGATATTTATTATTTGACAATAGGTATTTTGGTGATTTTCATATCTTTGATCTATGAAATTTTTGTAAACTGGAAAAAACAATTGAAAATCGGGCAAATTCACGCTATCATAGAAAGGAATGGTAACAGTTCAGGCAGATCAGCGCATTTACTGCGCTGATCGTATGAAAATGTAGTGGCTGCACGTATCCAGCCCATCGCGAAGCGATTCTGAATGGCTGGATACGTAACAGTTCAGTGGGGTATCTGAACTGTTACAAGGAATGTGAAGGAAAGAACAACAATTGTTTTCAAAATTGGGAGAGGAATCATACAATGAGACGATACCAGATCGCCAGGAAACAAAGATGGCTGGCTGTCAGCCTGCTGATCGCAGCGCTTAGCGGGACATTTTCCGGCTGTTCCCTGCCGGATGGGTTTGCGGGCATCATACGTCCGGTTGAAGAAGTGGTAAGTACCGTCCGCCAGAATATGGAACTAAGGGAACAAATGAATGCCTTAGAACTGCCAAGGGACGTAAAAAGTATTTCTACAGGCAGATATGCCTATGAGACATTGCCTGCGGAAGAGAAAAAGATTTATGACCAAATGCTGGACGCTGTGATCAATCATGATGAAGAAGTAACGCTCTCAACTTCAGACGGACGCCATCTCGAAGATATTTTTAATTGTCTGAAAGCAGATTATGGGGGACTGTTCTGGGTAGAAAGTTTTCGTTATACCCAGTATCAGAGAAACGGCCAGACCGAAGTGATGTCATTTGCGCCTAACTACATTATGACTGCGGAAGAACGGGAGGAAATGCAGAAAAACATAGACCGTGAGGCAGAACGATATTTAAAAGGACTGATGACAGATGTAAGCGATTATAAAAAAGTACGTACCATTTACCGCAAACTGATCAAAGAGGTCGATTATAACCTGGATGCGGAAAATAACCAGAATATTATCAGTGTATTTATCGGGAAACAGACTGTATGCCAGGGATATGCCAGCGCGCTGCAGTATCTTTTGGACCAGCTGGATATTCCATGCGTGATTGTGACCGGAATGGCAAAAGGCGGGCCGCATGCCTGGAACCTGGTGCAGCTGGACGGGGAATGGTATTATGTGGACGTGACCTGGGGCAATTCCAAATATCACGATGATGAAGAAAATGATGTGAAATATGTGGAATATGATTACTTGAATATAACTACAGAAGAAATGCTGCAGGACCACATCCCGCAGGTAAAGTTCGAGCTGCCGGAATGTACGGCTTTAAAACATAATTATTTTGTGCGTGAAAAAAAGTATTTTACTTCTATGGATGAAGCGGCCATCGCAAAGCTGGGCGGTATTTTTAAACGCGCTTATCAAAAAGGCAAAAATAATATATCGGTAAAATTCAGCAGCCGGGAATTATGTACGCAGGCAAAGGAGTATTTTTTGACGGATTATCATATTAGTGAATATTGTGAAGGATTGGAGACGGTTTATTATAAGACGGATATGCAGATGAATATTTTTGTAGTGATCTTTCCAAAATAAAGGTAATGGTGTAAAATCCTCTAAAATGTATTTACAAAATCTGTTTTTGATGGTATCATCATGTAGTAATTAATACTATGTAAAAATGTGATGAATAATAGATTAAGCAAGTGAAAAACAGATGAAACAGGAGGAAGTTATGGATTACAAGATTATTGTAGACAGCTGTGGGGAGTTGCCGGAGGAATTAAAACAAAACGACCGATTTGAGTCAGTACCGTTGGAACTGGATGTGGACGATTATCATGTTGTAGATGATGAGAGTTTTTGCCAGGCAGAGTTTTTAAAAAAGGTGAAAGAAAGCCCGAACAGTCCGAAGTCGGCCTGTCCGTCGCCGCAGCGGTATTATGACGCGTTTGACTGCGGGGCAGCGCATGTCTATGCAGTGACATTGTCCGCGCAGTTAAGCGGGTCTTATAATAGCGCGCATATGGCCAGGCAGATGTTTTTAAGCGATCACCCGGATAAAAAAGTGCATGTGTTTAATTCCTGCTCCGCTTCGGTCGGCGAGACGCTGATTGCTTTAAAGGTGCAGGAACTGGAAGAAGCAGGGCGCAGCTTTGAGGAGACAGTTGAGGAGACAGAAGCGTATATCAAAAGCCAGCAGACATTTTTTGTCCTGGAGACGCTGGAGACGCTGCGTAAAAATGGACGTCTGAGCAATCTGAAAGCGTTTGTAGCCAACGTCCTGAATATTAAGCCAGTGATGGGTTCTACGCCTGAAGGCCAGATCTGCCAGCTGGCGCAGGCGCAGGGAATCAATAAGGCGCTTGAGCGTATGGTGCAGGAAATCTTAACCCGTACGATCAACCGGGAAGGACGGATATTAGCAATCGCACACTGCAACTGTCCAAAACGTGCGCAGCGGGTGAAGGAAAAGATCGAAAAGCTGATGAAATTTAAAAAAATCATGATTCTGGATACTGCGGGAGTCAGCAGTATGTATGCGAACGACGGGGGGATTATTATAGCGGTATAGGTATTTTACGGCTGAATCAACGAAACCTCGGGCTGGGAATCCCAAAACAGGTTCCCAGCCTTTTTTGCCCGCCTGGCAGCATGTTAATGGGTGAACTGAACTGCTGCGCCAAGCCTGATACATCCGCATGCGGGAAGCATCATTTTACTTGAAAGCCGCTGCCGCTTATGTTATCTTAATAGATAAGAAAGATGCATAGACCGCCAAGACAGAGAAATCCTAAATACGGAGGAAAAACATGAATCAGATTGTATCAAAAATAGTTATTTATACAGAGGCGCCGCATGATTCTATATTATTGGAACTAGCCAGCATCTGCGCAGACCTGCGGGAACACAGACAGACCAGGGAAGAACTGACCAAACGGGTATTCTGCCAGGTCAAACAGCTGCTGATGGCAGCAACGGATTATGGTTTTGACAAAAATCTGTGGCACGATTATCTGACTTTTTTACTGATTACGAATGAAAATCCGTTCAGTATCACTTGTGAAAAAACCGGTGCGAACGAAGGCAGTGTGAATTATTTTGCAAAAAGTGATTTTAAAGCATACAAAGAGCTGTTTGACTATGATTTCGGATGGATCGAGCAGGAACTGGGAATCGATTGTTTTGCCAGGCTGTCGGACTACCAGGCAATTGGAAAGCCGGAACTGATGTATAATAAAAATGTCAGCGAAAAAGTGCGCCAGCTGAGTGAAAAACTGAAAACCGCACAGAATGAGGAACAGTTTTTTACGTTTGTAACGGATTTTTATCAGTGCTACGGCGTTGGCATGTTCGGATTAAATAAGGCGTTCCGAATTTCTTCACAGGATCACGGGCAGGGAATTGTATTTCATCCGATTAATAATATGGACAAGGTTATGCTGGATGACCTGATCGGGTATGAGATCCAGAAAAAGAAACTGGTGGAAAATACCCGTGCGTTTGTACAAGGGCGCAAAGCGAATAACGTCCTGCTGTTTGGCGACAGCGGTACAGGCAAGTCAACGAGCATCAAAGCGATTGTCAATGAATTTTACCATCAGGGACTTCGGATGATCGAGATCTACAAACATCAGTTTAAAGACTTGTCGAATGTGATCGCGCAGATTAAGAACCGCAATTATCGGTTTATTATTTATATGGACGATTTGTCTTTTGAAGAGTTTGAGATTGAGTATAAGTTCCTAAAGGCGGTGATTGAAGGCGGTGTGGAAACGAAGCCGGAAAATGTGCTGATTTATGCGACTTCCAACCGGAGACATATTATTAAAGAGACATGGGGTGACCGTGACGACGTAAAAATTCAAAACGGAATGCACCAGTCGGATACGATGGAAGAAAAATTGTCGCTTGTAAATCGTTTTGGGGTAACGATTAACTATTCCAAACCAGGGCAGAAGGAGTATTTTAAGATTGTAACGGCGCTTGCGCGGCGGGCAGGCATTACCATGGACGAAGAAGAACTGTGCAGAGAGGCCAACCGGTGGGAATTAAGCCATGGCGGCATTTCCGGACGTACGGCACAGCAGTTTGTGAATTATCTGCTGGGCAGTTTCTAAGCGGCACTTTTGGAAACGCGCGCCGGGCAGGGGATCTACAGGCGGCAGCAGTTAGAAAGCGGGGTTCCTTATGAGCGAATTTGAAGAAAAAAGATGGAACGGCTCTGAACCGGAGGTTCCGGAAAAAAGAGATTACGAAAAAGAACTGATTGCGATCATAAAGAGCGGTGAACCGCCGCAGGTTATTCGTAAAAAACTGGAAGATTATCATGAAAATGATATTGCGTCGGTGTGGGAAGCGCTTTCCAAAGAGGAACATATCAAGCTCTATCAGCTTTTGGGCAACGATACAGTCTCAGAAATTTTTACGTACCTGGAAGATGATGTCAGCGTCTATCTGGAAGAACTGGGTCTGGAGAACGCAGCGGATATTCTGGAGTCCATGGATGCGGATGATGCCGTGGATATTCTGGATGAAATGGAAGATGAAAAATCCGACCAGCTGATCCGGATGATGGACGAAGAATCCCGGCATGATATTGATCTGATCCAGTCTTATGAGGATGATGAGATCGGCAGTAAAATGACGACCAACTTTATTGTAATCCGGCGCGGGTTAAAGATTCAGGAAGCAATGAAAGAGCTGGTGACACAGGCGGCGGATAATGATAATATCTCTACCATCTATGTGGTAGACCAAAAGGAAAGCTTTTGCGGTGCAATTGATCTGAAAGACCTGATTATTGCGCGCAAATATACGGCGCTGGAAGATCTGATTACAACATCGTATCCATATGTCTATGCAAAAGAATCCATTGACGCGTGTATTGAAGATCTGAAAGATTATTCCGAGGATTCGATTCCGGTGCTGGATTATGATAAGAAAATATTAGGTGTAATTACGGCGCAGGATATTGTGGAAGTCGTAGATGAAGAGATGGGCGAGGACTACGCGAGGCTTGCCGGGCTGACCGCGGAGGAAGATCTGAACGAACCGCTGCTGGAGAGTATGAAAAAGCGGATTCCGTGGCTGGTCGTGCTGCTTGTGCTTGGCCTGCTGGTATCCACTGTGGTAGGTGTGTTTGAACAGGTCGTATCGCAGCTAACGCTTGTCATCTGCTTTCAGTCGCTGATTTTAGATATGGCGGGCAATGCGGGAACGCAGTCGCTGGCAGTTACGATCCGGGTGCTGATGGATGAGAATCTGGCCGGAGGGCAGAAAATCCGGCTGATGTTTAAAGAAATGCGGGTCGGCGCGATCAACGGATTTTTGCTGGGTATGCTGTCGTTCGTGTTTATCGGAGTTTATATAGCAGTGATGAAGGGCAGGGGAGCCGGATTCGGATTCGCGGTCAGCGCATGCATCGGATTTTCCCTGATGGTTGCTATGGTAATCTCAAGCATTACTGGTACGGTTATTCCGATGTTTTTCCATAAGATCAAAATTGACCCGGCAGTCGCTTCCGGCCCGCTGATTACAACGATCAACGATTTGGTGGCTGTGGTAACGTACTATGGGCTGACCTGGATACTGCTGATTAACGTACTGCAGCTTGCAGAGTGACGATCTTCGATGCATCAGATTAGGAAACAGGAAAGAAACAGACAGGAAACAGATCGAAAGCAGATCGGAAATGAGGGCTGCAATGACAGAAAGTAAAAAAGAACAGCAGTATCAAAAGGATCAGGCGCTGACCAGCAGCCAGCAGGAACGCTATGCAAGGCATCTGACGATGGAAGAAATCGGTGCAGGCGGGCAGCAGAAGCTGTTTGGTGCGAAAGTATGTATTATCGGCGCCGGAGGGCTTGGTTCGCCGGCGGCGCTGTATCTGGCAGCGGCCGGGGTCGGGACGATTGGAATTGTGGATGCGGATAGCGTGGAATTGTCAAATCTGCAGCGGCAGATACTGCATACCGCGGCAGATCTCGGTAAGCAAAAAGTCCGCTCGGCGCGGGAAACACTAAAGTCCCTGAATCCGGATGCCGTGGTGAAGACGTATCCGGTCTATGCAGAGGAAAAGAATATACAGGAAATCATTCAGGATTATGATTTTATGATTGACGCGGCGGATAACTTTTCAACAAAATTTCTAATTAACGACGCCTGCGTCCGGGCAGGAAAGCCATTCGTCCATGCAGGGGTCATCCGGTTCCAGGGACAGCTTATGACCTATGTGCCAGGAAAAGGCCCTTGTTACCGCTGCATTTTCAAAGAACCGCCGCCGCAGGGCGCCGTTCCTTCAGCAAAGCAGGCCGGGATTCTGGGTGCGGTGTGCGGCGTGATTGGAAGCCTGCAGGCGATGGAAGCGGTAAAATATGTGCTGGGCGCGGGGGATCTGCTGACCGGAAAGTTATTGACGTATGATGCGCTGCGGGTGCAGTTTCGTGTGATTCAGCTGCCGGGGCGGGCTGCTGACTGCGGGGTATGTGGGAAGCTTGGTGAGTAAAGGGGTATTTATGGAGATATGGTTATGTACGGCAGCCGTGTTCCTGTTTGCCGCTGCTGGTCTTTGGATCTGGCATACGCACAACCATATGCGCAGGATTATGGCGCATATGATTAAAATGCTGGAAGACGCAGAAGAAGGCAGTTTTCAGGAAGAAGTTTACGACGAAAGCATGATTTCCGCGGTAGAGACCAGGATGGCGCATGTTCTGTCCGCTCTGGAAGTATCAGTGTGTCAGTTCAGAGAGGAAAAGGAAAATGTGGAACAGCTTATTTCTGATATTTCGCATCAGACAAAGACGCCGATTGCAAATCTGCTGCTGTATGCCCAGATGCTGGAGGAACGCAGCCTTCCTGCAGAAGAACGGGCGTTTGTGCAGGAAATAAGCCGTCAGTCACAAAAACTCAGTTTTCTGATTACTTCGCTTGTGAAGGCTTCACGGCTGGAAACGGAGATGCTTGTGCTGCATGTCAAATTGTATGATGTGTCACCGATGCTGGAGGAAGTGTTAGGGCAGATTGCTCCGAAAGCGGCGCAAAAGCAGCTGACGATCGAATTTGTGCCGGGGCGTGTCCGGGCTTTTTTTGATCCCAAATGGACAGCGGAAGCAATTTATAATATTGTGGATAATGCTGTTAAATATACGCCGTCCGGTGGAAAGATCCGTATAGCCCTGATGGATACGGAACTGTTTGCGCGGATTGAGATTCAGGATACGGGCATTGGAATCCCGGAAACGGATACGGCAAACATTTTCCAGCGGTTTTACCGCGGAAGATCCGTCAGTGAGGAGGAAGGTGTTGGTATCGGGCTGTATCTGGCGAGACAGATTATAGCCAGAGAAAATGGTTATATGAAAGTGAAGTCTGCGATTGGAAAGGGGACTTCTTTTTTTGTTTATCTGCCATCTGCGGCTGGTAAAGGGCTGACAGCTTAGCCTGTGTAATCTGGTATGGGAAGCAAAAGATCAGCGCTTTTTGCAAGCATCCGCGACATCAGCCAGGGACTGAGTGTCACGCCGATTCCATGTAGTGCAGTGCTGCATAATGGGTACTCTGGCAGGCCAGAGCGCTTGAGAGCATCCGCAAAGCATTTGCATTGTTCCGGCCGATGGAAGCCGGGAATGAGTTTGCGGTACGTGCCTATTTGTCACAGCTTATTTTAGATGTCTGCCAAAATTCTGCGCTTCTGAGGGAAGAACCAGGCCAAAATGGGACGCAGATCCGCCGCATGCAAAAAATGCTGGCGTTTATGGAATGCCATTATATGGAGCAAGTCCGGCTGCAGCAAATCGCAGACAGCGCGGGCATCAGCTGCCGGGAATGCATGCGTATTTTTAAAGATGTTGCGAGAACCAGTCCCAAACGGTATCTCAATACATTGCGTCTGCAGAAGGACAAACAGCTGCTGGCGGAAACGACGGCGCCTGTTTCGGAAATCTGTGGCTGCTGCGGGTTTATGGATCAGAGTTACTTTACAAAAATCTTCCGGCAGCAGTTTGGATTGTCGCCTGGGAAATTCCGAAAGATCGAACAGGAATGAAATAAGAGGAAGGCGCTGACAGCTAAAAATAGAAAAACCGGAGGTGATTCCATGACTAAGATTTTGGTAGTCGAGGATGACAAAGCGCTTTGCAGCGGTATTTGTATAGCTTTAAAATCAGAAGGGATTCTTTTTATCCCTTGCGGTACGCTGCAGGAGGCAAGGGACTGCTTTCGGCAGGATACGTATGCCCTTGTTATTTTGGATATCAATCTGCCGGACGGGAATGGCATGGATATTTTAAAAGAGATCCGCGCCGCTTCGTCAGTCCCTGTGATCCTGCTGACCGCGAATGATATGGAGACAGATATTGTGGCCGGGCTGGAGTCCGGGGCGGATGACTATGTGACGAAACCATTCAGTCTGGCAGTGCTGCGGGCAAGGGTACATGCCCAGCTGCGCAGACAGGAAGAGAAGCAGAAGGAAACATTCCGGTTTGCAGATTTTCAGTTTTATTTTTCAGAAATGAGATTTTATAAAGGCGGCATGGAACTGGAGTTTAGTAAAACAGAACAAAAGCTGTTAAAAATCTTTGTGCAGAATCCGGGTATCACCTTAACGCGCGCAGCGCTGGTTGACCGCATTTGGACAGACGGCGCGGAGTATGTTGATGAAAACGCGCTGTCAGTAACAGTCCGCAGACTGCGCGGCAAGCTGGAAGATGATCCGTCCAAGCCCAAATACATCCGGACGGTGTATGGGATCGGGTATGTATGGGCGGCTTTGCAGCCGTTTTGATGTTAATTTCAACTGTACAAATTTTATGAAAAGGAAGTGACCATGTTATGATACATATTCTGATCATCGAAGATGACCCGGGCTTACGTATGGAAATCAAACAATTTCTGGAAAATTCTTTATATCATGTCAGTGTGTTGGAACAGTTTGATCATGCTGTGCAGGATGCGCTGCAGCTGTCTGCGGATCTGATTTTGCTGGATTTAAATCTTCCGGGACAATCCGGTTTTGAAATATGCTCCCAAATCCGTGCCGTTTCCGAAGTTCCGGTGATCGTTGTAACAGGGCGCACAAGCTCCGCGGATGAAGTGAACGCGTTATTAAAAGGCGGCGATGACTATATTGTAAAGCCATTCCAGCCGTCCGTGCTGCTGGCGCATATTACAGCCGTTTTAAAACGGACGAACAAACAGGCGGGAGCGCTGACAGACGTCTATAAAGGGGTAACGCTGGACGCAGCCAGGGGATGCGTGTACTATGCGGGCAGGAGCGTGGAATTAACCAAAAACGAATTGAAAATCTTAAGCTGCCTGTTTCATAAAAAGGGAATGATTGTATCGCGTGCGGAGCTGGTGGAATATCTGTGGGATCAGAAAGTGTTTTTGGATGATAATTCGTTAAGCGTACATATGACCCGGATTCGTGCCAAGCTGAACGGGATTGGCGTCTTGGATTTTGTGCGTACGAAAAGGGGAATGGGGTACTGCATATGAGTGTGGCGGATTTTATCAAAGACCGTATTTTTATGCTGATGCTCCAAGTATCCGGTATGGCGGCGCTGGCAGTGTTTTTGCATGCGACTGGTTATCCGAAGGGGTACTGTATTCTGATTCTGATCTGTCAGGGGCTGGCCGTTTTCCTATGGGCCGTCTGCCAATATATACAAAGAAGCCGTTATTTTGCCCAGGTCAGCCGGATTCTGGAACAGACCGATCAAACATATCTGCTGGGGGAGCTGATGCCCGTGTCCTTCCGCCTGGAAGATCAGCTGTACCAGCAGCTGATGCGCCGTTCCAACCGAGCGGTGATTGAAAAGATCCGGCGGATTGAAGACGAAAAAACGGAATACCGGGAGTATATCGAAAGCTGGGTTCATGAGATCAAAGCGCCGATTATGAGTATTTCTTTGATCTGCGAGCAGCAAAAAGATGACCGGATGCGCCGTATTTTAATGGAAAACGGAAAAGTGGAAAATTATGCGGATATGGCCTTATACTATGCCCGTTCCGATGAAGTTTACAAAGATTATCTGATACGGGAAACCAAACTGCAGCAGACGGCGGAGGAAGCGCTGCTCAAAAATAAATATTATTTGATCCAAAACCGGATCGAAGCGTCCGCAGACTGCACGCATACCGTCTTTACAGATGTAAAGTGGATTTTTTTTATTCTGAACCAGCTGATTTTAAATGCTGCCAAATACAGATGTGAAGTACGGCCCCGGATTCGTATTTATACAGAACAAGATATGCATGGTGTATCGCTTGTAGTTGCTGATAACGGTATGGGCATTTGCGAGCAGGATCTGCCGCGGATTTTTGAAAAAGGATTTACCGGAGCAAACGGAAGAAAACAGGAACGCGCGACAGGTATGGGGCTGTATCTTTGCAAAAAGCTGTGTACCAAGATGGGGATCAAGATTCTGGCGGAGTCCTGGGAAGGTGCTGGGACAAAAATGATATTGCGGTTTCCGGTTAGTACGTATATGTGGAAGCTGGAATAACGAATAGAGACGGGTAAAAAAAGCAGGCAGCTTCAACCGAAGCTGCCTGCTGCCTGTTTTTCAGACGAATGGCGATAAGCATTCGTCTATTTTGTTAACTGTTTAAAGTATTTATTGAACTGCGTACCGTATAGTTCTTTAAACACTGCGTTAAACTGTTGGTTAAACAATTCGGTAAACTGTTCACCGAACTCTTCACCGTACTGCTTTTTCATTTCTTTTTTCAGCTGCGCCTTTAACTCTGCTTTAAGATCAGCTTTTAACTGTTTCTGCAGTTTTGCTTTGAGCTGCTTGTTAGACAGTTTTTTAGAATATTTCTTAAGTGCGGTTTTCAGCTGCTTTTTCAGTTGAGGCTTCATCTGCTTGTTCATTTGCGTTTGCATCGTTGCCTTCAGCTGTTTTTTCTGTTTGTTGGTAACAACTGTAGTGTTATTTGTTTCCGGCTCAGTAATTTCCGGTTCGTTTGGATTGGTATGATTGTCTGGTTGTTCAGGCGTTGGTGTAGGAACCGCACCTGGATCTTCTGCATTTCCGGTATCATTGGAACTGTCGGTGTCAGGGTCCTTGGTAGTATCCGTGTTGTCGTCGGTATTTTCAGGTGGAGTGGTAGTCGTAGTGTTAGATCCACTCGTTCCGCTCGAACTTCCGGAACTGCCCGGATACCAGGAACCGCCGGAACTGCCTGGATACCAGGAACCGCCAGAGCTGCTGCTTCCTCCGTAACTACCGGAGCCGCTGCCGGAACTGCCTGAACCGCTGCCAGTAGCCGGAATGCTTTCTGTCTGCTGATATCCGCAGTCGTTGCAATCGCGATGCTTGCTTCCTGCTTGAGTAGCAGTTGCCTGGGAATCAATGACCCAATCTCCGTAGTTATGTGCTGCATAACCATCTTTCTGGCTGTCTTCGGTTACGGTACAATTTTCGGCGCTGCATGCATGCCAGTGGTAATCCGCATTGTGCGACCATTCTGCTGCCCAGTTATGTTGATGTTCGCCAGGCGTTGGATCTGTCGGTGGATGTTCGCCTGTATCATCCGGAATTAAGTCTCCAGGATCGTTTGGATCTTTGGCGAAAGGATCGGTAAATGGCACATTGTAGGATATCTTTGTTCCATATTGCTGCAAAGATCCGTTAATGGTTGTGTTAACCATGCTTTTCCATGCGTCCTCGCTGCCGCCAAAATTGAGTTGTAAAATTCCGGCTGATTCAAATGGGCTTTGCGCAAGATCACCAGCTTCTGCTCCGACTTTGGTGACGCTGGCCGGAATATAGAGTGTAGACAGAATCTTGCAGGAAGCAAACATTCCTGGACTAATAGCGGTTAGCTTTTGCGGCAAAACTATAGTCATCAAATGTTGACAGTTACGAAAGGTATCGTCGCCCATATGAACATCGCCAGTTCCTGGTTTAAACCGAACGCTGACAATGTTTGTACAATCAAAGAATGCTCCAGCCCCAACGGAAGTAATAGTAGTTGGAAAATCGGCATAGGTCAGGTTGGTACAGCTACGAAATGCATTACCTCCGATCGTTTCCAGACCTTCATTAAAAGATGCTGAGACTAGATTCGGACATTGGCGAAATGCGTTATCACCAATATGGGTAACTTTTTTAGGTATTGTAATACCTAGCAAACCAGTTTCTTGGAAGGCGCTATTTCCAATTTGGGTAACACTGTCCGGAATCTGCGCGCTGAGCAGATTACCTTTCTGGTAAAACGCGTAATTGCCAATGCTGGTAACGCCGTCTTCAATAATGACGGTATTGAAAGTTTCAGCATTCCAAGAAGGCATGTTGCTTTCATTCGGATTATAATCCGGTATCGTTCCATTTCCGGAAATTGTTAAAATGCCAGCTTTGGTAAGCGTCCATTTCAGATCATTTTCTGTACCTTCTTTTACCACAGTATCGGCTTCACTGTCACTAGGATCAACATACCCGTCAGGGTAACGTGTAACGATAAAATTAGCCGCCATTACCTCAGCTTTGCTTATCGCGCGGCCCCAATGCACGGAACTGTTATAGTTGCCTTCAGCGACAATAACACCGCCTGCGCTCTTTTCCATTACGATTACGAAATGGCTGTTATTCACACGTAAAATATCACCGACTTTGATCTGATCATAAGTAAAACCGCCGTTGTCGATCGTCGTTGCCGGCAGATTGCCAAAAGCCGCGTCACTGAGAATAAATACAAAAGCCGCGCATCCTACGCCTCCCCTGGCGCCTTTTACGCTGCCGCCCTGAAACCAGTAGGCGTCTTTTTCGCTGTCTCTTCCATATGGAGTAAAGTTATTCCAAAGTGTACCCTCACTGTATTCCGGTTGGCTTTTCAAGGCGTTCATCGCGTTGTATGCTTCCTCATATGACGGCGCTGTACCGCTCGCCATCAGGGCCATCAGGCTGTTTAATTCACTCACATGAACTTCCGTATCTACTGGCGTTGGAGCGTCTGACCAGATTGGCATCGTAACAGTGAAATCATCCTCTAAGAACAGTTCTTCCTGCAGCTCTTCGTCGGCCTGTACAGACGGCCCGGTTACTACCAGAGCCGGCTGGCTGACGGTAGTTGCCGATAAGGCAGAGTCAGTTGTGATTGGTCTGTGAAATGCCTGTGTGTCCGGCTGATCACGCGGATCAGTAGCTGCTGTCATAGTTGCGATCCCCATAGTTGAAAACAGCATCGTAACAGCCAGCGTGGGCGCAAGCGCCCATTTTACACTTTTTTTATGAAAGTGCATAAAAATCCCTCCTTAATTTTACGGATAAGCCCTCTGGGGGCGTTTGGCTGATGTTCGGCTGGAAGAATATTCCAGGGAACAGTGAACAGTTTCTCCAGGAACATATCTATGCTCCTGATATGTTACAATCATAGCCGTGATTTGACGTATGATTATCTTTTATTATATCATAAATCATTCCATTTGTCAGTATGTCACTTCAAATGGATGAAATAAATGCATGAATTGAAAATTTTTTTGATATCGCATTACGTTTTGCGGCAGACAGGAATCTGACCACCTGACATAATCGCTACACAAATTTGTAATAATTTTATAAAAATTTGGAAAAAGTATTGTATTTAAATCTGTCCTATGCTACAATAACAAAAGTCGTGAATCTGAGTTGTCCGCAGAGGCGGCGCGCAGAGTATTTACAAGATGGAGGTGTCAATTTTGGCTACAGTGAAGCTGATTCTGGAAGTGATTTTTATTATCGTATGCATCGCGTTAACAGTGATTATTTTAATGCAGGAAGGTAAGTCAGCAGGTCTGGGAGCGATTGCCGGTGCAGCAGATACTTACTGGGGCAAGAACAAAGGCCGTTCCATGGAAGGTATGCTTGTGAAGCTGACAAGAGCGCTTGTAGTATTATTTATTGTAATCTCAGCAGTCCTGAATATTGGAAGCTTTAATTAAGAACGAATGAAACTGTCGCGGGTAGCGGCAGTTTTTTGTTTATCAGTCCAAGGGCCTGTTTTCATAAGGGTTTGTTTTCATTAGAAGCTGTTTGTAACGGATGAACATCAGCCGCCGACAGTTTTTATAAGGATGAGGAAAAGAATGGATCATAAATTATTGGAAGAAAGAAAAAAAACAATCTACGAGTTGATCTGCGATGAACTCTATGTGCCAATGAAGGCAAAAGAAATGGCAATGCTGCTGCAGGTACCGAAAAACCAGCGCGCGCAGCTGCAGGAAGTGCTGGATGCGCTGGTAGAGGAATGCCGCGTCGAAGTGTCCAAAAAGGGCAAATATACAAAGTCCCAGGGAAAGACGCTGTTTGGCATTTTTACAAGCCATCCGAAAGGGTTTGGATTTGTAGCGGCAGAGGGGCAGGAAGAGGATTACTTTATCGCAGGCGAGGACCGCGCCGGGGCTGTCCATATGGATGAAGTGCAGATCCAGCCGCTTCCGTCGCAGGGCGGCAGGCGCAAAGAGGCAAAGGTGGTTAAAGTCGTATCTCACGGGCTGCGGGAGCTGACGGGTACGTTTGAAAGCAGTCAGAATTATGGCTTTGTCGTACCGGATAATCCCAAATTCGGACAGGATATTTTTATTGCGAAAGAACATACGATGGACGCGGTCACCGGGCATAAGGTGCTGGTGGAACTGACCGGGTATGGGGAAAAAGGAAAGAAACCTGAAGGAAAAGTCAAAGAAATCCTGGGCCATCAAAATGATCCGGGCGTAGATATCCTGTCGATTGTAAAAGATTTCGGCCTGCCGACGGAGTTTCCGGAAAAAGTGCTGCGCCAGGCGGTGAACGTGGCAAAAGACGTCAGCCCGGCAGATCTGCAGGGACGCAAAGACCTTAGAGACTGGCAGATGGTTACGATTGACGGAGAAGACGCCAAAGATCTGGACGATGCCGTATCCTGCGTAAAGGAAGGGGAAAACTACCGTTTGGGCGTGCATATCGCAGATGTCAGCAATTATGTACAGGAGCATTCCGCGCTGGATGTGGAAGCGCTTGGCCGTGGGACCAGCGTCTATTTGACAGACCGGGTAATTCCGATGCTGCCGCACAAGCTGTCTAACGGTATCTGTTCTTTGAATGCGGGAGAAGACCGCCTGGCGTTAAGCTGCGTGATGCTGATTGATCCGAACGGAAAAGTGATCGACCATGAGATTATGGAAACGGTTATTCACGTCGACCGGCGTATGAGCTATACGGCTGTCAGAAAGATTTTAGAAGACCATGATGAGGCGCTGGTGAAGGAATACGAAGAACTGGTGCCGATGTTTGAACGGATGAAGGAACTGGCGGCGGTCTTGCGCCGCAAACGGATGAAACGCGGTTCGATTGATTTTGATTTTCCTGAGACAAAAATCATACTGGATCAAGATGGGACGCCGTTAGAGATCCTGCCTTATGAACGAAACGTTGCGACAAACCTGATCGAAGATTTTATGCTGATCGCAAATGAGACTGTGGCGCAGCATTTTTTCTGGCAGGAAGTCCCGTTTGTCTACCGTTCCCATCAGACGCCGGATGCAGAGCGCATCCGCAAGCTGGCGGCGTTTATCTCGAATTTCGGGCTGACGATCCACGGGATGCGTGACGATATCCATCCCAAAGAACTGCAAAAACTGCTTGGTAAGATCGCGGATACCCCGCAGGAAGCGCTGATCAGCCGCCTGACGCTGCGTTCTATGAAGCGCGCCAACTATACGGTGGACTGTCTGGGACATTTTGGCCTTGCGACACCGTATTATTGCCACTTTACTTCACCGATCCGCCGCTACCCGGATCTGCAGATTCACCGGATTATCAAAGACTGCCTGCGCGGGCGGATGAATGAAAAAAGAAGCCTGCACTATGAGAAGATTCTGCCGGAAGTTGCCAGACAGTCCAGTGAAATGGAGCGGCGCGCCGACGAGGCGGAGCGGGAGACGGACAAGCTGAAAAAAGCGGAATATATGAAGGCGCATATCGGCGAAGTATTTCAGGGTGTCATTTCCGGTATGACGACCTGGGGCATGTTCGTGGAACTTCCGAATACGATTGAAGGAATGATCCATGTGACAGCTATGCAGGACGACTACTATCACTATCTCGAAGCTTCCTATGAAATGGTTGGCGAGTCCGGCGGCAGGCGTTATAAGCTGGGGCAGACCATTGAAGTAGTTTGCGCGGGAGTGGATCTGCAGCTGCGGACGATTGATTTTGTAATAGCGGATGAAGAAACGGCGTACGGGTCATGGCAGGACGATGACGGAAACGGCAGGTAAAATAAGGAGACACGGCATGAACAGGGAAAATTTTAAACTGATCGCGAATAACAAAAAAGCGCGGCATGATTATTTTTTGGAAGAGACTTATGAGTGCGGAATCAGTCTGCACGGTACGGAAGTAAAGTCGCTGCGTATGGGAAAATGCAGTATTAAAGAATCGTTTGTGCATATTGAAAACGGAGAGGTTATTTTGTATGGGATGCATATCAGCCCATATGAAAAAGGAAATATTTTTAACAGGGACCCGCTGCGTCCGAAAAAGCTGCTGCTGCATAAGCGGGAGATTTTAAAGCTGCAGGGACGGATCAAGGAAAAGGGCTATACGATCGTTCCTGTGCAGGTATATTTCAAAGGAAGCCTGGTGAAAGTGCAGATTGCGCTTGCTAAAGGCAAGAAGCTGTATGATAAGAGACAGGATATTGCGAAGAAGGATCAGAGGCGGGAAGCGGAGAGGGAATTTAAAGTAAGGAATCTATAAGGAGACAGATGGATGCAGATACAAGTTTTTCATCATCTTCCAAAAGACGCGCAAATGGTACGCCAAAAAGTATTTATGGAAGAACAGGGATTTATCCACGAATATGATGAAACAGATGAGATCGCCAGGCATCTGGTGGCCTATGAAAACGGAGAGCCTGCAGGAACCTGCCGTATTTTCAGGGACAGTGCAGAGGATGTGTTTATATTGGGACGGCTTGCGGTATTGCCAGAACACCGCGGGAAACAGGTAGGGGCGCTTTTGATGCAGGAAGCGGAAAAAGAAGTCTGTAATCTGGGAGGAACCGCCCTTTGGCTGCATGCACAATGCCGTGCAGCCGGATTTTATGAAAAGCAGGGATACCGCAAGACAGGAGAGATCGGGCTGGATGAAGGCTGCCCGCATATCTGGATGAGCAAAGAGCTGGGATAGCGGGATGTCGGGTATCATGCGAAAATGGAACGTTATTCGTGCAGGCTGGGACAGATAGGAGGAAGCATATGCCAGGTAAAAAAATCTATGCGGTAAGAAAAGGCAGGCAGACTGGCTTGTTTGAGACATGGGAGGAATGTAAGCGCATGGTACACGGATTTCCTGGAGCAGTATATAAAAGTTTTACTGCAAGACAGGAAGCGTTGGAATATCTGGACGGCGCTGCCAGGGCGCCGCATCAGATAGAACATACACCGGAAGATCCGGCCGGGGAAGATCTGCTCGTTGTATATGTGGATGGAAGTTATGATAAAAATAGTAAACGCTATTCTTTTGGCTGCGTGATCCTAAAACCGGACGGCGAGATCATCCGGGAATCCGGGAGCGGTGAAGACCCTGCGCTGCTGGCGCTGCACAATGTAGCTGGTGAGATGCAGGGCGCTTTGTATGCAGTGACATGGGCGTTGGAACACGGGTATCCGGCAGTAGAGATCTGCTACGATTACGCCGGAATCGAACAGTGGGCAACCGGGGGCTGGCAGGCGAAGCAGGAACTGACCAGACAGTATGCGGATATTATGCAAAAAAGCATGGAAACCATCAGGATTATATTTACCAAAATAGCCGCGCATACAGGAAACCAGTATAATGAAGAGGCGGATCAGCTGGCGAAAGGGGCGCTGGCGGGCAGGTGAACTTCCTTTTTATGACAATTTACAGATCTTTTACAGGAAGAACAAGTTATGCAGAATATGAATTATTATTATGATTTTTCCGGGCAAAAATTCGGATATCCATTAAGCCTTAGTATCAATGGATTTTCCCGGAGTGTATTTTCCCGGCAGAGCAGTCTGGAAATTTCTTATATTTTAAAAGGCGCTTATGAAGCTGTTACCGCGGATTTTTCCTGCACGCTGAAAGAACGCGAACTGATCGTGATTGCGCCGGATACGATGCATATGATCTGCCCCAAACAGGAGCTGGAAGAAAAAGAAACAGTGATTCTAACCATCCATGTGGATTTTGCACGCATGTCGGATGCGATGGCTGGTGACTGTCAGAATGCGTTTCATACGTTTGTCTGTACGGAGGATAAGAACAGGGATTTTTATGTGTGTCTGAAACGAAAGATCGGGGAACTGGTCGCGATGCTGATGAAAGGCAGGAATCATCTGTATGAGATGAATGTAATTCTAATGCAACTGGTGGCGATTGCCGCCAGGCAGCAGGATTTTTCTATGGAAGACCTGCCGCTGCATTCTGATTTTCATGAAAACTATTTAAAAGCAATCCAGTACATAGACGCCCATTACAGTGAACAGCTGACGCTGTCTGATCTTGCGGCGCAGCTTTCGTTCAGCCTTTCTTATACATCCAGACTGTTTCGGCGTTATACGGGTATCCCTTTTGTCAAATACCTTGCTTATGTAAGAGTCCGGGCTTCGCTGGAGTCTTTGCTGGAAGGGCGCAGCAGTATTGAGCAGATCGCGGCTGACTGTGGTATGCCAAATGCGAAATCTTACGCCGCCGCTTTTCGGGAACTGTATGGCATTCTCCCCAGCGACTACCGCAAGCAGTTCCGCCAAAATCTGAAATATGCCACAGAGAAAAAAATACGGAAAATGGAACTGGATGAAGAGCACAAAGAGCTGCTGCATCATTTTATCGAAGAATCCGGGACCATACTATATGAAGAATCAGCGATTTTGATTCATAAGATGGGGGATGAAATTGTCTGCAGAATACGGCCGGATGCGGGGAACGTCCGGTTAGAGACGGATGCGGACGGGACGTTGATCCTGCATTTGCCAGGCGTAAGCCATGCTTGCGCAGAAGAACCAGAAGTATAATATGGTATATGCGCATACCTGTCTGAACGGTTGCCTTATTTGTCCGATTTTCAGAAAATGTACCGACCGATCCGATCAAACAGGACAAAATATAACGGTTACTATCCAAAGCCTTGCATACTTTTTCTTTTCTGATATGGTACAATCATATTTATAAAAATAGTCATCCCCAAACGGATGATATCCCCCGGCTCATGTAAAGCTGTCAGCAAATTATATGAAAATCTGCTGACAGTTCCTTAACAGAAAGGAATATCCCATGACAGAAAAACAATCTTTATTATTACTGCAGCCGCTTAAAGTCGGCAATCTGACTCTGAAAAACCGCATTATGTTCCCGCCCCTTACAACCGGCTACGAAGAACGTGACGGTTCCATCGGGGAACAAAGCCTTCGTTTTTACGAACGACTGGCCAAAGGCGGTACATCCTATGTCGTAATCGGAGATGTAACACCTGTCAATACAGCATCGCCAACGCCGAAACTTAGCGATGACAGCCAGATTCCGTCTTTTCAAAAGCTTGCCGACGCCCTGCACGCTTATGACTGTAAACTTGCCCTGCAGATCTTCCATCCGGAATACGATGTGCCTGGGGTGGGACGTCTGATTATGGGTTCCATGGCGGCGGCCAAAGAAGCAGAAGCTGCAAGAACTGCGGGAGATCTGGAACTTTTTGAAGAGAAAATGAAAAAATCAAATGAAATCCGTGGCCAGGCATACGCCAAGCTGCGGCATGATATGCAGTATTTTGCGACGGAAGCTTCGGTAGAGCAGCTGGAAGCGATTAAGGCGTCTATTGCGGCCTGTGCGGTCCGCGCACAGAAGGCGGGCGCGGACGCGATCGAGATCCATGGCGACCGCCTGCTTGGTTCGCTGTGTTCCGCATCGATCAACCACAGGGAAGATCATTACGGCGGTGTACTTGAAAACCGCGTGCGCTACGCGCTGGAAGTCGTTGCGGCTATCCGCGAAGCAGCGCCGGATCTCATGATCGAATACAAGCTGCCGATTATCACGAAAAATGAGGATGGTACCTTGCGCGGCAAAGGCGGTTTGCTTGCGGATGAGGCAAAACAGTTTGCGGTGATGCTGGAAAAAGCAGGTGTACATATGCTTCAGGTCGCACAGGCCAATCATACCGGAAATATGGGGGACACGATTCCGCCTATGGGTACTGTTCCATATCATTGGGTACTTCCGATCGCGGCTGAGATCAAACAGCTTGTTTCTATTCCGATTGTAACGGTCGGACGCGTAGTGACTGTGGAGGCCGGAGAACAGATCCTGCAGGAAGGCAAAGCCGATTTGATCGGTTACGGACGCTCTTTGCTGACCGATCCGGATATTGCAGTGAAGGCAGAACGCGGCGAACCAATCCGTACCTGCTTAAATTGTAACAAAGGCTGCGTGGATGCGATTCAGAGCCGTAATTATATTTCGTGCGTGCTGAATGCGGAAAACGGCAACGAATCGACCGTTTCTATCCGCCCGGGCGAAGGCCCGAAAAAAGTCGCGGTTGTCGGCGCCGGTATTGCCGGACTGGAAGCGGCCAGAGTGGCGGCAAAGCGCGGGTATGAAGTGACTGTCTATGACAAAGCACGGCAAATGGGCGGCCAGATTCTGATCGCTGCCGTACCGCCGCGCAAATCTGAGATCCTGCGCGCGATAGAATACTATGAACAAATCCTGCCGATGCTCGGCGTATCCATCCGGCTTGGCCATTCGCCGGATGCGGCTGTTTTGAATCAGGCAGACGCCGTGATTGCCGCAGTCGGAGCAGTAAACATGACACTTCCGGTACCAGGCGCAGATTCCAAGAAGGTAGTTTCTGCCTGGGATATTCTTGCAAAAGAACAAACGGTATCCGGGCGCTGCGCAGTTATCGGAGGCGGTCTGGTCGGCACGGAGACAGCTGAATATCTGCTGGAACAGGGCTGCAGCGTATCGATGATAGAAATGCTTGATCAAGTAGCTGCGGGAGAATCCTCAACCATTTTGCCGCTGATTGAGAAAGATTTTCAGGAACATAACGTAACACAGTACACACAGACAAAAGTAACAGGTATCACTCCGCAAGGCGTGACAGCAGTGCATACGCAGACCAATGAGACGATTGAGATTCCTTGCGACTATGTAGTTATGGCTGTCGGATCGAAAAAAGCGCCGTTTTCTACAGAAGGGATTACAGTTCCGGTCACATTTGCCGGGGACTGCAGCGGAGAAAAGACAGCAGGGATTGCGGAAGCAGTCAGAAGCGGGTATCATGCCGCAAATGCAATTTAGATATACAGACGAATAAAAGGATGCCAGGTAACAGGGCGTCCAAAACAGGGGCAGATTTGGATCGTATGAACCAGATCTGCCCCGAAGCGCTTTCTAATGTAAAACACAAAAATGCTTTGAAACAGCCTGCACGCATAAAAAAGTTTACGTGTGACAGGGCAAAATGTTTATCCTAAATGCAATTGTGCTTTTAATGCATCTTGTAAAATTTGGGAAAAATTTATATTATGTTCTAATGCTGCGGCATTAAGCCAGGCTGGGAGCGTTACGGTCCGATTTACAGAGCGATTTACCTGTGCCATGCGGATAGAAGGCATATAAACATCAACAAGAACTGCTCGTTCATTTTCTTTCACTTTCAGGTCAGACAGAGGGGTAGGGGATGGTATTTTTTCGCCGTCTTCTTCCAGTCCGAAAAGGACACAGCCAAGCAGTTCACGGGCAGAAATAAGGGCATCATCTTCATTCGTTCCGCTAGTGGCAGCTTTTAAGTCTGGGAAATCTACAGCAATTTCCTGACCAGGTGTATACGTGAATACAGCAGGATAAAAATAGCGTTCTACTTTTTTCATATAAATTTTACCTCTTGGATTTATTTTATAAAGGGCAGCCAGGACTACTTAAAAATTAGCCCTGACTGGTCTTCAATGCGTTTCAGCGTTGGGAGCGGTATGTCTTTGTCAGGATGTTTTATTGTGGTGCGTCCTTTTTTGGTTGGGTGTTTAAACTGATGATGACTTCCTACTACGTTAACCTCATACCAGCCATCTTCTTTTAGCATTTTGATTATTTCTCTTGATGAATAACTTTTCATACAGTGTTCCCTCCTGACAAGGATATCATAACACATATAAAAGTATTCATCAATAGATACAACACATATTTTTATATGTGTTGTATCTATTGAAAACAGGATACCTTGCCGCCCGCCCCATTTGATCTGGACGAATCTTCCAGGATACATGCCGCCAGCTGGTCATTTTTTTCTGGCTCCATAAAGCAGAAACGAATATACTTATCATCCAAAAACGGAAACGTCGAGCAGTCCCGGATCATCATCCCCCGGCGGATCGTACGGTCGAACAGATCCTGCGAGGTAAGTCCCGGGCGCAGGATTTTGATCAGCATAAAGTTCCCGGAAGGCTGATAGACCTTAAAATCATCCCGTGCGTCAAACAGTTCATACATCCGGCCGCGTTCCGTATGGATCAGCGCTTTGGTCTTTTGGATATAGTCTTCGTCCCGAAACATAATCTCTCCGGCAATCGCTGCCAGGGAATTTATCGTCCATGGATTTTTACGTGTATTGATCGTTTTGATCAGATCCCGGTTGCCGGTAATCGCATAGCCAAGCCGCAGTCCCGGGGCAGCAAAAAACTTGGACGTGCCGCGCAGGATTACAAGGTTGTTGTAATAATGCGTCAGCGGTACGGAAGTGATCAGATGCGCGTCGTCTGCAAATTCCACGTACGTCTCGTCCACCATAACATAAATGCCATGCTGCAGACACGCGTCCAGGATCAGCCGCATGGAGCGGTTTGTAATGCAGGTGGAAGTGGGGTTGTTCGGGTTGCATAAGACGAGCAGATCCAGATCGTCTTTCAGATGGGAGATAAAATCGTTCACATTTAGGACGAATCCGTCTTCTTCCCGCAGCGGATAGTAAAGCGTCGTGCCGCCGCCCAGCGCAATCTCCCGTTCGTATTCCGAATAGGTCGGCCCGATCACAAGCGCTTTTTTCGGGTGTTCCACCTGGATAAACAGGGAAATCAGTTCTGTGGAGCCGTTGCCGACCAGGATATTTTCATAATCCGTTCCTGCATATTCCGCAATGCATCTGCGCAGGGATACATAGTCTCTGTCCGGATAGGAAGTGATCGCGTCGATGCGTTCAGACAGCGTACGCCGCAGCGCGGGGGATATGCCAAGAGGATTGACGTTGGCGGAAAAACTGGTGATTGCTTCTTTTTTTATGCCGTATACCTGTTCGATTTTTTCCAGGTCACTGCCGTGAAAATGGTCTTTGTGTCGTATCATAAAATGAGTCCTCCTTTAACGAACTTGCATCAACATATTGCGCGTCACCCGCAAATAGTTTATAATTCATAAGACAGGCCAGAATAAAAGGTACCGTCTTATAGTTATTATAGCGGTATTGGCGAAAAAAGCAAGAGTAAAGCAGGTGGCATCGTGCGAAAGAGGATCGAAGAGCTGGCAGAAGGGAAAATTCCCTATGAACAGCCGCGGGTAGTGTTCTCAAAAGAGAAGCTGGAGCTGGAGGTGGTCGAGGGGCAGACCGTCACGGACAGTTTCCAGGTGAAAAGTGAAAACGGAATACAGATGCGCGGTATTATTTATGCTTCCAGCGCGCGTATGGAATGCCTGACGTTTCAGTTTGAGGGAGAAGAGGCGCAGATCCAGGTGCGGTTTCGCGCGGACGGCATGCAGGAAGGGGAAGAAGCAGCCGGTAATTTGTATGTGGTGTGCAACGGCGGTGAATATCCGCTCGCTTATACGGTTACGGTGACCAGGCTGTACGCGGAGGCGTCGACCGGATGCATTAAGAATCTCAGGGATTTTACAAAACTTGCAAAAAATGAGTGGAAAGAAGCCTATCATATTTTCCATTCTCCGGCATTTAAAAATATACTGGCGCCGCAGACGCCGAAAGAACTAAAAGCTTCCTTATTATATGAAGGGCTTTCCAGATCCACGGTCACAGAACGGACGATGGACGAATTTCTGATCGGAACCGGAAAGAAAGCGCGGGTGCAGTTTTTTTTGGAAAAACGAAGCGTGGAGCTGTTCGGTGTGAAAGCTCCGGTAGAAGAACAGCTGCTGATCAAAAAAGAGGGCTGGGGCTTTTTGGAAATCCGCATTACTTCCGGGGAAGAATTTTTAGTCCCGCAGAAACGTTATGTGACGGATCAGGATTTTATGGGAAGCGCGTATCCGTTTAGTTTTTACATAGATACAGAAAAAATGCACGCCGGCAATAATTTTGGCAGCATTTATTTTGAAAATGACGTACAAAAAGAAGAACTGCAGGTATGGGTGTCCGGGGACAGCCTGGACGTGCGCAAAGAGCGGCGGGTGCAGGGGCTGCAGCGGGCGACCTGTCTGCTGACCAGATGTTATGTGAATTACCGGCTGAAAAAACTGGTGACCGGGGAATGGACGAAGCAGACGCTGGCGCTGATTGAGCGGATGGAAGAAGTCCGCCCGAATGACCCGTGGCATATTTTGTTCAAAGCATATGCGCTGCAGCGCAATAAGCAGCGTCAGGACGCCGAGTGGCTGATGGACGAATACCGCCAGAAATTTAAAAATAAAAAAGATCCGCAGTGGGCTTTTTATGATTACCTTTGTCTGCAGAAAGAAAAAGAACCGGTTGTGATCGACCGGCTGTTAGATGAAATCGAAGAGATCGCGAAGCGTTATGGGACGCATCCGATGATCTTTTTTCTGACGCTGCGCTTAAACGGGACGCTGCGTACACAGCCGCAGATCAAGCTGCGGCTGATGGAAGCCAGGATTATGCAGGGGCAGTACTCGCCGTTATGGTATGTGGAGGCGTTCCAGGTATATCAGGATCAGCCGTATCTGCTGACCAAGCTGGACCAGTACGAGATCCTGCTGATGAACTGGGCTTCCAGACAAGGCGTGCTGACACAGGACTTAGCAGACCAGGTGATGCGTCTGGCGAATAATATGCGCCGCTTTCACCCGATTGTCTGCCGGATCTTGTTCCGCAGTTATGATAAGAATCCGGATGAGGATATGCTGGCGGGAGTATGCGCGTATTTGATCAAAGGGCAGTGCTTTCAGGCAAAATACCATCACTGGTACGAAAAAGGGATTCTTGAGAATTTAAAGATTACGGGCCTGTATGAAGCTTTTTTGCTGACGATGGACTTACACAGCATCCAGCCGCTGCCCAAAGTGATCCAGATGTATTTTCAGTACAACAACCAGCTGGCATATCAGTACAAGGCGGCGCTGTATGTAAATATTATTGCGCGTAAGGACGAACAGCCCGCGATTTACAACAAATATACCGAAACGATGAAGCAGTTTGCCATTGATGAGATTTTAAAGGGCCATATGGACGACAATCTGGCGGTTATCTATGACGAGGTGTTAGACAAAGGCATTCTGACGCAGGAACTGGCAGGGCCGTTAGCGGATATTTTATATACGCATAAATTTTACTGCAGCAATCCGATGGCGGCGTATGTCGTGGTCATCCAAAAGCATATGAAGGAAGAGCAGAGGGTTCCGATTTTGGGGGAAGCTGCGTATTTCCAGCTGTTCTCTAATGACTATGCGATTGTATTGGAAAATAACAGAGGGCAGCGGTTCGTATCGCCGGATGCCTGCCAGCTGCAGAAGCTGATGAAGCCGTCGCATTATATCCGCAGGTGCTTAAATCTGGCGCCGGAAAAGCTGCAGTTTTTAATGCATCATATGGACGGCAAGCAGGATATGAGCGTGCCTGTAAAGACAGATGTGGAATATCTGCGCATACTGATGGCCGCGCCGCAAATCAGCGCTAAGTATAAAAGCCAGATCGGCCCGGGACTTGTGCGCTACTGCCTGCTGCACCAGCTGGAAGACGGCCTGGACGATTATTTGCTGCAGGTGGACTTTGCGGGGATGCGCAGGGATAACCGCAACCTGATGATCGAGCTGATGATCGACCGGGGATGGAACGAAAAGGCGTTTGAACTGATCCACAGTTATGGTTATGACGGAATGGATTTACAAAGGCTGGCGCAGCTGGCGGCTTATTTGCTTCGCACGCGGGATATCGGGGAAGACGCGTTTTTGCTGGAGCTGTGTATGGCGGTGCTGGCAGCGGGCGTGCAGAATACAGCCGTCGTGTCTTATCTGGCAAAATATTACGAAGGGCCGTCCAAAAAGATGATGCAGATATACAAAGCCGCGCCTGCCTGCGAGGTCAGTGAGACAGAGGAACTGGAAGAACGCCTGCTTGTGCAGACGCTGTACAGTACGGAATGTGTGGATCAGATGTATGAAGTATACCAGGGATACCGCAGCCATAACGGGCGGGAATTGATCCTGCAGGCGTACCGGTCTTACTGTATGCATGAGTATGTCGTTCACGAGATGCCGCTGCCTGCAAATCTGTTTTTGGAACTGTGCCAGATGTACAAGGAAGGCAAACTGCGCGGTATGGCGTGCCGTTTGGGGCTTTTAAAATATTTTTCTCAGGCGGACGCGCTGGACCGCTACCAGATGCGGATGGCGGATGAGCTGCTGCATGAATTTATATCCAGAAATATGAACTTTGCATTTTTTAAAAATCTGCCGGACAGCCTGTGCAGCAGATATCAGCTGTACAACCGGATTTTGGTCGAATATCATGCCAGGCCGGACAGCCGGATACAGATCCATTACCGGACGCCGAAGCAGCAGGCATACACATCCGCGCCAATGCCGCAAATCTACGACGGAATATTTACGTGGGAATTTCTGCTGTTTGTGGATGATGAAATAGAGTATTATCTGGCCGAAGAGACAGCGGCCGGGATACAGCAGCTGGGGGAAACGATGCGTGTGGCAGGCATTGCGTACCGCGATATCCGTCACGGCGGGCGGTATGCCTATATTAACCAGATGCTGTATCTGGAAGAACAGGGCAATTATAAGGATCTGCTGCGGACGATGCAGGAGTATGAAAAACTCCATATACTGAGTGCAAAGATGTTTAAGATTATTTAGAGAGGCTATGGCTTTGAATGAACAAAAATTGTATATTGGAATCGATTTGAATGACAGCTATGCCATGGTCAGCTTTGCGACAACCGAACATCCGGAACCGGAGACAGTCAGTTCCGTGGCAGGCAGTGAGATCTTCCAGATTCCGCTTGCCGTCTGTATGGCTTCCGCTTCCGGCCAATGGGTATACGGAGACGAAGCCATCCGGTTTGAAAAGGCGGATATGGGAAAATGCGAAAGCCACCTGCTGACGCGCGCGCTGCAACGGGATTACACAATGATCCGGGAACAGACGTTTGAAATACGCACGCTGCTGGCAGTTTTTATCAAAAAAATCCTGCTGCTGGCAGGCAAGCTCGGCCCGAAGCTGGAGGTCGGCAAGCTGGTATTCACATTTGCGAAATTAAATGATCCTTTAATGGAATTGATGGAGTATGTATTTGAGCAGCTGCCAGTCCCGCGCAAAAAGATTACAGTCATGGATTATATGAAGAGCTTTTATTATTATGCCCTAAATCAAAAGGATGGGCTGGCGATTCATGATGTGGCGATGTATCAGTATTACGGCAAGAGTATGATCTGCTGGTACTTATCCCGCACAAAGCAGTCCAAGCCGCAGCTGATCCAGATTTTGGAGACAGACTGCGGCTATCTGACCGAAGATAAGGACGCGTCGTTTGCGGAAATTATACCAAAAGTATTTGATAAACGGATTATTTCTTCGGTCTATCTGGTCGGAGACGGCTTTGAAGGCGGCTGGATGAAGCATTCCCTGCGGGCGCTCTGCCAGGGCAGGCGTGCGTTCCTTGGCAAAAATCTCTTTACCAAAGGCGCCTGTTACGCAGCGGAAATCTTAGAAGGAGTTGTTCCGTGGAATTACGCCTATATGGGCGAAAATGAAATGAAATTTAACATCAGCCTGAAAGTGCGTAAAAATAACGAAATGGCGTTCCATACGCTGATTTCGGCAGGCGATAACTGGTATGAAGCCAGCGGCGCATGCGAAGTGATCCTGGACGGCCCGGGAGAGATCGATTTCTGGCTGCAGATGCCAAACAGCAGGGAAGCGAGAATCGAATCACTAGAACTAACCAATCTTCCGGCCCGCCCGCCCAAGGCAACAAGGCTGCGCATTCAGGCCAAGCCGGTCTCAGACCGGTCGGTCAAGCTGACAATCCGGGATCTGGGACTGGGGGAATTTTTTAAAGCAAGCGATATGGTTTGGGAATATATTATGAAAGTAGACTAATCATGACAGCGCATGACACGCGGGAAGGGGAATGGATGAGCGGACTGATTTTCTGCAGTTTTAAACGGGCGGCCAGGCCCTATTACCTGGAAAGCGCCAAACAAAATATCTACTCGATCGAAGAGCTGTGTTATTTTCTGCAGGATAATATTTATCTGCTGGATGAAAACATTATGACGACAGAGTTCTGCGACTGGCTGGAGACCGAAGTAGAAGCGGCGGATCTGGCGCAAAAGCTGCGCAGGCTGATCGAAGACAAGCAGGGGTTTCGGGTGTTCTGTATGCAGATCATTATGGATTCCGGTTATTTTTCTAAAAACGAAATGCAGTTTCTGGGGATGAAGCTGCAGAAAATGGATCATCAGAGCAATTACGAGAACCGCAAAATTAAAGCAGACCAGCTCATGGAGAAAAAAAAGTACCTGGCAGCGATCGAAGAATACCGGAGCCTGCTGCTGCATGCCACGGACAGCCCGTCCGATGTCAGGGTCAGCGGAGATATTTGGCACAATATGGGTACCGCTTACGCAAATATGTTCTGTTTTGAACGTGCTGTCAGCTGTTATGAAAAAGCATATGAATTAAGCCACCGGGTCGATTCTTTAAAGGCAGCGTCCCAGGCGGTTTGTTTTTTAGATGACAGCGAACGCGTGCAGTGGTTTTTGCAGCAGCGCCATATCAGCCAGGAGCAGTTTGCGGCGATGAAAAAAAATCTTGCAGAAGTCGGGCGGCTGACGGAAGCTTCCGCAGAGTACGGAAAAGTGCTGCAGCTGATGCGCCTGGCCCGGGTATCTCCGGCACAGGCACAAAACGAGATTCATCTGCAGGCAAACGCGTGGAAAGAGGAATATATAGCATATAAGGGGTGATCAAATGGGATTTTTCAAGCGAAGAAAAGACCGGGCAGCGTTAGAAAAGGTGATGGAAGACGTCCAGGTATCCGGAGGACTGGAACAGCTTGGCGCAGGCGGCTCCCACAGCGCGGCGCAAGACCGCTGTGAACAGCTGATGCAAAACGCCAGAGAAATTGACGATGGAAAAAAAGAATATTATATCGTCACTTCCTATCTGAATGATATTGAGCTGATCGAAAATCTGGCGCCGGACCAGGCTGAGGAGATCCAAAAGGCAGCGGATTATGTAGCAAAGCTGAATCTGGCCAGAGACCAGTTTTTAAACACGTCCAAACGGATTTCCGACGCCCAGTTTCAAATGATGCAGCGCCAGGAAGACGAGATTCCGGACGCAATTAAAAACCTGCGTACCAATGAAGAATACCAGGCTACGGTAAAACGGGACATGCAGTATTTGGAAGGGGAAAAGCAGGAATGGGAGATCCTGAAAAAAGACTGCGCCAGAAAGCGCAGACGGCTTCGCAAAGCTTCTTTTATGCTGCTGTTTGCAGCCGCAACCGCCGCAGCGCTTATGCTGGTCTTATCGACAGGATTCGACTATGACATGCAGTATGCATGGATCGGAGTCATCGCTACGGCATTGATCGGCTCCGCATACATCGTACTCTGCCTGGAAAACAGCAAACGTGATATGCAGCAGGCGGATGTAAATATCAATTACGCAATTATCCTGTTAAATAAGGTTAAGATTAAATATGTGAATATTACTAACGCGGTAGATTACGGCCGCGACCGCTTCCATGTGCGCGATTCCAGAGAATTTGAATATCAGTGGGAAATGTATCAGGACGCCATGAGAGAGCAAGAAAAATACAGAAAAACAAATGAAGATTTGAATTACTACTATGATAAGCTGGTAAATCTGCTGAAAAAGTGCGACCTTTACGATTCCCGTGTCTGGATCGAACAGCCGCAGGCGCTGACAGACCAAAAAGAAATGGTTGAGATCAAGCATAACCTGCTTGTACGCAGGCAGAAACTGCGCACCAAAATCGCTTCCAACCTGGAAATCGTCAAAAGAGGACGCGCAGAGATCGACCGCATGTTAAAAGCCAGCGGGGAACCAGTCAATGTACAGCTGTTAGAAATGATACGGACCATTGACAAGATGGCAGAGCTGGGAAATGCATAAAAAAGCCGGCACAGCCAGACCAGAAAAGAAGCAGCAACAAGAAAAGCAGGGAGGATGCAGCCAACGATGTCACAACTACAATTACACACCCATACACATGATCCACAGGAAGTGAAAGCCATTGTAAACCGCCTTGCAAAAGCGATCGGGCATCTGGAAGCAGTCAAAGGCATGGTGGAAAACGGCAGGGACTGCAGTGAAGTCCTTGTGCAGCTGGCGGCTGTAAAAGCAGCTGTGAATAATACAGGAAAACTGATACTAAAAGAACACATCAGCCATTGTATTGTACATGCGATCGAACAAGGAGATCAGCAGGCCATTGAAGATTTGAACAGTGCTATAGACCAGTTTCTAAAATAATGGAATGGCAATCTCCCAGCCTGGTCCCCGCCCACCGCCCGCAGCGTCGTCCCCTCTTGGCAATCATCTGGCTTCAGATGCCCCAGCAGAGAAATTTTGTATAAAAAGGTTGCAAAAATGCACAAAATTCCGTATGATAAACTATAGATAAAAACTAACAAATTTAAACAAGCGTCGAGAGGTATGCAATGAGAGGAAAAAAGACAAAGCTCTTAAGAGCCATATCAGAATTGAAAGCTGAAGACTATTCAAAAGAACCGGAATTGGATGATATTTATAAGCGGCTGACGAAAGCTAGACGGGAATTTTCACAAGTATTTGAAAAAAATATCAAAGCCGTTATGCAGATCAGCTCTTTGGACCTTACGATGCAGCACCAGACAGAAAAGATTATGTCCATCTCCCGCAAAGTATCTAAGGCCGCTGAGACGATTTTTGGGACAGCGTCCGGTAATGATATGTTTTCGGGCGCATCCAACAACCAGCATGAAGAACTGGCGCACGCGATTACCCATATCGCATCCGAGACGACCGAGGTAAATGAAAAGATCGAATCGTGCCAGACCGATTTGACGGATATCCGTGATCTGTCCGCACAGACCATTGATAATTCACGTACGATGCAAAAAGACATGGATAATCTGACCGGTATTATTGGCCGTATCAATGAAGTGATCACAGGCATCGAATCCATTTCCTTACAGACGAACCTGCTGGCGTTAAATGCGTCGATCGAGGCGACCCGGGCAGGGGAAGCCGGGAGGGGATTTGCCGTTGTGGCGGATGAGATACGCGCGCTTGCCGGAGAAACGCAGAAGCTGACCGGCAATATGGGCAATTTTGTGGAAGAGATAGAAGCGGCATCCAAAAAGAGCGTGAAAAGCGCCGCCAATACGATCCATGCACTGGAATCGATGACGGATAAAATTGAAAATGTCTGGGTACTCAATAATGAAAACCACAAACATGTCACGAAAGTGAATGAATCCATCAGTTCCATCGCTGCAGTCAGTGAAGAGATCAGCAGTTCCATGACCGAAATGGAAAATCAGCTGCATGACAGCACTGATTTTATGCAGAGTGTCGGCAAGGAGTTAAAGCAGGCGGCAGAACCGGTTGTGGATATTGAAAAAACACTGGACGATACTGTCAAACAGATGGGCGCATTGTCAGAAGATCCGTTTTTCCATTTGGAAAATTCCGAATTTGCCAAACATATCGGCAATGCGATTACCGCACACCAGACGTGGCTTCGTAATCTGAAAAATATGGTAAAGCAGCGCAGCATTGTTCCGCTGCAGTTAGATTCTACCAAATGCGGATTTGGACATTTTTATCATGCTATGACCCCGCGTTCGCCGCAGATCCGCCAGATCTGGGATGGGATTGAAAAGAAGCATGAACGGTTCCATAAGTTTGGCGGTGAAGCGATTCAGGCATTGGAACGTCATGATTTTTCAAAGGCAGAGGCTGTCTATAATCAGGCGGAGATTTATTCCAGGGAACTGATCGCTGATCTGGAGAAAATACGGCAGATCGCGCAGGAACAGGCCTGATCGGTATTATTAGACTACAGATGGTCAGACCTTGCCGCAAACAAGATCCGGCGGACTCTGATCCATAAAATATCATACAAATAAAAACTTGAAAGCAGCAGTATGGCCTTGCGAAAGTATTTTCCAGGTTGTGTTGCTGTTTTTGGTTGGCATTAACCTGGCTGATACGCTGTCCGGATCAAGTATCCGTCAGGGAATCCGGCTATTCATCCGTAATTGTTCCGCAACTTGTATTGAAAATGACATAAAGATATTTTATAATAAATAAAAAGACAGAACGGCAGTGCAAACCGGAAAAAGTAACCGGCTGCTGGCTGATGAAATACGGTTTTAGAAATGACGGGAGGATATGGCGATGAAACATAAAACAACACGTTTTTTAACAGCCAGTTTTATTTTAGTATCTTTTTTTTGTATGGTCGTATTTAATCTGCAGACCATGTGGATGAACCGGATTGGGGCGGAAGCGATCAAAGAAATCGGCGTGATTTATATTTCAGTCT
>VSNY01000090.1 GCA_009774535.1 Lachnospiraceae bacterium
TCTTCTAACTGCGGCGACATGGAAGGCCCTACGACGGTAGAACGCACTCCGAAAAAATAAGTGAACACAGCTGCAACCACGATTGTGATCGCAATCTCCACAACCCAGATGATGATTTCCCGGAACAATGACAGATTGATTTTACGTTCCTTCTTCCGCCCAAACTCAAGCCCTTTGACCCGTCTTCCCATTCTCTTTCCTTATTCCATTCATGTAAACATCCTACGAGATACTTATCAGTCTGAAAAAAGAGACAATCCCACGAATTGTCTCTTTTTTGAAAATTAGTCTGAAAATTTCCTGCTATTTTACCAGTTCTTTGACCTTCGCACGTTTGCCGACACGTCCTCTTAAATAGTTTAATTTTGCACGTCTTACTTTACCACGGCGTACGACTTCTACTCTTTCCACGTTCGGAGAGTGTAACGGCCAAGTCTTCTCTACACCTATACCGTTGGATAATTTACGCACGGTAAATGTCTCACGGTTGCTGGAACCTTGTCTCTTTAATACGATTCCTTCAAATACCTGGATTCTTTCACGGGTACCTTCCACGATTTTTCCATATACTTTGACAGTATCGCCAACGTGGAATTCAGATACGGACTCTTTCATCTGTCCGTCTTCGATCTGTTTCATAATTTCTGATGCATTCATTTTTGTGACCTCCTGTTTATTTGATGTTCTTAATACCTTTTGTACCAGAGGACCATCGCATTTTTCACAACAAATCTAAAGTAACACAACACGAAGGGCAATGCAAGTCTTTTTTATAAAAATTTATGAGTGGTACAAGATTTTTGTCCTTTCTCCTCCGTATAGCTAATTTTTCCAGCTTTGCGTAGATTTCATCAATTTTATCTGCTACGATGATTAATTTTTCTTTTTGAAAAGAAAGATCGTCTTCCTGAATGATCGGAACATAAAAAGCAGTATTGAGAGGAAGACTGTTTTTCTGCGCTGCTTTTAGCTTTTCACGTCTGTTTTGGATTCTTTTTGCATCAATGAGTATATCGTCTAAAAGGATTACCTTTTCACCATTTTCACCATTTTCACCTTCAGGTATGCCTATGCGGCTTTGTCTCCATGAATACTCTGTATGTGTAATATCACTCAGGCTCCAGGATTCTTTTTTTCCATATACTTCAAGTACATAGTCTATAATATTCCGGCTTTCTTTTGAGAGTTTTTCTATATATTTCAAAGATTCATTCTTATTTTGAAATTTACCCTTGCGGTATAATTTTCTAATAGGAACGCATACAGGACCATATTTCCAGCCTTGAAAGTCGTCCATAAATAAGGGCTGATCATTCCTTACAAGAGATTCCCGCTGTGAAAAGTAAAGCAGCTTGTGCAATTTCATTTTATCCAAAATCTGTCCGGTTTTTTGCAGATACATATAATATATATAAAAAGCTGCGTTTAACACATTTTCCATATCTGCCACATCCTTTCTGTTCAACATCTATTTTTATTATAACGCTAAAACAGCATGTGATGCAAGATTTTTTTACATCTTAAAACCTGCTGAAACTGTTTCTATGTGGCAGTTCAGATCCTCCATTGAGCTGTTATGCTTCCATTCAGATCATTTTGGATACATCTGCAGATCCGGACAAAAACAGTCCATTAAGCTGCACACTGCCACACAATACTCCTGCCAGCGGTATTCCTTTAAAAACAGATGCTTGGTAAGCAGAATTTCAGTGGCTTTTTGAATCTGTCGTCTTTTCTCTTGCGGGATATCTTTTGCTGCTTTGGCCCCCCATGCCAGGACCTGCTGCGGATCTGCCCATACCTGGCTGCCCTGTACATCAAACAGATGCAGCGGAAGCGACATACCAAGCCCGGTCAGCTTGAGTACGCTTTCTTTTTTGGTCCAGTAACGGCAGAATAATTCGTCCTGCATCGTTGGATCTTGGACTGCTTCCAGGCTCTGGTATTCAGACGCTGTAAAAAAACGGCGGGCAATGTGCATCCGGCAGGGCCGAACGGATTCGATATCGCAGCCGATCAGATAATCGCTGTCTTCCTTTTCATATGGCTGATCCGCACCTTCCCAGATGCTTAAAATGACCCGGTCTTTTGTATGGGACAGACTAAAAGGGACTTGTGCGCAGACAGGCTTACCATACGGAAGATCTGTGATGCCAGCACCCGGCGCAAGCCTGTCCAAAGCTTCCTGCAGCAGCAGTCCGGCCCCAAGGCTCTGTCTCCTGCCTTCCGGATGGCGGATGCGGCGTATTTTTTCCACGCGTTCGCCGGGAAGACGTTTCAGACATGCTTCCCATGCCTTTGCATCCCCTGATAAATCCGGCAGCAAATGACTGTCCATCCAATATGTTTTTACCATAGCCGCGATTCACTGGCAGTGAACGCAGACTGCTCCTGTTTCTCCGCCGCTAGTGTCTCCTGCGCCAGACGCTGTTCTTTTTCGGTCAGTACGGCCTGGGCAAGCAGGTCCGGGCGGCGTATCGCTGTACGCCGGATGGACTGTTCTCTGCGCCATGCATCGACGTTTGCATGGTTGCCGGACAGCAGGACAGACGGGACTTTTTTTCCATTCCATGTTTCCGGACGGCTGTACTGGGGGTATTCCAGCAGATTTCCTTCCAGGGATTCGCCTCCTGCAGATTCCGCGTTTGTCAGCACGCCCGGCACCATCCTGGCTACAGCGTCGGCAACGACCATTGCCGGGAGTTCTCCGCCTGTCAGCACATAATCGCCGATCGACAGATAGTCGGTGACGATTGCCTCCAGTACGCGCTCGTCAATGCCTTCGTAATGGCCGCAAAGCAGGATCAGATCCTGTTCCTGTGCCAGCTGTTTTGCCGTGTGCTGGGTAAATACTTGTGCCTGCGGCGTCAAATAGACGGTGCGCGGATGTGTACCGCCCGGGTTTCCCCGTTTCTGCGCAATTTCCGCTGCAACTGCCTGCCAGGCGTCATATACAGGCTGTGCCTGCATCACCATACCTGCGCCGCCGCCATAAGGATAATCATCGACTTTTTTATGTTTATCCGCCGTATAATCCCGGATATTAACCGCATGGACAAACAAGAGGCCGTTTTGCACCGCCCGCCCGATAATGCTTGTATGCAATACCTGCATCACCATTTCCGGGAATAATGTCAATATATAAAAATGCATTATGCACCGCCTTCGTTGGCTTCCAGCAGCCCCGGAAGCAGATGAACCGTCATTGTGCCGCTTGTAAGGTCTATCTTTCGGATACAGTCTTTAATTGCCGGAAGCAGCAGTTCTTTTTGGTTCTCGCGGCTGACCACATACACGTCGTTTGCGCCTGTCTGCAAAATATCCTTTACCGTTCCCAATACGTTTCCTTCTTCTGTCTGTACGGTAAGTCCTGCCAGATCAGCAAAATAATACTCGTCTTCCCGCAGTTCCAATGCGTTTTCCCTTGTTACATACAGTTTTGCCCCTTTATATTTTTCAACTTCGTTAATATCATTCATTCCTGCAAATTTTACGATAACCATCTGCTTTGCAAACCTGACCCGCTCGATTTTTAACGTCAGCTGCTCTTTTCCTGTATCCAGCAGCACTTCTTTTAACGTCTCATACCGCGCTGGTTCATCCGTTGTAGGATATACTTTCAATTCGCCGCGCAGTCCATGCGTGCCTGTTATGGCGCCTACCTGAAATAAATTTTCCATATCCAAAACCTTTCCATTTTTCTGTCTGTCCAAAGCGCAGCCTTTTGGTCACTTTTCCAGATCAAGACCGCGCTGGTAACAGCTGTAACACGAAAAGCATTGCAAAACATATCTATGTTTCACAATGCTTTTTTCTGCATGTTGCATTACTGCATAATCTCTACAATCACTTTTTTATCGGCTCTGGAAGCCGCTGCCTTTACAACGGAACGGATTGCTTTTGCAATACGGCCTTGTTTGCCGATGACTTTGCCCATATCCACTTGCGCGACTCTAAGCTCGATTACGATGGATTTATCATCCTCAGTTTGCGAAACAACAACTTCCTGCGGATGATCAACCAGTGATTTTGCAATCACTTCTACTAGTTCTTTCATAGATCCACCTCATTACGAATCCCGGCTTTTATTTTTCAATTCCAGCCAGTTTTAAAATCTTAGCTACAGTTTCTGTCGGCTGTGCGCCGTTTGCCAGCCATTTTTTTGCTGCCTCTGCGTCTACATGAAACTCGCTCGGGTTCTTCATCGGATCATAAGTTCCGATTTCATCAATGCTCTTGCCATTTCTGGATGTTCTGGCATCTGCAACTACGATTCTATAGAAAGGATTCTTTTTCTTTCCAAGTCTTTTTAATCTGATCTTTACTGCCATTTCTTTCACCTCCCTGGTATTGAAAATCTATCATTGAACATCTATTTATGCTAAAACGGAAGTCTGAATCTTCCCATTTTGCCGCGTTTTCCTTTTCCGCCCATCATGCCGGTCATCTGCTTCATCATTTTGCGCGTCTGCTCAAACTGCTTGACCAGGCGGTTAACCTCTGCTAAATCTACGCCTGCGCCCTGTGCTACCCGGCGCTTCCTGCCTGGATTTAAAATACCCGGATCACTGCGTTCCTGCGGAGTCATGGAATAAATAATCGCTTCGATCCGTGCCATTTTCTTTTCATCCATGGCATTTTCGATCTCTTCCAGCTGCGAACCGCCGATTCCCGGCATCATCGAAAGTACGCTGGACAGACCGCCCATTTTTTTCATTTGGTTCATGGACTCCAGATAGTCGTCAAAGCCGAATTCCGCTTTTTTAAACTTCTGCTCCATTTCTTTTGCTTTTTCCTGGTCGATCTCCGCTTCCGCTTTTTCAATCAGCGTCAGGATATCGCCCATGCCAAGGATTCTGGAAGCCATCCGGTCGGGATAAAACTGCTCTAAGTCCGACAGCTTCTCGCCCATGCCGACATATAAAATCGGTTTTCCGGTTACTGCCCGGATGGACAATGCCGCGCCGCCTCTTGTATCGCCGTCCAGCTTTGTTAAAATAACACCGTCAATGCCGATTTTTTCTTCAAAATTACTGGCTACATTCACTGCATCCTGTCCGGTCATCGCATCGACGACAAGGATGGTCTGTGTGACGTTTATTTCACGTTTTATTTCTGCCAGCTCTTCCATCATTCCTTCGTCAATATGCAGACGCCCCGCCGTATCCAGGATCAGCACGTTAAAATTATTTTTTAGCGCATGTTCCATAGCAGCTTTTGCGATATTGACCGGCTTATTTTTATCACCCATCGAAAAGACTTCGACGCCCTGCTTCTGGCCGTTGATCTGCAGCTGTTCAATCGCTGCGGGACGGTATATGTCACAGGCTGCCAAAAGGGGCTTTTTCCCTTTTTGTTTGAGTTTTCCTGCAATCTTTGCTGTCGTTGTCGTCTTACCCGCCCCTTGGAGACCTGCCATCATAATGATGGTCAGTTCCGAACCAGGAAGCAGCGCAAGTTCTGTTGTTTCCGAACCCATCATTTTGACCATTTCGTCGTTCACGATCTTGATCACCATCTGTCCCGGATTCAGACCATTCATCACATCAGATCCGATCGCCTGGGCCTGGACTTCTTTTGTAAAGTTCTTGACAACTTTAAAGTTCACGTCTGCTTCTAACAGCGCCAGCTTGACTTCTTTTAACGCAGTCTTTACATCATCTTCTGTCAGACGGCCCTTGCTGCGCAGGTTACGGAATACATTCTGAAGTTTTTCTGATAAGCTGTCAAATGCCATTTTCCTGTCTCCTTACATTGATACTGGCTGTCTCTACAGTTGTTTGATTACGGCTTTTCCTTATTATAGCTCTTCCAAAATCGTATTGGACAGCTGCCCGATCCGGTCTAAAACGGATTCGTCATGGCTGTTTTTAAATTCTCTGGTCAGCGCATGGATCTCGGCGACCCGTTCTTTCGTAATCAGGAACTTCTGCACCAAATGCAGTCTGCGCTCGTACCCTTCCAGCGATTCCCGGCAGCGCTTAACCATCTCATGAACGCCTTGTCTGCTGATGCCTTCTTCTTCGGCAATCTCTCCGAGTGACAGATCGTTGAAGATCACATCTTCGTAAATTTTCCGCTGGCGGTCATTGAGCAGTTCACCGTAAAAATCATATAAATATGCCTGTTCTAATTTTTGTTCCATGAAGTTTATCCTGCCTTTTTGCAGATGACTTGGGTATCTTATCACAAGATTTTGAAGGTGTCAAGTATTTTTTATTTACAGAACGTATGTTTTTTAATTCCGCAGAAACAAACGAAACAGAGGCGTCTGCCATCTCTGATACAGCTTTCTTAAAAATGCGGAAATCAGATACACCGAAACTGCCGTTGCAACAGACAGCAGCACATACTTAGGAAACAGCTGCGCATAAGAATCGTTTGGAAACATCCGGTTCATTTTCCCGCTCCAGGCATGATGGGATAAAAATAGTGGGAAGCTGAATTTTCCAAGCCAGTAGCAGATCCGGTTATCATAAATGCACGCAAAAAATCCCTGATGACTAAAGCTGATCGTGACAGACACAGCAAACAACAGTAAAATTACAAACTGCATCTTAGACGTGGCATGTCCAAACGTCCAGTACAACGCAAACAAATATCCGCTTGTTTCTGCGAACGACAGCAAGATCTTCGCGAAACAGGTCAGCGGCACTTCCTTGATTTTCTGGCAGACAATATAGCAGATACTGCCCAAACAAAGTACGCCGATGGCACGCAGCAGACCTTTGTAGCAAAATCCCATCCAGTCCGTATTTCCCCGCAGTGTCCCGCCGACGCTGTACAAATATCCAAGCGTAACAAGGCAAATAACAGGCGCAAACAGATGGAGAAAATTTTCTCTAAACATATAAAAGAACGGCAGCAGCAACAGCATGGCAAACAACATAGCTGAGATATACCAGGTCGCCCCGTTTGCATTGTAGTCGTTGAATCCGGCCATTCTAAGAAACAATAATTCCCAAATGCACTGCACAGCATGCTTGCAGATTTTTCTAAGCGGCAAAAGCCCGCCTGCCGTCTGTTTCATAATAAAAGAGATGGCCCATGCCACATAGTATTCCGGACACAGACTCCTGATTTTATGGAACAAAAACTGCCACGTATTTTTCCAGACAGGGGTATTTGCGGGATCAGATTTTAAGACGGAAGCTGCCATCAAAAACCCGGATACCAGAAAAAAATATTCTACCATATTCGCGCCGTCATAAAAGTAGTATTTTTCAGAGCCTGCAAAGTACAGGGAATGAAAGCACATGATTACGGCTGCATAAAGAAACTTCCAAAAATCGACTGCGCCATTTCGCTTCATGCGGGTATTCCTCCAGTAAAGACGTAGTTTGTCTGATGGTTTATATTCTTACCACGATTCATAAGAGAATCTCTCCTTTTTATAATCTGGATTTGAAAAAGAATCCAGATGTTAGAATAGCAATGTTATCTTCTTCTATTAATTCTATGTCAAATTAAAACTCCCCACTCCACTTCCAATATCAAGTTTGATCTTCTGGTGAACGAGTAAACGCCGTCAGCTGCAGCTGCTGATCCGAAATAATAACGGAATAACGTTCCAATAACTCCAGCCGTTTTTTCACATCTTCACAAAACATGTTTTGGTTCCCTTTCATCTTCAATGAAATCAATTTGTTCATTTATTTTTTTCAGCGTCTGATAAAATGTCATTGCCTCAAATCCGTCATCGCCGCCAGGTAACCGGGTCAGGCGTGTCTTTCCATCCTTCCCTTCCTCAAACTGATACACAGCCACCTGCTCTTTGGATAACAAATCTTCCTTTTGGTATCCTGTCTGCTGAAAAAAATGTTCTTTGCAATTCAGTGTTCCCGCTTTTATCATATTATTCATATGCTGTATCATAATATCACTATGGGTTGTTACAACAACTGGCAGATCTGTATTTACCATCCTGATAAGCACACGAGCCATTTCCCACTGCAGTTTTGGATGAAGGGATATTTCTGGTTCTTCCACCAAAAATGCACGCACTGTGCCATATTTTAAAAACAGCAGCAATGGCACCGTTTCTGTCACAACTGCAGAAGAAATATACATTGGCAGGTGATCGGCCGTCCCATCAGGCTGATATTCAATTTCAAGCATCGGATACCCGGAAGTTTGTATCCGCCCGGAGAGGATATGCTTTTCTATAAATTCCGTTAAATTTTGATTGCTTTCATTCTGGCGGCTTATATCCAAACTGCTTAATCCCATCAGAAAATCCGTATTTGGCTTTGTAAGCAGGTTTTTTTCCGTTGTTTCCAAAGAAAAACGTTCTTTCAAGGCACTGCGCGTCAGCTCTTTATAGGTCAAGAGGAATCCTGTCCTGGCTGTTGGAAAATAAATTGGGTTTGCAGCGCCTGACTGTAACATCCCCTGCAGGATACGTGCCAATAACCAGACAATGTGAAGATCAAGGAAGCTTTCCCCATACACAATCCCCCAGCTGAAACGATTTGCACTTATATAAAAGACTTCTCCGCTCTGATCTTCCTCCAATGTAAAATGAAACCGGAACTTTGCTATTTCCTGAAATTCTATCCGCATTTCTTCCAGATCAAGTTCCCGGTTAAACAGCTTTTTCAAAAATTTCGCTTTATTCAGAGCCAGCAGTTCATTTAATAACTTCTGATACAATCGCAGCTGACTCTTTTCAATATGATACTCCACAACAGAATGCCTCTTTAATTGTCTGATCTGATTCTTTACTATTTCCGCACATTTTTGAAAAACCGCAGAATCTTCTCGAAAGACAAAATGATCCGCATGGAAATCAACTGACAAAATACCATAAAGAAGCGTCATGAGATAGCTTTTTCCGCTGTTATTATCTCCAATAAATACCGTGAAAGGCGCTGGCTGTACCGTAGCTTCCATAATCTTTCCAAATTCTTTGATATGAAGTATCCATTCACCCATCATATATGTTTCACCCATTCCAATCTTTCTTCTTTTATTTTCTATAGTGAGATTTCACTATACCGCTTGCAGAAATAACGCTACAGCTATTATATCAAACGAACGTTTCCATGTAAACCCTGATCAAACAGCTGCAGCTATCTTCTGCTGTTTATAAAATTTTAAGAATTTCAAAATCCCTTGAAAAATCAACCTTCCGTAAATATTGTTAGCACTCATTCCCAAAGAGTGCTGATTTTCTATTGACTTTTCTTTTTTTTCGTATTACTATTTCACTTAGAACAAAACGTGCAGGCAATCCAGGTTGCCCGCACCGCATATATGTCCCGTTTCCATACCCGGGAACAGTCCTACACATAAAATAAGAATACAGAAAAGGAGTTCATTCTCATGGAAAACAAACACGGAAATCTTTCAATTAACAGTGAAAACATCTTCCCGATTATTAAAAAATGGTTATATTCCGATCACGATATTTTTTACCGTGAGCTGATATCGAACGGCTGCGATGCGATTACCAAGTTAAAGAAGCTGGATATGATGGGGGAATATGCCCTTGCGGATGACTATAAGCCGCAGATCCAGGTTACCGTTAATCCGGACGAAAAAACGCTGACCGTAACGGATAACGGCCTTGGCATGACCGCTGCAGAAGTCGAGGAATATATTAACCAAATCGCTTTTTCCGGCGCAGCGGATTTCCTGGAAAAATATAAGGACAAGGCAAACGAAGACCAGATTATCGGTCATTTCGGACTGGGCTTTTACTCTGCGTTTATGGTAGCAGACCAGGTGACGATTGATACACTGTCGTATCAGGAAGGCGCGCAGGCTGTTCACTGGTCCTGCGACGGCGGCACGGAATTTGATATGACTGAGGGAACCAAAGACAGCGTCGGTACGACGATGACCCTCTATTTAAATGAAGACTGCCTGGAATTTGCCAATGAATACCGTGCAAGGGAAGTGATTGAAAAATACTGTTCCTTTATGCCGATTCCGATCTATTTAAATAAAGCCAATGCAGAGCCGGAATACGAAACGATCGACCCGGCCGACCAACGCGACGACGATACGGTAATCGAAACGATCATCGAAGAAGCAAAGACCGAAGAAAAGGAAAATGAAAACGGTGAAAAAGAAGTTGTGGAAATCTCTCCGCGCACCGAAAAATTAAAAATTGTAAAACGCCCGGTTGCGATCAATGATACAAATCCGCTCTGGGCCAAGACGCCGAAGGACTGTACCGCGGAAGAATATAAGGAATTTTACCGTAAGGTCTTCCACGATTACAAGGAGCCGTTATTCTGGATTCACCTGAATATGGACTATCCGTTTAACTTAAAAGGTATTTTATATTTCCCGAAAATCAATACCGAATATGACTCCATCGAAGGTACCATTAAGCTGTACAACAACCAGGTATTTATCGCTGACAACATTAAAGAAGTAATTCCGGAATTTTTAATGCTGTTAAAAGGCGTGATCGACTGCCCGGACCTTCCGCTGAACGTATCCCGAAGCGCGCTGCAGAATGACGGCTTTGTAAAGAAGATTTCGGAATATATTACGAAAAAAGTTGCAGACAAGCTTACTGGCATGTGCAAGACCGAAAAAGAAAACTATGAAAAATACTGGGATGATATCAGTCCATTTATCAAATACGGCTGCTTAAGGGATGACAAGTTCTGCGACAAGATGAATGATTATATCCTGTTCAAAAACCTGGATCACAAATATCTGACCTTGCCGGAATGCTTAAAGGCAGACGATGAGCCGGCAGACGCTTCCGAAACAGCAGACAGCGCAGAAAATACCGGCGCGGAAACAGCAGACAGTGAGCAAACAGACAACACGGAAAATACAATTGAAGCAGAACAGGCGGACGGCACTTCTGCAGCCGGAGACGATTCCGATGACTTTGAAGAAGAAAAGGATACCCGCAAGACCATCTACTATGTCACTGACGAACAGCAGCAAAGCCAGTATATTAACATGTTCAAAGAACAGGGCATGGATGCCGTAATCTTAAACCACAGCATCGACTCTTCTTTTATTACACAGCTGGAGCGCCGTAATGAAAAATTCAGATTTATGCGCATTGACGCGGATGTAACAGAATCCTTAAAAGAAGATGTGCCTGAAGAAGAATTAAAAGAACAGACCGAAACACTGACGGAAATTTTCCGCAAGGCACTGGCGAATGACAAACTGACAGTAAAAGTGGAGAAGCTGAAAAATGAATCTGTTTCTTCTATTATTACATTGTCCGAAGAAGGAAGACGCATGCAGGAAATGATGAAGATGTACGCCATGGGCGGTATGGGCGGCATGGACAGTTCTATGTTCGGCGGAGACATTTCTCTGACTCTGAACGCAAACAATGCGCTTGTAACGTATATCCTGGAACACAAGGATTCCGAACAGGTACCTACCTTCTGCCAGCAGCTGTATGACCTGGCTCTGATCAGCAACCAGCCGCTCGCACCGGAAGCGATGACAAAATTTATCGCCAGAAGCAATGAAATTATGATGCTGCTTGCAAAATAAACAGGTTCCAGGAACTCAATAAATAGGATATTGCCTCACCTTTTTGTCAAAGGTGAGGCGTTTTTCCATAGTCACTTTTATACCAATCTGTTAGGAAAGGAAGTTATTATTTATGGAACCAAAACAGTCCTTTTATGAAACACAGGCAAAAACGATCATCCGTCAGCTGGAAAAACGGCGCATGGAAGGCATCTACTGCCCTACCCGGGAAGATGCGGTGCATACTGCCATGTCGCTGACTGCCGCAGACACCGCCGTCTCTTTCGGCGGTTCCATGACGTTGGCAGAAACCGGGATTCTGGATGCCTTAAGGCAGCGGAACGATATCCGCCTGATTGACCGCAGTCTTGCTAAAACGCCGGAAGAAGTGAAACAGGCATACCGCGATTCTTTTAGCACACATACCTATTTTATGAGTACCAACGCCATTACGCTGGACGGGCAGCTGGTCAATGTCGACGGCAGCGGCAACCGGGTAGCAGCGCTGATCTATGGGCCTGACCAGGTCATCGTAGTAGCCGGGATGAATAAAGTTGCTGCTGACACAGACGATGCAATCCGGCGCGTCCATCATATCGCTTCTCCGCCAAATTGTATCCGTCTGCACAAACATACGCCTTGCGCAGCTACCGGAATATGTTCGGAATGCCTTGGAGACGACTGTATCTGCAGCCAGACAGTAATTACCAGACGCAGCGGAATCGTTGGGCGCATCAAGGTACTGCTTGTCGGGGAAGAACTGGGATATTAACGATTCACATGCAATCGCATATTGAAACAGAACGATTGCAGCAGAAAAAAGCTCCTGTTCTTATAAGAACAGGAGCTAAATAAAACTCACATCCGTTCCGGCGCTGAAAATCCGAGTACGTCAATACAGGTTTCCATAATGCCCATGCACAACTGCAGCAAGCGGATATACCCTGCCTGACGCGCCTCATCTTCCTGGGCCAGAATCTTCGTTTCATGATAGAAATGATTAAACGCATTCGCAAGGTCATACAAATATGCGCATACCTTATGCGGCGCCAGTTCTGCAAATGCCGCCGCGATCATGCCGTGGAATCTGCTTACTTCCAGCATCAATGCTTTTTCGCTTTCTGATGCTGCCGGCAGTATATGCTTCCCGTCCGCATGTTTTCCAGCCTGCTCATATTTTTTCAAAATCGACTTGATCCGGACAATCGTATACAGCAGATACGGCCCGGTATTCCCTTCAAAAGAAGTAAAGCGTTCGATATCAAAAATATAATCTTTTGACGCCTGATTGGACAAGTCTCCATATTTTACCGCAGAAAGCGCTACCACTTTCGCCGTTTCTTTTGCTTCTTCCTCGCTCATGGTCTGGTTTTCAGAAATCTTATGATACATTTCCTCATTGATTTCTTCCAGCAGCGCAGACAGACGCATGACGCCTCCTTCACGCGTTTTAAACGGCTTGCCGTTTTTGCCGTTCATCGTGCCAAATCCTAAAAAGGTCAGCTTTGTATCGGTATCGACCAGTCCCGTTTTGCGGGCGCAGCGGAAGACCTGTGTAAAATACAGTTCCTGACGCTTGTCCACAACATAAATAATCTCCTGCGGATGCCATTTTTCCATCCGCTCCACAATGGTAGCAAGGTCTGTCGTATTATAAAGCGACGCCCCATCCGACTTTAAGATCATACAAGGCGGAATTTCCTTCGTATCCGTCTCTTCTTTTACATCCACAACCAGCGCGCCTTCCGAAAGGTGCGCAAATCCGTCATCCTTCATCTTCTGCACCATTGCCGGGATATAAGGCTGCGCATCGGATTCCCCTTTCCAAAGATCAAAAGAAACGTTTAAATTTTCATAATTTTTCTTCAAATCCGTAACCGATACATGCAAAATATGCTCCAGCAAAGCGCTGTATCCGCGCCTGCCATGCTGCAGCTCATACGTTGCCTGCATCGCGCGTTCCTTATAGGCTTCATCTTCTTTAGACTTACTGCTTGCTGTCGGGTAGATCTCTTCCAATTCGGAAATAGTAAACGGCGCCTCTTTTGGATATTCCCCTTCAAAGCTTTCCGAAAAATAAGGCAGATCCGGCTTTCGCTCTGACAGCTCTGTAATAATCAGACCCATCTGCAGCCCCCAGTCGCCCATATGCACGTCCCCGATCATCTCATGCCCGGTAAAACGGCCCATCCGCTTGATGCTCTCTCCAATAATGGCCGAACGCAGATGCCCGACATGCAGCGGCTTTGCGATATTCGGCCCGCCGTAATCAATCATGATCGTTTTTGGATCAGTTGTTTTTTCATTGCCATAGTCCGGTTCTTCCATCATCCGGCAAAGAAAATCTGCCAGACAGGTTTCCCGGATTTTCAGATTTAAAAACCCGGGCTTTACTGCCTCAGCCACTGAAAAAATCGGGCTGTCTGAAAGCTTTTGCGCCGCTTCCTGCGCAATCGCCATTGGAGCTTTTTTATACTCTTTTGCCGCAGCCAGCGCGCCGTTGCATTGATATTCGCACAAATCCGGCCGATTGGATACCGTGACGCGCGCGTATTTTCCATCATAGCCACATGCAGTGAATGCGTCAGCGACTGCTTCGTTCATCTGTTCCATTAAGTTTTTCATGTTCTTTCCTGCTTTCTGCAATCATTGTGTATCATCCGCCCCAATATTTTTCTTATAAGAACTGTCCGAGTCAATCGTAACCGTTCCTTCCCATTCAGACAGGCGAAACCTTTTGCCTGACAGATCCCCTGGTGTACTACTCTTCCTGTGCCTGCAGGGTAGCCATTGCATATTCAAAAGGCTCTGGCTTCTCATTCAGGATGGCATGGATCTGCTGCTTTTGGTCTTCGTCATGTACCGGTTTTTTTCCATAATGCCCGGAATAAGAGCCTGTCTTAGAGTTATAGGCCTCATCCGTCTGTTTTTTTTTGTGTTCCTGCGTTTCACTTTCCTGCTCTTCATTGGCAAGACGTTCTGCATTTTTACGTGCTTCTTCTTCCTGTTTCTGCTTTTTTAAACGTTCCGCTTCTTCTACTTCTTCCAGTGTCTGATAATGCACGTTCCAGAATTTTACGATACTTCTGTCCATTTTGATCTTTCTATCTCTTTTTGCAATCAAATCAACTCCATATACTGCCGGCATAGTTTCACCTCCTGATCTTCTATGATAGTGCCTGTTGGTAATGGCTTTTTCACTTTTTTACAAATACATTATAGCATAATGACTGGTTTTTTTTCAAGATTAGATGTGAGAATATCTTATTACAAAATAAACCTTTATTATCATTTACTTTATGGCAACCCGGACGTGTCCGTGTCAGCGGAAAGGAATGGCAGCCTTCTTTTAAAATCTGATTTCGTCCGGAAACGCCTCTTTGCGCAGAATGCCCCACATTTTATCTATATAGGCAAGCGTATAAAAATTTTCATAGTAATGAAAATAATACGCACCTTTGGAAGTCATACGGTAACGATCCCCCTGCTTCGTGACAA
>VSNY01000091.1 GCA_009774535.1 Lachnospiraceae bacterium
GAATTAAGATAACTGAATAACTGCCAGTATTGAATTTTCAAGGTGCATAGGCTAAATCTATGTGCGAAGTTTGAGTATATAATCTATAATAATAGAAACCGTACCAGAGAGCCTTTTCTGTGACTGTACGGGTACGGTTTTTAGCTGCTACTGCCAGTATTTTTTTACTTCTTCTTCAGCCTGCTGCAATGGAAGATGGAATTTTACTGAAACACGCCTGGATGTTTCCTGTAATGAAATCCCAACTTCCTGATAAGTTTCAACAGCGCCTTTTATTTCACCCTCACGTATTCCCTCACGTATTCCCTCACGTTTACTGTCCATACGCATTTCTTCTATTGCCAGACACATATTGATCTTCCCCTTTCCTTCCGGATATTTCAACTTAGAATTTGTTACTGTATTAATGACTTCTGCTGCCTGTCTGTCCATGCTCAGGAAGTTCGGATCTTCCTGGGCAATTTCCAGCAGCTTATTTTTATCCTTTGAATACTTAATATACAGCATGACTTCTTTTAAACTGGTCTGAAACTCTTTTATTTCTTCATCCGTCATTTGTTCCGGTGCTATAAGATTGACTTTATAATCCGGAACATACTGCATAATGACATCATCCGCTGCTACATACATTTCTTTTAACGACAATGGCCCATCCCATCTGTCCGGCCCCCAGTAAATGACCAGTGTCACAACTGGGACCAGCCTGTCCGTTTTGTGAAATCCACTCAAAAATTCGTAGGATGACGGCTTATGCTCTTTTTGCTGCCGGTGCGACTTTGCGGCCATTGTGACCTGGTGTGAAAGCTGCATGGAGTCGTAAAGCATATTTTTCACTGGCATGGCATAATGTATGGCACTCTGGTCTTCACATCCCAAAATACAGTATGCTATATTACCATCCGTCATCATCAGCTTTAATACGTCCCGGTATTTCTGTGCTGGCACGCCTGCTTTCCCGTCACCATAAGGCACTGCAATTTCTGTAGTGTCCATCTCAGTAAGAGATTCCGGCTGGATTACCTGCCTGCCATGATATAAAAATTTATTAAACATATCGGCAAAGATTACCGGATCTTTCATATATTCTTTTGTTATGGTATCGGTCTTTCCCAGTTTTTTCAACCCCTTTCGGTATACTTTCGTGTTTACATTCTATGTCTAATATGCATTATACCATAAAAGCTGTCTGATTGATACAGAAACCAGCATTTATGATATGGAATTGTCACAATTCTAAAGAATCTTCTGCGTCAACCTATATCTGCATATTTCCTTCAAGGTAGAGACGAACATATTCAAGTGGCTTATCTGCTGTGCTTCTCATTGTATTCTGCATATATAAATTTCATATCTTATCTGTCTTCCGTTGCTAATTGAATTTTCGGAGAAATTTAAGAGAGCATTTCAATCAGTTCTTTCTGACTGACAATACTTAAATTCCAGTCCGCAGAGTTGTCCGCATAGCCGCCACATACCTGAAAAAACAGTACGTTTTTTAGAAATAACATGTTCCAAAAAAAGGTACCTGTTTTTTCCTATGCAAATTTGCAGACTTTTTTATATCAGTTATGTATAATCATCATAACAAACACAGCGTTGTGTCAGGGAAAGAATAGACTGTGATGTGGCCAGATCACAGAAATCAAGAGCATACTGCAACTATGCAGAAAACAGGGAGGAGAATTTTATATGGCACAGGTTCGGGATTATGCAAAACTCGCCAGGGATATTATGGAGTCGGTGGGAGAGGAAAATATTACGAGTGCGGCACATTGCGCGACCAGGCTTCGTCTGGTACTAAAGCAGACGCCGTCAGCCGAGGTTACGGCAAAGATTTCAGGGATGCCGGCGGTGATCCAGGTTGTGGAAAAAGGCGGGCAGTACCAGATTGTAATCGGGACACATGCGAAAGATGTCTATGAGGAACTGACCCGGATCATCCATCTGGATGAAAATCAGGATACAGGCCAGAAAGGAAGTATTTTAAGCCGGATCATTGCTACGATGTCGGCGGTATTCGCGCCGTTTGTTTATATTCTTGCGGCTGCGGGACTGCTGCAGGGCGCTTTGATTCTGATACAGCTGTTTGCGCCGTCGTTTTCTGAGACAGGTACTTACGCGGTGCTGAGTTTTATGTCCTGGACGCCGTTTACATTTTTGCCGGTCATGATTGCGGTAACAGCGTCCAAACATTTTAAATGCAATACATTTATTGCGCTTTGGTGCTGTCTGGCGCTGGTGAATCCGGACTGGGGCAGTCTCGCGGCGCGGATTGCGGATGGGGAAAGTATCCGGTTTTTGTTTTTTGAGATGGCGCAGACGACTTATACGTCCAGTGTGCTGCCGCCGTTGTTTTTAGTTTTGGTGCTGTCTTATGTGGAACGGATGGTGGAAAAATATCTGCCGGATGTGATCAAAGCGCTGGCGACGCCGTTTATTTGTACCGTTCTTATGGTACCTGCAACGATCCTTGTGATCGGGCCGATCTCGGATCTGGTCGCAGGCGGTATTGCGTCTGGTTATAATTTCCTGTATGATGCGGTTCCTGCCCTGGCGGCAATTGTGATCGGCGGTTTTTGGCAGGTAGCGGTTATTTTTGGAGTACATTGGGGTGTTACGCCGATGGTTATGGCGAATTTTGATAACTTTGGCTGCGATTCGTTTCAGGCAGTACAGACCTGCGCGGTAGTCGCTCAGGCTGCGGCTTGTTTTGGAGTGGTGTTAAAGACACGGAATAAGGAAATGAAAAACGTTGCGATGTCTGCCGGGCTGACAGGGATCTTTGGTATTACCGAACCTGCTATTTATGGTGTGACGCTGCGTTTGAAAAAGCCGTTTGTCGCAGGCTGTATTTCTGGTGCGCTCGGCGCGCTGGCAGTTGCTTTTTTTGGTTCCAAAAATTATGTATACGCAGGGCTGCCGGGACTTTTGACAACGGTGAACGCAATCAGCCCGGATGCTCCGATGTCTTTTCCGGGTATGCTGATTGGGTGCGGGATATCCGTCGTAGCGGCAATTGTTTTGGTGCAGGTGATTGGATGTGATGAAAAACCGCAGGCGGATACAGGCCGCGGCGTGCAGCAGGATCACCAGCAGATGGGGACAGCTTCTGATACACAGGCGGAGTCTTTTCGTCTGCAGGAAGAGCAAGCCAGTGAAATTAAAATCTGCGCGCCGTTAAACGGAACGGCAAAAGCGCTGCAGGACGTTAACGACCCGACTTTTTCCGAAGGGATCTTAGGGCAGGGCGCAGCGATTATACCGTCAGAGGGCAGGCTGTACGCACCGTTTGACGGAAAAGTAAGTTCCGTATTCGATACCAGGCATGCGATTTGCCTGGAACACGCGGCTGGGGCGGAGATGCTGATCCATATTGGATTAGAAACCGTGTCTTTGGGCGGCAAATATTATACGGCAAAAGTAAAAGACGGGGATACCGTAAAAACCGGAGATCTTTTAATCGAATTTGATTTAGAAGAAATCCAAAAAGAACATGATACCATAACCCCTGTGCTGATCACAAATACGGACGATTTTTCATCGATCGAAGCGCTTAAGACAGCAGGGAGCGTTACGGCCGGGGAAGCATTTTTAAAAGTCAGAAAATAGATAAAGGAAGGAGCTGCTTATATGAGTTTACCAAAAGATTTTTTATGGGGCGGAGCGGTAGCCGCGCATCAGCTGGAAGGCGGCTGGCAGGAAGGCGGACGCGGCCCGAGTGTCAGCGATGTGCTGACAGCAGGAGCGCATGGCGTTCCAAGGAGAATTACGGATGGCGTTGTAGAAGGAGAACGCTATCCGAATCATATCGGCATTGATTTTTACCATACGTATCGGGAAGATATCGCTCTTTTTGCGGAACTTGGGTTTCGGTGCTTCCGCACATCGATTTCCTGGAGCCGGATCTTTCCAAAGGGAGACGAAACAACGCCTTGTGAGGAAGGGCTGCAGTTTTATGACAACCTCTTTGATGAACTGCACAAATACGGAATTGAACCAGTCGTTACGCTGAGTCATTTTGAGATGCCTTATCATCTGGCAAAAGCATATGGCGGCTGGCTGGACCGCAGGCTGATCGACTTTTTTGTCCGTTACGCGGTGACGGTGATGCAGCGGTACAAGGGCAAAGTGAAATACTGGATGACATTTAATGAGATCAATAACCAGAGCAATACGGATACGGATATTTTTGGATGGACGAACTCCGGTATCCGGTTTTCAAAAACAGATGATCCGAAAAAAGCGCTATATCAGGCGGTGCATCATGAACTGGTAGCGTCTGCTCTTGTAGTAAAAAAAGGACACGAGATTGACCCGGATCTAAAGATCGGATGTATGTGTTCCTTTGTACCATTTTACCCTTATTCATGCAGTCCAGATGATGTCATGATGGCGCTGGAGTCTATGCATGAACGATATTATTTTTCGGATGTACACTGCCGCGGGCATTATCCGGCATATGCAAAAAAAATGTGGGAACGGGAAGGAAACGCGCCTTTGATGGAGCCGCAGGATGAACAGATTTTGGCGGAAGGGAAGGTCGACTATCTGGGATTCAGCTATTATATGTCCAATGCGGTGAAGGCCGATATAGACAAGGTCAATACAGACGTCAACGGCGGAAATGCGCATACGGTGCCAAACCCGTATGTGAAGGCTTCGGACTGGGGCTGGCAGATTGATCCTGTGGGACTTCGGTATTCGCTGGCCGCCTTATATGAACGTTATGAGCTTCCGTTATTTATTGTGGAAAACGGATTCGGCGCGATTGACAGGCTGGAAGAAGACCATACGTGTGATGACAGCTATCGGATCGATTATCTGCGCAGTCATATCAAAGAGATGAAAAAGGCAGTGGAAATAGACGGCGTGGATCTGATGGGATATACGCCATGGGGATGCATCGATGTAGTGTCGTTTACTACGGGAGAACTGCGCAAAAGGTATGGGTTTATTTATGTGGACTTAAATGATGACGGGACTGGCAGCGGGAACCGTTATAAGAAAAAATCGTTTGCATGGTATCAAAGAGTGGTTGCTTCTAATGGGGAGGAACTATAGTATTTGGGTACAGCCAGAGAACGGCAGATGCGGGAGCAAGATCCTGTGTCTGCCGATTTTTGCGCCTTAAAAAAATCGAACAAACATTCGGAAAAATTCTTTACACATTTTATAATTATGTGGTATACTATAGCATGTTTGGATAGATTCCGCAAAAAGGAGTAAATAACATGGCAATAAAGGGAGTATACGATGAGGGCAGCATATCGATTCTGGAAGGCCTGGAAGCTGTCCGCAAGAGGCCGGGCATGTATATCGGCAGTGTGTCCAGAAAGGGCCTGAATCATTTAATATACGAAATCGTAGACAATGCGGTAGATGAACATCTGGCAGGCGCGTGTGATACCATCCGGGTCACACTGGAGGCTGACGGTTCTTGTACCGTAGAGGATAACGGCCGGGGGATTCCGGTCGGCATGCATCAAAAAGGCATTCCGGCGGCGCGCGTTGTATTTTCCACGCTGCACGCGGGCGGTAAGTTCGACAATTCGGTATATAAGACAAGCGGCGGGCTGCATGGGGTCGGTTCTTCCGTTGTTAACGCACTGTCCACGTATCTGGATGTGTGGATCAGCCGGGACGGATATATTCATCATGACCGCTATGAGCGGGGCAATCCGGCACTTGCGCTGGAAGACGGCCTGCTGCCAAAGACTGGAAAGACAAAGCAGACGGGTACAAAAATCAATTTTCTGCCTGATCCGGAGATCTTTGAAAAAACCAGGTTCAAAGGGGACGAGGTCAAGAGCCGGATGCATGAAACCGCGTACTTAAATCCGAAGCTGACGATTATTTTTGAAGATCGACGCGCAGAAACCGTGGAACATGTGGAGTACCATGAACCGGATGGAATTATCGGATTTGTAAAAGACTTAAACCGCAAAAGCGAGACGATTCATGATGTTGTCTATTTTCAGGGAGAATCCGACGGCATTACCGTGGAAGCGGCTTTTCAGTATACAAATGAATTTCATGAAAACATTATGGGATTTTGCAACAATATTTACAACGTGGAAGGCGGCGCGCATATTACCGGATTTAAGACCATCTTTACGACCGTGATCAATCAGTATGCAAGGGAACTTGGGATCTTAAAAGAAAAAGATACGAACTTTACCGGCGCCGATGTGCGCAACGGTATGACCGCCGTTGTATCGATCAAGCATCCGGACCCGCGTTTTGAGGGGCAGACCAAGACAAAGCTGGACAACCAGGACGCGTCGCGTGCCGTGGCAAAGATCGCCAGCGAAGAAATCCAGCTGTTTTTTGACAAAAATCTGGAATCGCTAAAGGCTGTGATCAGCTGTGCGGAAAAAGCTGCTAAAATCCGGAAAACGGAAGAAAAAGCAAAGACCAATCTTTTGACCAAGCAGAAATTTTCTTTTGATTCCAACGGAAAGCTGGCAAACTGCGAATCCCGGGACGCGCAAAAGTGCGAGATTTTTATTGTCGAGGGAGATTCCGCCGGAGGTTCGGCAAAAATGGCCAGAAATCGGATGTACCAGGCGATTATGCCAATTCGCGGCAAGATTTTAAATGTGGAAAAGGCAAGCATCGACAAAGTGCTGGCTAACGCGGAAATTAAAACGATGATCAATGCGTTTGGATGCGGATTCTCAGAAGGATATGGCAATGATTTTGATATCAGCAAGCTGCGTTATAACAAAATCATTATTATGGCGGATGCCGATGTAGACGGCGCGCATATTTCCACGCTGCTTTTAACGCTGTTTTACCGATTTATGCCGGAGCTGATTTTTGAAGGGCATGTGTATATCGCTATGCCGCCGTTGTATAAAGCGATGCCGCAAAAAGGGCCGGAAGAGTATCTGTACGATGACGAGGCGCTGAAAAAATACCGGAAAACGCATAAAGGGCCTTTTACACTGCAAAGGTATAAAGGTCTGGGGGAAATGGATGCGCAGCAGCTTTGGGAGACGACGCTCGATCCGCAGACACGGCTGCTTAAGAAGGTGGAGATTGAGGACGGGAAAATGGCTTCGGATGTGACGGAAATGCTGATGGGAAATGATGTGCCGCCGCGCAGGGCGTTTATTTATGAGCATGCGCAGGACGCGGAACTGGATATTTAGCATTCCGGATCGGATTCGTATAATAATATAGAAGAAACAGACAGGAACATATAAATGGAGGGATGCAAATATGCAGACAGAAGACGACCGTCTGATCCGGATGGAATACGCGGAGATCATGCAGAAATCCTATATCGATTACGCGATGAGCGTGATTATCGCAAGAGCTTTGCCGGACGTGCGGGACGGTTTAAAGCCGGTGCAGCGCAGGACGCTGTATGATATGTATGAACTTGGCATTCGTTATGACCGGCCGTACCGCAAATGTGCGCGTATTGTCGGAGATACGATGGGCAAGTATCATCCGCATGGGGACAGTTCGATCTATGAAGCGCTGGTCGTGATGGCGCAGGAGTTTAAGAAAGGGCTTCCGTTAGTGGACGGGCATGGGAACTTTGGCTCGATCGAAGGAGACGGAGCCGCTGCCATGCGATATACCGAAGCGCGTCTGGAAAAAATTACGCAGGAAGCATATCTGGCAGATTTGGACAAGGATGTAGTTGATTTTGTGCCAAACTTTGATGAAACGGAGAAAGAGCCGAGCGTGCTGCCGGTGAAAGTGCCGAATATTCTGATCAACGGCGCGGAGGGTATTGCGGTCGGTATGGCGACAAGCATCCCGCCGCATAACTTTGGGGAAGTGATTGACGGCGTTATCGCCTACATCAAAAATCCGGACATCAATACGGCACAGATGATGGAATATATCAAAGGGCCGGATTTTCCGACCGGGGGAATTGTAACGAACCGCGACGAGCTGCAGTCGATCTATGCGACTGGAACCGGCAAGGTGAAGGTACGCGGCAAAGTGGATATTGAAAACGGCAAGGGCGGCAAAGACCGTCTGATTATCAGTGAGATTCCGTATACAATGATCGGCGCGAATATCGGAAAATTTTTAAATGATGTATTTGCGCTGGCAGAGACGAAAAAGACGAACGATATTGTGGATATTTCCAACCAATCGTCGAAAGAAGGCATACGCATTGTGCTGGAGCTAAGACGCGGCGCCGATGTGGAAAATTTATGCAATCTTTTATATAAAAAGACGAAGCTGGAAGATACGTTCGGGGTCAATATGCTCTCAGTCGCAAACGGAAAGCCGGAAATTATGGGCATTGTCCCGATGATCCGCCATCATGTGGAATTTCAATATGAGCTTGCCACGCGCAAGTACCGCACACTGCTGGCAAAGGAACAGGATAAAAAAGAAATCCAGGAGGGACTGATCCGCGCCTGTGATGTGATTGACCTGATTATTGAGATCTTAAGGGGCAGTAAAAATATCAAAGAAGCCAAAAACTGTCTGGTCAGCGGGGAGACAGGAGCGATTAAATTCCGCAGCGAGCGTTCCAAAAAGCAGGCGGCCAAACTGAATTTTACGGAACGGCAGGCGACCGCCATTTTGGAAATGCGCCTGTACCGCCTGATCGGGCTGGAAATCGAAGCGCTGATCAAAGAACATGAGGAAACGCTGAAAAAAATTGCGCTGTATGAAGATATTTTATCCAATCGCGATTCGATGAAAAAAGTGATTATCAAAGAACTGCGGGCATTGAAAAAGGAATACGCAAGGCCTAGGCGTACCAAAATCGATAATGTGGCCGAGGCTGTCTATGTCGAGAAAAAGATTGAAGAACGCGACGTAGCCGTGCTGATCGATCGTTTTGGTTATGCAAGAACGATGGATGTCGCGCTGTATGAGCGGAATAAAGAAGCGGCTGACAGCGAGAGCAAAGAAGTTTTCCTGTGCAAAAATACGGACCGGATTTGTCTTTTTACGAAGAAAGGACAGCTGCATATGATAAAAGTGCTGGATCTTCCTTATGGAAAATTTCGGGATAAGGGGCAGCCGATTGATAACGTCAGCAATTATGACAGCAGCCAGGAGACATGTTTATTTTTGGCTCCGCTTGGCGCTATTATGGAACAAAAGCTGCTGTTCGGCACGGCGTCCGGCATGATCAAGCTTGTATCCGGCAGAGAATTTGACGTTTCCAAGCGTACAACGGCCGCTACGAAACTGGCGGATGGAGACGAACTGATTTTTGTCCAGGCGCTTGCGCAGGAGAGCGGAGCAGAAACACTGCAGACACAGCCGCAAAAAGCGCAGGAAGTGTTCGCTATGCAGCTGCAGGATAAAGGGGAAGCATTCACGATGCAGCCGGAAAAAGCGCAGGAAGCATCTACGATGCAGCTGGAAAAAACGCAGGAAGCATCTACGATGCAGCTGGAAAAAGCGCAGGAAGCATTTACGATGCAGCCGCAAAAATCACAGGATACCTCAGCCGCGCAACTGCAAAAAGGACAGGAAACGTTAGTTATGCAGTCGCAAAAAGGCATGTTTTTACGGATAGAAGCAGCATGTATTCCGGAAAAGAAGAAAACGGCCATCGGTGTGCGGGGAATCCGTCTGGCAGAAAACGACAGGCTGACACATATGTATCTGCTTGGCAAACAAGACGGGCTGGTCAAGGCGGAATATGAACCATCCGAAGTTGTATTAAACCGGCTGCGTATTGGCGCCAGAGACACGAAAGGCGTAAAACGTTAACATGCGTGATCCGCGCCGGCAGGCGGCAGTTTTACAAAAACAGGAAGGAAATCAGCGATGGAACAGCAAATACTTAAGATCCGATACCATTCGGACAAAATCGAAAAACTGGATTATATTGCAGGCAAAAGCGACTGGATCGATCTGCGCAGCGCGGAGGATGTGGAGTTAAGACAAGGAGAATTTCGTCTGATCAGCCTTGGCGTATCGATACAGCTGCCGCAGGGATACGAAGCCGTGATTGTGCCGCGCAGCTCTACGTTTTTGAATTTTGGCATTATCCAGACCAATCATATGGGTGTGATTGATGAAACATACTGCGGGGATAACGATGTGTGGAGAATGCCTGCACTGGCGGTGCGTGATACCAAGATCCAGGTCAATGACCGGATCTGTCAGTTCCGGATACAGAAGCATCAGCCGCGGATTCTTTTTGAAGAGGCGGCACATCTCGATCATCCGGACCGGGGCGGAATTGGGAGTACAGGGAGATTTTAACGGCCGGATAGCTGGGCTGATGAAAATCTGTAAAAAGGACCAGGATAATGATCTTTCCTGGTCCTTTTGCGTTGTGTTCCAGTCAGTGATTCCCATTCCTGTTACAGTTTGGAGTATCCAAATCCGTTCACAACCGCTTCAATTTTTGTTCCTTTTTTGCAAAACGGGCAGTCAGCCTTTGGAAATGCCTGGTAGCCGATTACGTCATTTCCATCGAATAAGGACTGCACTTTTATATGGTTTACAGTTGCAACGGTACTGAAAATAGAACCGATCCCTTCAATAACCCCGCCGTAATACTGGAGTCCTTCCAGACTTCTGCGTATTGTTTCTCCGGTGGTTGTCGTTGCAAGCAGCAGGATCACATGTTTTCCTGCAATCATATGTTTGGTGTTGTCCCGGAAAATCATCTGGTTGTCCCGGCTTTGTTCCGGTGAAATCACATATACAGTCTTATGCTGGTTGGTCGTGATAATATGTTCTCTTTCAAATTCTTTTGCCAAAAATGCTCCGATCACCTCTGTGCCGTCCATACATACGACGGTATCCACATAATTCAGGTGGCCGAATTTGTGCGCCAGAATCTTTGCCGCTTCTTCTGCTTCTGTAATACGCGCCCGGATGCCAGTCACATCAATATAAAAATTAATATGTGAATTGCTGGTAGCAAAATGTCCCGGAATTGCATGCAGGGCAAGCAGATTGCTTTCTTTGGAATAAAATTTTACCATTCGCTGTTCCATTTAAGTTCTCCTTTCAGATTGGTTGGGTCCTTCCTCTATCTTAGACTGTTTTGGGAGATTTGGCAACTATAAATTCTTTCAGACGTTAAATCTATACATATCATTTGTAACAATTCAGATGTCCCATGAAACGGTTACGCTCCACGTTCTAATGTGGATAAATGTCTGCGCCGATATAACATAGTGAGACGATTCATCAGTTGCAGAAAGAAAGGAGAAGCCTATGAATTACACAATGGATGCCAGTTATCGGACGAGGGCCGTCCGCACTCTGCTCAAAGCTTATGATGTAAAAAACGCCGCTAATCCGGATCAGGCATTTCTAAAAAAAATGCAGCAAATTGCCGGTGCCGCGTCTGAAACGACGGACGCAGCTGTTATTTCCACAGCGGAAATGACGATGGAAGAGTACAAAGAATATCTATATGACCGGATTTCACAGCTTCCGGTACATCCGTCCAATATGCAGGACTATGTATCGATTCAGATTTCGGAGGAAGGACTGGAAAAAATGAAAACAGATCCGGAATACGAAAAATGGGTGTTAAGTTCTGTGAAAACTAATTTTAATGCCAGAGATCCTTGGAGCGAAATGTGCGGCGGGAAGTATCGTGTGCTGTATTTTGGATCTGAAAAAGAACAAAGCCGCGGAGAATGCTGGCGGGCAGGTTATTTAAACGGCAGCGGGAACAAACTGTTTGAAAAGAAGTCTGAGAACAGTTTTTGGACCCGCCGTGCGCAGCGGGGAAAAGAATGGGCGCAGCAGTACGAGGAGATGTTAGAATTGAAAGAACTGAACAAAGATTTGGAAAAAGGTCTTTATTATGACAGCCTCCCGATTCTGGCAGCATTTCGTCCAAAACCGATCTCAAATGTGCTTTCACAGGAATAACAGGGCTGTTTGAACCAATACTTGGACTTTGGATCTTGGGTTACGTAAGCTCAAGATCCTGCAATCAAAGAGAGTATCAGGGATTTTGAATGACAGATAAATCTCGTTACCATGTATTTTCATATGTACGAAATTTTGTGGAAAAGGACTAGACGAATTCGACGAAATGTGCGAAAATATATGCAGTATGTTGAACAACATCAGTCCAACATGTTACCATCCCGGCGGAAGCGCCACCGCTGTCCGCTGGCATCATTTATCTAATCGAAAGGAGTCTTAAAATGATTTACACACACGAAGTTCAAAACATGTGTCCGGTTGCTAAAGGTGCAAAGCACGAGCCGGCTCCGATCCCGGAAGAAGGGAAATGGGTACATTCTAAAAAAATTGAAGACATCTCCGGATTTACACACGGTGTAGGCTGGTGTGCGCCGCAGCAGGGAGCCTGCAAGCTGTCTTTAAATGTAAAGAACGGCATCATTGAAGAAGCCCTTATCGAGACGCTTGGATGTTCCGGCATGACACATTCTGCAGCTATGGCAGCTGAGATCCTGCAGGGCAAGACGATCTTGGAAGCATTAAATACAGACCTTGTCTGCGATGCGATTAATACAGCTATGAGAGAGTTATTCTTACAGATCGTGTATGGCCGTACACAGAGCGCATTTTCTGATGACGGGCTTGCGATCGGCGCAGGACTCGAAGATCTGGGCAAAGGGCTTCGTTCCCAGGTTGGTACGATGTTTGCAACAAAAGAAAAAGGTGTCCGTTATCTGGAAATGGCTGAAGGCTATGTAACCGGAATTGCTCTGGATGAAAACAATGAAGTAATCGGATATCAGTTCGTTTCCCTTGGCAAGATGACTGACTTTATTAAAAAAGGCGACGATCCAAATACAGCCTGGGAAAAGGCGAAAGGCCAGTACGGTCGTGTAGACGACGCTGTAAAGATTATTGATCCAAGAGTAGAGTAAGGAAGGGAGAACGAAAAATCATGGCATTATTTGAATCATATGAAAGAAGAATTGACCAGATCAACGCTGCGCTGAACAAATACGGCATCAGTTCGATCGAAGAAGCTGAGAAAATTACAAAAGATGCTGGTCTGGACGTTTATGAACAGGTAAAGAAAATCCAGCCGATCTGTTTTGAAAATGCATGCTGGGCTTACACGGTAGGCGCTGCAATCGCAATCAAAAAAGGATGCAGAAAAGCTGCTGAAGCCGCTGCTGCGATCGGAGAAGGCTTACAGGCATTTTGTATTCCTGGCTCTGTAGCTGACCACAGAAAAGTCGGACTTGGACATGGCAACTTGGGCAAAATGCTTTTGGAAGAAGAGACCGAATGCTTCTGCTTTTTGGCTGGACATGAATCCTTTGCAGCTGCAGAAGGCGCTATCGGTATCGCAGAAAAAGCAAACAAGGTACGTAAACAGCCACTGCGCGTAATCTTAAATGGTCTTGGAAAAGATGCGGCACAGATTATTTCCCGTATCAACGGATTTACATTTGTTGAGACGGAATATGACTATAAAGAAGCAAAATTGAATGTGATTTATGAAAAACCATATTCCAAAGGACTTCGTGCTTCTGTAAAATGCTATGGTGCAGACGATGTACAGGAAGGTGTAGCAATTATGCATCATGAAAATGTCGGCGTATCCATTACTGGCAACTCTACCAACCCGACACGTTTCCAGCATCCGGTAGCAGGTACATACAAAAAAGAATGCAACGAGCAGAATAAAAAATACTTCTCCGTAGCATCCGGCGGCGGTACAGGACGTACGCTGCATCCGGATAATATGGCTGCAGGCCCGGCTTCCTATGGTATGACAGATACGATGGGACGTATGCACTCTGACGCACAGTTCGCTGGTTCATCTTCCGTTCCGGCTCACGTTGAGATGATGGGTTTAATCGGCATGGGCAATAACCCGATGGTTGGGGCTACTGTTGCTGTTGCTGTATCCGTGGAAGAAGCAGCTAAAGCCGGAAAGTTCTAAGAAATAGTGTATTTTCAAGGGTTTCCGTTGATGTGAGTTGTCAGCGGAAGCCCTCAATTTTGCTACGTAGCGCACAAGTAACACACAGGCAGCACATATGAGGTAGCACACAAATTTTGGGGATAAAGAAAAGGGCATCTGACATATTACAGACACCATTTGATACGTTTTTATGTAACGGTTATTTCTTATGCTTAGAATATTGTGCCAGACAGCAAGGAGTAATCCTTTAAATGCTCTAAAATGATATTCTGGACATATTCACGAATGGTAGCAGATAGGACATCATGCAATAGAAATACTCTGCTCTGTACCCAAAAGGCAGATAATAGAATTCCTGTGGCCGCCATCCGCTGTATATCAGTCTATTACTTTCCTAACTTTGCATTAACGGAATTTAATTGTAAAAATAAGCAAAGGCAGGGCGTTAATCCCCTGCCTTATATGCATATTTATTAAAGTGCCAATTTGTATAATGCCAACTGATTAAGACTTACACCCTCTTTTTCCGCTTCAATGGCTAATCTTTGATGCAAAGATTTTGGAATCCTTACAACAAATTTTCCGCTGTAATTATTTGGTGCTTCTGGAATTGGTATAGGAAGATTATTTTCTATCTTTATTTCAATATATCCTTCCAATGCTTCATTAAGGCTTTCATATAATCCTTCAAGTGTATCACTGGTACTTTGACATCCGTCAAGTTCCAAAATTCTGCCATAGAAATAGTGTCCGCTTTCATCGTTCATTTCCTGTACTAATCTTGTATA
>VSNY01000092.1 GCA_009774535.1 Lachnospiraceae bacterium
GCCAAATAAATTCCCCGCCCACAGAATCTCCCGCAGAGTCGTCCACCCAGCCTCAAATAATAGAATTATTTACGAATTTCCCCCAAATCTGTCAACTCCCTAAAATGTAAAATTCTAACACTTCACCCACAAATCAAAAGCAAAACATCACCTAAATTGCTATAATTGGAAAAATATTTTAGCACATAAGCACCAAAATAACTTGCGGTATACCATAAAATTTGTAATAATAGATATAATAGTATAGGAAAAAGGAGAATCAGCCTGCATGGAAAAAACAGCAGTTGTAACAGACAGCAATTCCGGGATTACCCAGGAAAAAGCAAAGAAGTACGGCGTTTATGTACTTCCGATGCCGTTTTATATCGATGATGAGTTATATTTGGAAGGACAGACAATTACACACGAAGAATTTTTCAAAAAGCAAAAAAATGGCAGCGTGATCTATACCTCACAGCCTAATCCATATGATGTTACCCAGTTGTGGGAACAGGTGCTGGAGGAATATGAAGAATTAATATATATTCCAATGTCCAGCGGACTGAGCAGTTCCTGCGATACCGCAATGGCATTGGCGCGTCAGTATGAGGGGAAGGTTGTAGTTGCAGATCTTGGACGCGTCTCCGTCACACAAAAGCTTGCGGCGCTGGAAGCGCGAAGGATGGCGCAGCAGGGATTAAGCGCGCTGGAGATCAGCGGCAGGCTGCAGTATGTGAAAAATGAATGTATTATTTATCTGACGGTGGATACTCTGAAATATTTAAAACAGAGCGGACGGATTTCTGCAGGCGCCGCAATGATAGGCAATGTGTTAAACATTAAGCCGCTTTTATACCTTCAGGGGGAAAAGATAGAAGCGGCGGAAAAAGTACGTGGCGATAAGGCGGTGCGTAAAAAGATGATGCAGGCAGTGCAGCGGGATGTTACGGAGCGCTTCCATGCGGGCGGTATCGAAGAGTTTTATCTGGCAGCGGCTGCAAGTATGCCGATGGAGGATGCCAGAAAATTAAAGGAAAGTTTTGAGGCGTATTTTGGAGTCAGCTGCAGCATGTCTTCGATTCCGCTGAGTATAGCGGCGCATCTTGGGTATGGGACCTATGGCCTGGCCCTAATCCGTAAAATGGAGAGGCAGACAATAAATGCCTTATTTTGATCAGACAAGAGGAACGATGGATGGAGAATAGGTTTTGCTTTTTAAAAGGGATGGTGGAATGTGATTCAGGGAGGATACAGGATTGTAATAATAAACGGACAACAACTTGTCCGCTGGAAAATGAGAAAAAGATTTTGAAACATCAGGAAAATAAATTAAAAAGGTTTTGTTTTTTAAAGGGATTGGTAGACTGCAGTGCGGGTACGGTGCAGGACTGCAATATTAAACGCGTGGTAAAATGTCCGTTAGAATGAAGGATGGAGGGTGAAATGTCATATCAAAGAATAAAAAAGCTGTTTGCAGCGTCTGCGGCTTGTTTGAGTATTATACTGGCGGTAACACAGCAGGCTCCGGCAGCGGCGATGCTGCAGGAAGATCAAAAACAGCAGGCAGCGGTACCGCAAGACAACAGGCAACAGACGGCGGCGCCTGAGAATCAGGGCCAGTCAGAACAACAGGAAACAGATCAGTCTGAGGAACAGGGTCGGCGAATAGAACAGAACGTATACCAGACAAAGGATCAAGGCCATCCAATACAACAGAAAGCAGACCAGACCGAAGATCAGAAGCAGCCAGAACAACAGAAAGCAGACCAGACCGAGGATCAGGAACAACCGTTTCAGGAGGAAGAAGTACAACAGAAAGAGAAAGCCATGTCAAAAGACGAGGCCCCATTCGCGGAGAATGAGGGCGGACTGGCAGGCGAAAAGGATGTACGCAAAGTGAGTCTGCGCGCAAAAGAACGTGTCGGATTGCCGGCGCCGGATGTTTTGACACAGGATAAAATCAGCTATCATACGATAACGCTTGGCTGGAGCGCTGTGGAAGGCGCGGCTGGATATCAGATTGAATATGCTTACGGGGAAGGTGATTTTACAGTAGCGGGAACGACCGGAGCGGAGGTATTGTCTTATCAATGTAAAGGACTGCAGACCGGGACAAGATATCAGTTCCGTGTGTGCGCGCTGGAAGAAGACGGCAGTGCGGGCGCTTATGCGCTGCTGGAAGCGATGCCGTATTTGAATAAGACAAAGTTTACGAATGTTTCTGCATCGCAGACGAACAGTGTGCTTCTGGAATGGAAGAAAGTAGCCGGAGCGATGAATTATGAGCTGTACCGCAAAACGAGTGGTCAGGAGAACTATGAGCTTCTTGCGGTTACGGCGGAATTGTCCTATACGGATGAAGCTGTTACGGCAGGGGAGACGTATGCTTACCGTGTATGCGCGATCCGGAATGAAAATGGAACTACGGTGCAGGCAGAACTTTCGGCAGCTGCGGAGGCGTCGCTTTCTTTTGGAACTATGTGGTTTACAAGCTGTGAAGCGGTGGATGATCATTCGGTGAAACTGATCTGGCAGCAGGATTCATCAGCAGCGGGATATTATATTTACCGCAGTGTGAAGGAGAGCGGCACTTATCGGAAGATTAAGACCATTACGAAAAATTCGGTGCTTACATATACAGATACGAAATTAGTGCCAGGCAAGAAGTTTTATTATAAGATCTGTACATATACAAAAGAAGCGGGTCAGACAGCGGTTGCAGGAGAGTTGTCCGCAGCCGTGATGGCGCAGCCGCAGGCGGGTGGGCCGGATTTTGTTGCGGTCAAAACGAATGTCGGCAACCGCAGCCTTTCGCTGGAATGGAAAAAAGCGGCGAACGCGGCAGGCTACCGGATTTATCGCAGTCTCAGCCCGGATAAGGGGTTTGCGAAAATTAAGGATTTAGACAGCGGGACGTTTGTAGGATACGAAGATCGTACGGTGCTGCCGGGCGGGACTTATTATTACCGGGTCAAGGCAATATACGTTAACGGCAGTTATAAGGGACTGAGCGCCGCGAGTGTTACCCTGGAGGGCCATGTGGCGCCGAGCGCGCCGATCGGGCTGCATATGATACAGACAGAGGAACATACGCTGCAGATTGATTGGGATTTATCGATCGGGGCTGCGGGTTATAAGCTGTACCGTACGGACAAAGCCAGTGGTACGTATGAATGTATCGCGGACGAATTATCAGAAAATTCCTATACCGATGATGGACTGACCGATGGCAAGACCTATTTTTACCGCGTTTCAGCAATCGGTTCGGCAGGCGAAGGGACACTGTGTCTGCCAGTAAGTTATACGCTGGGCGGGGTATCCATGAATACACGTACGCTGAAAGTATGCGTCGGTGTGACAAAACCGCTGAAAGCGTCTACGTTTTTGGAAGGAGATATAGAGTGGTCTTCTGATAATACGGATATTGCACAGGTCGATGAAGAAGGAAATGTAACGGGAATTGCCTATGGAACCACAAATGTAACGGCTACGGTAGAAGGGCAGAGCGCGTCAGCGATTGTGTCTGTAACGCCTGGCAGCAAAAATGGGATTGACGTGTCCAGATGGCAGGAAGATGTGGACTGGCGGCGTGTGAAAGACTCCGGTGTGGAGTTTGCTTTTTTGCGTATCAGTAACCATAATCTGGAGGATTATACATTTGAGACCAAGTACCAGAATGCGTTTTCCGTCGGTATGCCGATCGGCGTGTACTGCTACAGCCGGGCAACAACTGTGGAACAGGCGCAGGAAGAAGCAAAGATTGTGCTGGAAATTTTAAATGGCAGGAAGCTGGATTATCCGATTGCGCTGGATCTGGAAGACGCCGTACACAAGTCCAAAACGATGAAAAAAGAAACGCTGCATCAGATGATTCAGGCATTTAAACAGGTTATTGAAGACGCCGGGCATCAGTTTGTATTGTACAGCTATGTGACATTTCTAAACTCCAATCTGGACCGGACAAAACTGGACGGCATTGACCTGTGGGTGGCGCGCTACCGGAATGTATCGCTTGGCACCGGATATACCGGAACGGGAAATATCAAATACTGGCAGTACAACAGCGGGCAGTACAAAGGCTCTAATTCCCAGGTGGACGGCATTACAAAAGATACCGGGGAGCTTGTGTCTGTGGATATGAATGTAGAGTTTTAGCTGACATAGGGGATAAGCAGATGGAACATCCAAAGTGTGACCGTCCGATCGGAGTCTTTGATTCCGGTATGGGCGGGATCAGTGTACTAAAAGAACTGTATAAAGTCATGCCGCAGGAAGACTATATTTACTTCGGAGATTCCAAGAATGCGCCTTACGGCACAAGGATGGCAGAGGAAATCCGCGAAATGACCATTGCGAATGTGCAGCTGCTGCTTGGGCAGGGAGCAAAAGGAATTGTGGTCGCCTGCAATACGGCAACGGCTGCAGCAGTGCGCATGCTGCGCAGCATGTATCCGGATGTCCCGTTGGTCGGCATCGAACCAGCGATCAAGCCAGCGGCGCTCCAGCCGGGACATCCGACGATCCTTGTGATGGCAACGCCGATGACGATCAAAGGGGAAAAATATAAGGCGCTGATGATGCGCTACGAGCAGAAAGCGGATATTATCGGCCTGCCATGCCCGGGTCTGGTAGAATTCGTAGAATCCGGCAATACCGACGGCGCCGACCTGAAAATATTTCTGGAAGACCTGCTGGCCCCGTATCTAAGAGAAATCGATTCGATCGTACTTGGCTGCACACATTATCCGTTTGTGCGCAGGCTGATCGAGGAAATCGCAGGGGAACGCGTCCGCATTTTTGACGGCGGACTTGGCACCGCGCGGGAGATGCGCAGAAGGCTGGAGGTGGCCGGGCTGTTAACATCACGCAAAGGAAACGGCAGCGTCATTTTTGAAAACAGCCTGGCAACAGAGGAAGAAATTGAATTAAGCAGAACCTTATTCCAAAAAAATCTGGGTTAATTTCGTATTAAATACTTATGGAGCAGCAGTCCCCCAATCCGGACAGCTGCCCGCAGAATGACTTTCAGAAAGGAACCAGAGTATGAATGCGAAACAACTGATTGCCGGAGGCATGGCGGCACTGATGCTTGTCGGCAGCGCAGCGGGAAGTGCGGAACAGGTATCCGCGCATACGCTGCAGCAGGAAGCAGATTTTCATCATAAAACAGATGCGCAAAAACAAGAATCAGACTTAAAGACACACGAGATGCAGACAGAATTTTATCAGGTGGACGATCTGCAGGCGCAAACAGGCAGATATTCCCTGAAAAAAATCCAGCTGGACACTTCTTACAGCCTGGCGGACAGCATCTGGGCAGACAGCGGGAGCGATTATTATTTCAGTCTGCTGCGTACCGAAGAAAAGAAATTATACCTGAATCTGAAAAAGCAGGCAGACCGTTATCTGACAGGGACAGAGTCATTTCAGACGACAGATGTAGACCGAAATGGAACAAATGCAACCGTCTATATCCTTCCGCTGATTTCTTATGAAGGGCTGTCTACAGATCAGATGAAACGGGTATTTTACTGTTTTATGTATGAAAATCCGCAATATTACTTTATAAGAAATTCCGTGATCTATTCTGAGAATACGAACCGGATGACGGTCGGACTATATGAGATTTTCGCGGACGGAGCTGCAAGAGCAGAGTATACGCGTCAGTTTGCGCAGCAGCTGCAGATTTGGGAAGAACAGATCCAAGCCGCGGCGGACATATTGGAAAAGGAACAGCTGATCCACAAAATTGTCCGCGATCACGTAGCTTATAATGAAGCAATGGCAACCGATGACCCGGATGATAAAGAAATGAGTCAAAGCTGTATCAGCGCCGTTTTATTTGAGAAAAAAACGGTCTGCGCCGGATATGCCCAGTTATTTTCACTGCTGTGCGGGCGCGCCGGAATCACCTGTGTAACGGTCACAAGTCCAAGCCATGCCTGGAACAAAGTACGCATGGGCAATGTCTGGTACAATGTGGACTGCACATGGAATGACTGCCGGGACGAGGATCTTTTTTTGAATGTAACCGATGAACAGCTGCTGGCGGCAGATACCGAAGCCCGTGAGCATACGCTTTCAGAAGAATGGACCGATACGGCTCCGGCCTGCACAGAGGCATTTGATCCGCAGCAGGCAAACGGGGAAGATGCGCCAGCAAACGTACTGCCGCCGAACCAGATATCAGATACACTCAGCCTGTCCAGCCCGGAGGCAGGGAAGCTTGCGGCGGCATTTGAAGCGGTGGAAGGCTGCGACGGATATGAACTGCAGTATTCGCAAAACAGCGCTATGGACACGACGGATCAGATGGAAGCAGAAGACGCGTCTTTTGAAATCAGCGGGTTAAAGAGCGGGCAGACGTATTTCGCCAGGGTGCGTGCTTACCGTTTGGATTGCAGAGGGGAAAAAATTTATGGGGATTTTTCCAAAAAGGTGAAAGGAACTGTATGATAGCTGTGATGTGGGAGAATCTGCTCTTGGTGGGGCGGATTCTTCTTTTTTGCGGTGAACTAATCGCTCAATCCTATGCCGCCGGCCTGCCCTCCCGTTCCGCTGGCCCGGACACGTCCGCAGAGCTAATAAATAAAATTATAAATCAGATGAATCATTCAAAATCAGACGCTGTATTTAGAAAAGCCCCCGCAAAAACCTCTTGCATTTCCATCCGATTGCATATAAGATAAATACGATAGCCGCAATTATAATTATCAGCAGCAGATATTACCCATAAATCACCTGCTGCAATCAGGGTTTGATCATATAGGATAGCAGAAGGCAACGCAATCATATTTAGGAAAGGAGCCGTTTATGGCAAAAAGGAAGAAAAAGCAGGAAGTCATTTTAACACCCGAACAACAGCGGGAGGCAGATTACCAGAAAGCGGTCAGACGGATGGAAGGTGCGGAAAAGATGCTGCAGCCTGAAGATAAAGTCCATATGTATAAAGAAGCGATCCGGATGTTTGAAGAACTGGGAGATTATGAAGACTGTGAAGTACGGAAAAAACGCTGTAGGAAACGGCTTCCCCTGGCTCGCCGCGAGTATCGGGAAGAAGTCTATCAGACTGGAATGCAGCTGAAACAGGAAGCAAAAAGTTCGTCAGACTATGAAGCGGCGATTGCGCAGTTTCGCCGCCTGCGCCGTGAATATAAAGATATCCCTGATCAGATCGAAGCATGTATGCAATTAAAAGAAAGCGCTTATAAAAAAGAACGAGTCAAAAATATTTGGAAGAAACTGATATCTGTCGGAGCGCTGGCTGCAATAGCGGCCGTTGTGGTGTTCCTTTGTTCCCCGGCTGCTTTTTATCTGGAAGGCAGTTTTCTTATGAATATCCGGGATTATGAACGTGCGAATACGATATTTGCCAAGAGCAAAGGCTATAAAGATACGAAAGAACGTGTGCGGGAATGTAACTATCAGCGGGCTGTCCTTGCCGCGCAGGAGGGGGACTATGGCAAGGCTGTCCGGCTGCTGCATGACAAGGTGGGCGATTATAAAGACGCGCTGGAAAAGAAGGCGCAGTATGAAATGGAAATACTTATGTCTGCCGGAACTGGGGATACTGTGATTTTTGGAACGGCGAAGTGGCTTGTAGCGGATATTGATGAACAGGCGGACAGAAAGCTGCTTGTGCGCAAAAAACCAGTTAAGGCAAAAACGGTATACCAGGAAGCCGGAAAAAGCGCGGAATGGGAAATATCTAAAATGCGTACATGGCTGAATGACGTGTTTTGGACAAACAGTTTTTCCAGTTATGAGCAGAAGGCGGTTCTGCAGACAGAGGTGGTGACGGCTGCAAACAGCAGATATGGCACTGCTGGCGGCAATCATACAAGCGACCGGGTATTTTTGCTGGATGAGCAGGAAGCGCAGCGCTATCAAAAGGTGCTGCATACCAAGGATAACCGCAGGGCATGGTGGCTGCGGACGCCTGGAAAAGCGGCGGACAGCGCGGCGTTTGTGTCAGCGGAAGGCGTGGTGATGCGGTATGGATATGCAGCGGATTCTAAGGAGCTGGCAGTACGTCCGGCGGTATGGGTCGGGATGGGACAGTAACTGACAGAACATGTAATTACGATTCTCGTATTTCCTGAGTGATTTGTTTTGGCATAGCAACGCTTTGGCCGACGGCGCGGAGTATGCAGATTTCGCGTGTTTTTGCATACATGCGTGTTCTGACGTAACGGTTATCTGCGGCTGACCCGATCCGGATAAGTTTCCGTTCCAGGCGGTCTTGCGCCGTGCCGTCTTCATCGATGACACGGACCGGAATGCCTGGGAATTTTTTTATTTCAGCTGCGGGACAGATCCGATGCTTTGGAGGGCTGCTGCAGCGCGTGAAATAACTCACAGATCAAAAAACCGGAAATCGGGCCTAAGATCACGCCGGACGCGCCATACACATGCACTCCGGCATAAATACTCAGCAGGACAACGATCGGCGGGTAGCCCAGCCTGCCGCCGATCAGCCGCGGCTCCAGAAACTGCCGTACAAAGCTGCACACAACATACAAAATCCCGTATACAGCTGCCAGCACATATTTTCCATTCATAATCTCAATGATCATCCACGGCACAAAGATCGTTCCTGTGCCGATAAACGGCAGCGCGTCGCAAAACCCGATTCCCATACCGGCCAGCAGCGCATAAGAATTGCCTGTCAGAAACAGTCCTGCGATACAGATCAGGCTGATAACGATCAAAATCAGTACTTGTGCCTTAAGGTACGTGCCTCCGGCTTCTTTGGCATGCTGTTTGATCTGCACGGCCAGCTTGCCGGCTTCGGATTGCCGCAGCGCGGCCGAAAGATCCGGATAGTCTGTCAGGATCAGCATACCGGAAATCACAGACACAAGCGATACGCCGATCAGAGAGAAAACAGCTTTCGCATAGGCCATAGAGTTTTTCAGAAGATATGGAAGCGTACTGTTTTGAAATCCTGTGCGGACTTTTGTCTGTATTTTTACAAACAATTGATCAGCTTCACGGATCTGTATCCCCAGCATCCGTCCGGCCTGGTCGCAGCAGCTGCACCAGAAATCCCGGATACTGTCTTCCATTGCTTCTGCGTTTTTTACAAGAGCCGCCAGCTGCATGCATGCGGTGCGCCCGATCAAATAACAGGCTGTGCCGACCGCCGCGAGGATCAGCAGCACAACAAGCATGGAGATCAGGCTGCGTCCCTTCCCGGTCTTAGTTACAATTTTTTGCACGACCGGATGCAGCAGCATCGCAAGGAGCGCTCCGAATAAAAATGGCATTACCATCGGTAAGATCCATTTCATCGAAAGATAAACAAATAGTGTAATGCCCGCGAATAAAGTTGTCTTTTTTACAATTTCTTGTTCATACCATCTCATAGCAAAAGTATGTGTGAAACACAGATGAATATGTATCTTTGAAAGAAATGCGCAGCTGACACTTTTTGTCTGTTTTGCAGTTTATAGGAAACGCCAGATCATAAGCGTATCGTCGTTTGGACAGCGGGCTTAAGATAGACGCAGACAGCGCCGTTGATTTGTCCGCTTGACAGCAGAAGATTATGACGCTAAAATAAAAATCGGTATCCTGTCTTCGAGAAACAAAGCAATTTCAGTGATAAATAAAGCAGATAGAAGGAGAAAAACATGGCAAAGGACAAGAAATTAGTAGAATCCATTACAAGCATGCAGGAGGATTTTGCACAGTGGTATACTGATGTAGTAAAAAAAGCGGAACTGATTGACTATTCGTCTGTCAAAGGCTGTATGATTATCAAACCGGCAGGCTATGCGCTCTGGGAAAATATCCAGCGGGAATTAGACCGTCGTTTTAAAGAAACCGGGGTGCAGAATGTGTATATGCCATTATTTATTCCGGAAAGTCTTCTGAATAAGGAAAAAGACCATGTCGAAGGCTTTGCGCCGGAAGTGGCGTGGGTGACGCACGGCGGGCAGAGCGAGCTGCAGGAAAGGCTCTGTGTCAGGCCGACTTCGGAAACGCTGTTTTGCGATTTTTATAAAAATGATGTGCAGTCTTACCGCGACCTCCCGAAAGTATATAACCAGTGGTGTTCGGTTGTCAGATGGGAAAAGGAAACGCGTCCGTTCTTACGGTCCCGGGAATTTTTATGGCAGGAAGGGCATACAGCGCATGCAACAGCGGAAGAAGCGCAGGAACGCACGGAGCAGATGCTGCATGTATATGAGCGGTTCTGTGAAGAAGTGCTTGCGGTGCCTGTGATCTGCGGCCAGAAGACGGAAAAGGAAAAATTTGCGGGCGCGGAAGCGACTTATACGATCGAAGCGCTGATGCATGACGGAAAAGCGCTGCAGTCCGGTACGAGTCATAATTTCGGCGACGGGTTTGCAAAAGCGTTTGACATTCAGTATACAGATACCAATAACCAGCTGCAGTATGTGCATCAAACGTCCTGGGGGCTGAGTACGCGTATTATCGGCGCGATTATTATGGTACACGGGGACGATTCCGGACTGGTGCTGCCGCCGGCGATTGCTCCGGTGCAGGTAATGGTAATCCCGATCCAGCAGCAAAAAGAGGGTGTGCTGGACCAGGCGAACAAGCTGTATGAGACGTTAAAGACACAGTTTCGCGTGAAAGTCGATGACAGCGACAAAAGCCCGGGATGGAAGTTCTCTGAACAGGAAATGCGCGGAATTCCGGTGCGGATTGAAATCGGTCCGAAAGATATTGAAAAAGGCCAGTGCGTGCTTGTACGCCGGGATACAAGAGAAAAATACCAGACGCCGCTCGAAGAAGTACCGGCAAAGCTGGCGCGGCTGTTAGATACGATACAGGCAGATCTGTACGAACGTGCGAAAGCACACCGGGATTCCCATATTTCAGATGCGTTTGATTATAAGGAATTCCAGACGGCCCTGGATAAGAAACCTGGATTTATCCGCGCGATGTGGTGCGGGGACCAGGCTTGTGAAGACAAGATCAAAGAAGACACCACTGCAACGTCACGCTGTATGCCGTTTGAGCAGGAACAGATCTCAGACGTATGCGTCTGCTGTGGGAAACCTGCAAAGAAACTGGTACTCTGGGGAAGGGCATATTAAATCAAATGGCGCAGACAGCCTGAACAGCCAGAACAGGCGCGGGCAGGTAAGGAATTGTCAGTCAACGATTTGCGGACAGTCCCATGCGCGGAAAGGTCGGGATGGAAACCATGGAGAGCAGACTGGAACATAAGCCGGAAGAAACACAAAAGATACAGATCCGACTGCCGGAAAAAGTAAAACAGGTTATGGACAGGCTGGAGGCGCATGGCTATGAAGCATACGCCGTCGGCGGATGTATCCGGGACAGCCTGCTTGGGAGAGTCCCGACAGACTGGGATATAACGACTTCAGCGCTGCCCGGGCAGGTAAAGGCGTTATTTCCAAGGACGGTTGACACCGGGCTTGTGCATGGTACGGTTACAGTAATGATCGGAAAAGAAGGCTTTGAGGTGACGACTTACCGGATTGACGGGGAATATACAGACGGCAGGCATCCCAAAGAAGTTATTTTTACGCCGAACCTGCTGGAAGACTTAAAACGGCGGGACTTTACGATTAACGCGATGGCTTACCGGGAACAGGACGGGCTGATCGACGCGTTTGACGGCGCGGAGGACTTGGCCGCCGGGCGCGTTCGGTGCGTGGGAAACCCGTTGGACCGCTTTGGAGAAGATGCGCTGCGGATGCTGCGGGCGGTGCGCTTTGCGGCCCAGCTGGATTTTCAGATCGAAGCAAAGACGCAGGAAGCCATCCGCGTACTGGCGCCGGATCTCAGGCGGATCAGCGCGGAGCGGATTCAGACAGAGCTGGTAAAACTGGCAGTATCGCCGCATCCGGAATATATGCGGGAGCTGTATGCGCTTGGAATCTCAAAAGTAATCCTGCCGGAATTCGACCGGATGATGGAGACCGGGCAGAACCACCCGCATCACTGTATGAGCGTCGGCGAGCATACGATCGCCGCGATGCAGCACACCGCGCCGGATAAGACGCTGCGGCTTGCCATGCTGTTTCATGATATAGCAAAGCCGCTTTGCAAAACGACGGATGCGGACGGCACCGATCACTTTTACGGACATCCTGCACAGAGCGCGGCGCTGGCGCAAAAGGTGCTGCGGCGGCTGAAATTTGACCGCGCGACGATGGACGCGGTCTGCGCGCTCGTATGCTGGCATGACTATAATCCGAAGCTGACCCGCGGGAAAGTACGCCGTGCCATTGTTACATGCGGAAGCGAACAGTTTCCGGCTATTTTTGCAGTCAAACGCGCGGATATCCTTGCGCAGAGCGATTACCAGCGCGCGGAAAAGTTGGATTATGTAGACCACTATGAAAAATTGTATGATATCGTGGTGAAAGAGGGCGACTGTATCAGTCTGAAACAACTGGCGGTACACGGGCGCGATATCCTTGCGCTCGGCATCTGTCAGGGCAGACAGGTCGGAGAGATTTTAAACATGCTGCTGGAACTGGTAATGGAAGATCCGGATAAAAATAAATATGAAGATCTGATGCAGGCGGTCCGGGATTATTTGGAAAAGAACCACACCGGAATAGCTGAAATGTGATGCATATAGGAACCGTTTGGCAGCAAATAGTTCCGGAACAGTCATAAACCAGCCTGCCGCTTCATAAGATAAATGGACACGTTAAAGAACATGGCAAACTGGAAGGAATGTTGACAGATAACAGGCCGCCTTGCCGAATTGTTACGATAGTAGTTGCGTGATCGTTCATCTTATTGGAGGGGTGTTATTGTGTATAACCGGACAGAAATTATTTTAGAGGCATATCCATATGAATTTACTGATGTGGTCAAAGGCAGGGGCGCATATTTCTGTCATTGCCAGGACGGCAGCAAAAAGATCCTGAAAGAGTTTTCCGGTTCTGCATCAAAGGCAGAACTTCTGGACAGGTTTTTAAAGTATTTAAAAGAACGCGGATGCGCCGCAGAGCAGATTGTGTATACCAAAGAAGGCCAGGCGATGTGTACAGATGTGGATGGTACGCATTATTATATGCGCACATGGGCAGACGGCAGGGAGTGTGACACGAGAAACCGGGAAGATATCCTTTGTGCAGTGCGCAAACTCGCGCAGTTTCATATTGACACGGCAGATTTTCACGATGAACTGCCGCAGATGATGCGCCGGACGCCTGATTTTTTGGAACAGGAATATGGACGTCATACAAGGGAACTGCATAAAGTGCGTAATTACATAAAAGCGAAGAAAAAAAGAAATGCATTTGAAACCAATTTTTTAAATGAATACGGCTACTATCTCGATCAGGCGGACAAAGCATCCGAGCGGCTGAAAGAAATCTCACAGGAACCGTCGGAGCAGTATTTCGGCATCTGTCACGGAGACTACAGCCAGCATAACCTGCTCTTTACCGCGCAGGGGCCGGTCATCATTAATTATGAACGGTTCTGCAGGGATGCTTATATCAGCGACTTTGCGCATTTTTTTCGCAAAATCATGGAAAAGCATAATTGGAATACCGGGCTTGGGATGGATCTGATTCATGCGTATGATAAAGTGCGCAGGCTGGGGCCGTGGGAATTGCAGCAGTTAAGTGTGCGGATGAGTTATCCGGAAAAATTTTGGAAGGTAGCGAATCATTATTTTAATTCCAAAAAGAGCTGGGCGAACAGCAGGGATGGGGAGAAGCTGGAAAAAATCTGTGCGCAGGAGCGGGAGAGGGCGGAGTTTTTGAAGATCTTGCGGTATTTTGTGCAGGGGTAGGATGCGGTAAGTTATGTGGCTATGCGGACGGATCTTGCGGGCGGGAGTTTTTTGGGGATGAGGACGACACTGCGGGCGGTGGGCGGAGCCTTGGCTGGGAGATACACCCTGGGCGGACTGGGGCAACGCTGCGGTGAACTAATCGCTAACTGCGACTAAGGCAGTCGGGGTGAGGCCCTCCTGCCTAAGTCTCCGTAAGCGCTGGATTTCACCTCCGCTAAAAGCGCCCCTCGAATGTCCTTCCAGGGTGTATCTCCCGGCCAAGGCCCCGCCCACCGCCCGCAGCGTCTGGTTATGGCAGGCTTTACAATATCTGCCGTTTGTTGCCAGGATCTGGCTTTCAGTTCTATGAACCGTGAACATTTAACTTTAGGTCACATGATCGGCTAACAGCTGACTTTCAGTTCTATGATCAGTCGGCGCCAGTTAGAATAATATCGAGCATTCAATATTTAACTTCCAGCCGTACGAAATTAAATCATACCTGAATTTAGGCTCAAGCACAAGTAATGCCAGCCAGATAACAGTGTCCGTGGCAGCGGGCTGCTATCCCTCCCCGCAGCCACGACCACCTTCAGACAGCCAAAAAATCCCAGAGATTTCGCTTTTAGATGTGAAAAAGAGTAAAGATTACCGGATTTTCAATAGATATAGAAATTATGAAAGAACTCTATCTTTACCAGAGAACAAAGGATTTTAAGGGCAGAAAGATAACTCTTATAAGTGTAAGCCGGATGTTCCGGGATGAACTTCATATGGAAAATATGAAGAAAGTTTTATATGAAAATGAAA
>VSNY01000093.1 GCA_009774535.1 Lachnospiraceae bacterium
CTATTATTATATAATCTAATATTATCTTTTGGCAGGCTCTAACATTTCCGTTAGTTTTGCCGCCGTATCCTGATTCATTGCCGCCAGGATATCCCCGCGATTTTGCGCGGACATTTTCTCTAAAATCCGTTTTACAAGCGAAAGATTATCGGTCATCGAATCAAAGATCGTCGCCGCGTCTTTTGCCTTGATCGACGAATACGTCTTTACATAATCATCCACTTTGCTGTCATATTCCTGCTGCTGTACGACCTCTTTATACAATACTTCGGCGTTATCCGGATTGATCTCTTCATAAAATTTGCGGTACTCTGCGATATCGAGCGCTTGATCCCCGAATACGACCTCTTCATAAAATTCCTGCCGCAAGGCTTCAAAGGCAGCCTCGTTTTCACGGTATTTTTTCAGCTTGCGAACCTGCGCCTGCAGGTCTTCGATTTTAGAAGAACTGTCTTTATCAGTCTTTACCGCCGCCTGAAGCTCTCCTTCCAGCTCTTTGATGCGTGCGACCGCTTCGTCCAGCGTTTTATACGGATAATCGGCATTTTCATCTACTTCAGGCTTTACTTCCGGCAGGATCTGGTTCACATATGGTACGTCTTTTAAAATCGGATACAGCACCGTAGAACCGAATCCACCGACGTCCAGACGGACGAGCAGCGCCAGGATTCCAAGCCAGATCGCGATAATTACAATGGTCGCAATTGCTACAATCAGCTTGCCGCCGACTGTTTCTTGTTCTTCGACCATTTCCTGTTCCTGTTTTGCAGCTTTTTTCTCCAGTTTCTTTTTCCGTTTTTCTTCTTTTTTTCTTTCCTTTTCCTGTTTTTTAGCATCTGCCTGTGCTACTGCTTCTTCCGGCATTTAGAACCTCCTTCTATGTATAACGGTAAAGACAGGCTGCCCCGTCTCTTTAGGTACTTTCTCCATGATAAGTATAGCTGACAAGTTCATTAACGGCCTGATTTTCTTCATAGGCCACTTCTTGTTTAAATTCTTCAAATGCCCGCTCCCGCAGTTTTTCAAACGTCTTGCGTTCTATCATCATTTCGTTTAATTTCAGCCTTGCCGCCTCCACCTGCTTTTCTGCCGTATGGACAACCATCATCTGCGCACGGATTTTCGTTTTCATAATGTCAATGGACTGTTTGTTCTCTCTGATATCACGGATACTGATCGGCCCGTTGACAAGATCTACCGCCCGTTTTTCATAGGCGCTGCGCTGTGTAATCAGCATCTGCAGTGCGGCTTCTTCTTTACGCAGCCTTGCGTTTGCCTGGCCATATGCTATTTTTGCCTGGCTCTCCAGTTTTAATTTAATATCTAAAATGCTTTGCAGCTTGAATAAGAATTTGGCCATTTCAAAGCTCCTTTGCCCCGTCGTCTATGCAGACTGGCCGTAAGCGGCGCAGCAGCCTGCCACAGACCGCACGGTCAGTCTTTAAAAATTGCTTCCAGACGCTGCATAATCTCCTCAAAGGTAAATTTCTCCATTGTCCCCTGCATCAGGAACTGGTTCACGGCGTTAATTTTCTGAATCGCATAATCAATCGCCACATTGGAACCGTTTTTATAAGCGCCGATATTAATCAAATCTTCCGCTTCATCATAAGTGCCAAGGACATTCCGCAGTTTTCCGGCTGCGCTTTTATGCTCATCCTGCGCGATCGCACTCATACACCTGGAAATGCTTGCCAGCACGTCAATCGCCGGATAATGGTTTTTCTGTCCCAGCCTTCTTGATAATACAATATGCCCGTCAAGAATACTTCGTGCCGTATCCGTAATTGGTTCGTTAAAATCATCGCCGTCTACGAGTACGGTATATAAGCCTGTAATCGACCCTTTATCCGAATTGCCCGCGCGTTCCAAAAGCTTCGGCATTTCGGAATAAATGCTTGGCGGATATCCTCTTGTTACCGGAGGTTCGCCGGATGCCAGGCCGATTTCACGCTGCGCCATACAAAAACGGGTCAGTGAATCCATCATCAGCAATACATCTCTGCCCTGGTCGCGGAAATATTCTGCAATCGCCGTTGCCGTCTTCGCCGCTTTGTTACGGATCAAAGCCGGCTTATCCGAAGTCGCTACGATAACGACGGAACGCTTCATGCCTTCTTCGCCCATATCGTTTTCAATAAATTCACGCACTTCGCGTCCGCGCTCCCCGATCAGGGCAATTACGTTAATGTCCGCTCTCGTATTGCGTGCAAACATCCCCATCAGCGTACTTTTTCCAACGCCGGAACCTGCAAAGATTCCGATACGCTGTCCTTTGCCGACTGTAATCAGCCCGTCTACCGCCTTTACACCCAGCGGCAGCACGTCGCGAATAATAATACGTTCCATCGGGTCCGGCGGCATCGCGTCTACCGGATATTCATGATCCAGCGCCAGCTCTTTGACGTCGGTCGGCCTGCCCAGCCCGTCTAACGTATGGCCCAGAATATTGTCGCCGACCATTACAGATAACGGATGTCCGGTATTTTCCACAATACATCCGACCCCGATGCCTTCCACGCTTTCAAACGGCATCAGCAGAATATGCTTGTCGCGGAACCCGACGACTTCCGCCATTACGCTCGCGCCTGTGCCGCGGTCAATGATAATCCGGCACAGATCATTCAGCTTGGCATCCGGGCCTAACGACTCGATCGTTAACCCGACGACTTTTGCCACTTTTCCATATCGGTTAAAATAAGTTTTATCTGCTAAAGCAATATATTTCTGATATTGCCTGTTTATAACTCCATCCACCATAAAATCCTCAGTCTGTACTGGATAATGCCTGCAAAGCTTTTACAAGGTTGGAAAGCTGGATCTCCATGCCGCATTCAAAGATGCCTTCATCCGTATCAATCGTACACTGCCCTGGCTGCATGGATTCATCCATAATAATGTCCAGCACCGCCTCGCCGCCAATTTTTTCAAAAATCTCCTGCTTGCTGTCCGATACGGACGCATAATCATCCGCACTGACAAAAATACGGAATTCCCGGCTGTTTTTGATATGCTGCACGGTACGCCGGATTAAATGCAGCAGAACCGATCGGTGTTCCACAAGACCGGTATGCATCACCTGGTCAAACACATGAATGACCGCATCCATCACTTCCGGTTCCATCATATGTAAACGCGCGGCATAATCCTGTTCCTGCTGTTCTCTTTGCTGCTGCAGCTGCTGGCGCATCTGTGCTTCCTGCGCCTGCGCACGTTCCATGCCTGTGGCATAGCCCCGTTCTTCTCCCTGCTGTCTGGCGTTTTCTTTTAGCTTTTCCGCTTCCTGTACAGCTTTTTTTAAGATCGTTTCCGCATCTGCAGTCGCTTTGGATACAATCTGTTCCGCTTCTTCTTTGGCGCGTTCCACATAGTCAATTTCCAGTTCCGGCGAGACAGCCATCGCCATACCCGCGATTCCTTCGGTAAATCCGGCTGGCTGCGTACCATCCGGCGCTTCTGCGCTGCTGGTTTCTTCCCCGTCCGGCTGCTCTTCCTGTTTTTGCCTGCGCAGCTGCGCCATTCGTTCAAACGAAAGCGCGGTCAGCTTCTGTTCGAGCAGCTCATTATGGTCAATAACACGGGTATAAGCCTCTCCTTTGCTCTGGTTGACCTGTGCTTTGTATAAATTAGACAACGATCTCGTCACCTCCGCCTCTGGAAATTACAATCTCAGCGGAATCCTCCAGCTTACGGATAACAGCAACGATTTTCTGCTGTGCCTCTTCTACGTCCTTCATTCTTACCGGACCCATAAATTCCATATCTTCCTCGATCATAGCAGCCAGACGTTTGGACAGGTTCTTTAAGATCGCGCCCTTTACTTCGTCGTTGGAACCCTTTAGCGCAATCGCAAGGTCGCTGTTCTCCACGTCGCGCAGCACACGCTGGATCGCACGGTCGTCCAGCAATAGAATATCTTCGAATACGAACATCTTCTTGCGGATTTCGTCTGCCAGTTCCGGCTCTTCCACTTCGAGTGTTTCCATAATATGTTTTTCTGTACTCCGGTCTACGGTATTTAAAATGCTTACGATTGCATCGACGCCGCCGACAATTGTGTAATCCTGGTTTGCCAGGGACGCCAGCTTGCGTTCCAGCACGCTTTCCACTTCCTTGATCACGTCCGGCGATGTACGGTCCATCATCGCGATACGCTTTGCCACATCCGCCTGCTTTTCCGGGTCCAGCGAACCAATAATCATAGACGCCTGGTTCGGGGACAGATAAGACAGGATCATCGCGATTGTCTGCGGATGTTCATCCTGAATAAAGTTCAACACCTGGCTTGCGTCCGTCTTGCGCACAAATTCAAACGGACGTACCTGCAGCGAAGCTGTCAGCTTGGTAATTACCTGCTGTGCGCGCTCCTCGCCGAGCGCTTTGTCCAGAAGGTCTTTTGCGTAGCCGATACCGCCTTCTGATATGTATTGCTGTGCCAGACACACCTGATAAAATTCATTGATGATATCATCTTTCAGCTGCGGCGCGATGCTCCTTGTATTCGCGATCTCCAGTGTCAGCTCTTCGATCTCATCTTCTTTTAAATATCTGAAAATACTTGCTGATTTTTCCGGTCCCAATGCGATCAGAAGCACTGCCGCTTTTTGGAGACCACTCATCTTATCTGCCATGTCGCTCCCTCAATATTCTTTATTCCCAGTCCTCATTGAGCCAGTTGCGCAGCAATGACGCAACTGCTTCTGGTTTTTCTTCTACAAATTTTTCGATCAGTACTCTCGCCTCCGATTTTTCCTTGAAGCCGATGTCTTCCAAATTGTCTTCTTCGTTTTCCTTTGTTGTCTGCAATAAAGTCTCCACGGATAATTCCGGCTCCAGTTCCGGCGCTTTCTCTTTTCTTGTACTCATAAATACTACAAATCCAAGCAGTGCAAAGATCAGGACTGCCAACAGAATCTCCAGATAATCAGAGAAGGTTCTGCCGCTTCCCGAAGACGGGATAAACAGCGGTTCCTGGTAAGCAATCACGGAAATACGCTCTGCGTCAATGCCAGTCGCTTTCGCAATCACATCGATCACTTCCGCATCCACATTTTGTCTTTGAACACCCTGGCCTTCGATCTGCGCCCGGTATTCTTCAAATGTGGTATCATCCAAAGTACCGTCTCTGCGCAACGCGTCTTCATCGTATTTTACATATGTCTTTAAAGTTACGCCGACCGACGCGTTTTCATATAAAATATTGCCCATCCCTTCTTCTTCACTTGTCAGAGTTTCATTTACCAAATATTCTCTGGAAGAATCTGAGATATTCTGTTCGGTACGTTCATCGTCCTGGAGCATATAATTACCGTCTTCCCCATTCGCATCCGTACCCGGCACGCCCGCGTTCCCCGAAGTGGTGGATTCGTCATATGTTTGATCCCTGTCCAAAAAGCCCTGGTCACGGCCGTCCGCAATATCATATTCTTTACGGTTGGTCGTTTTCTTGCCGAAATTCAGCGGCAGATTAATCCCGACCTCGACACCCTGGTACTGTCCGGTGCCAAGCAATACGCTTTTGATATCGCCTTTCACTTTATTTTCAAATTTCTGCTGATAGGAAAGCTGTGAAGCAGTCATGCCGGAAGCTGTAGCAAGTTCTCCCATCCCGCCGGAATACAGCAGATTCAAATTACTGTCCATAATAGAAATATTATCCGTCGTCTTATTCCCAAGCCCGGTAGCAATCATGCGCGCCAGACCGAGCGCCTGTTCCTCTGACATTTCGCCGTTCAGCGTCAGAAACACTTCCGCAAACGATTCCTTTTCACTGGCGATCAGCGTGCCGTCTTCCTGCGGAATGTCCAGCGTAACCGTCGCTTTGTCCACATTGGCAAGCGTCTCTAAATCCCTTGCCATTCGTTTTTCCTCGTATTCTTTATACAGCTTTGCTTTATCCGCTTCTGTTGTACTCAGACTGCCGCTCAAAATCTCTTTCAGGGCTTCGTCTTCGGTGCGGATGGCATTTGAGCCAAGCAGAATATTAGCAGCTGAAGAATCCTTTTCGCGTATCGTAAACGTCATCCCGTCACTGGATATTTCATGATAAATCCCGGCATCCTTCAGCAGTGTCTGCACGGTAGATGCTTCTGAAGCATTTTCACATATTTTGATAATTGCCATTTTGGGTCTGGTCAGTGCAAACGACAAAATTCCGACCGCAACCAGTACGACCAGCAGCGAACTGATCATAATCATCTGCTGCTTTTTGGTGAACTTTTTCCACCATTCCGCAATACTGTTTAATAACTCTCTTATCCTATCCGGCATCTTTACTCCCACTCTCCACATTGAAATTCCTGGCTGTCCAAAAGGCGCAGGCCGTCTGACGCCTGACGATCCCAGCCAGGAGATCCTGTTAAATTATTCTGTTACCGCTTCCTGCTTATGTACTATACATCTTCGCTAAATCTGCATCTGCATAATCTCACGGTAAGCTTCCAGCAGCTTATCCTTAACCGCCGCGGTATACTGCAGCGAGATATTCGCTTTGGACTGCGCAATCAGTAAGTCATGCGTATTTTCCGACTGTCCCATTGCAAACTGGATCATTGCGGACTCTGCGTCATTGTGCAGGTCATTCGTTTCGTTTACCATGCCAATCGCAGACTGAAACACCGTCTCAAAATCTTCCACTTCCTCCTGCGCCGCAATGTTAAACTGCTTCTGTGCAGCCAGAAACGTGGCTTCCGCCGCGGAAGTTCCTGTAATACCTGATACGTCCATTTTTCTTCACTCCTAAGTTTTTACTTACCGATCTGAAGCCCGGTCTGCGCCATGGATTTACTTGCTTCAAACGCTGTAATATTCGCTTCGTAAGCCCTGCTCGCATCGATCAGATTCGTCATTTCAGTTACAAGGTTTACATTCGGATAAGAAACGTATCCGTTTTCATCAGCGTCCGGATGCGCCGGATCGTATTCCATAATAAAATCCGTCGTCGTGTCTTCCTCGACTTCCACAACCTTTACGCCGTTTCCAATATGGCTGCCCCGTTTCCTGCTCTCTGTCAGATAACGGTCAAACCGATTGACTCCCTTTTCCTGAAACGATACAACTTTGCGTCTGTAAGTCGTTCCGGCATCTGTTCTTGTCGTATTTACGTTTGCAAGATTTTCCGCAATAATATCTGCGCGGAACTGCTGTGCCGTCATGCCTGACGCGCTAATACCAAATGATTGAAATAGTGCCATATGCTTATTCCTTTCTGAACCCGTCTTTAAGTTCCGGTTAGTTGCCGATTGCCGTACGCATCCGCGAAAATTCCTGCGAAATACTGTCTGTCAGCGCCTGATAGCGGATCTGCTCCGACGCCAGTTCTACATTTTCCGTATGAATATCCACATTATTGCCGTCCAGGCGGTAAGAAAATGACTCTGCCGCCAGATCAATCTGTGAAGTCGCCGTCAGCCGTCTCAGATTGACATTATGTACTTTCTCATCCAGATTTCGGTTAAATTTGGAATCCATCATCTCCCGTTCCAACAGAGACTGGAAATTCACATCGTACCGTTTAAAATCCGGTGTCGTCGCATTTGCAATATTATTCGCAAGCACGCTTTCCCGCAGCCAGCTTGCGTCTGCTGCTTTATCTAATACGTTAATGTAATCAAATGCAGATGATTGTAGCATATAATCCCTCCTGATCCATAATTTCCTTTTGGATGTTCCTTTGTTCTTCACTCAGCTTATGTTGATTTCTTCTGGTTTCTTTCTGATTCTTGCGGTTTCTTCCTATTTATTCTTATTCATCGTAATTTCTACCCTATAATACATTATAATTAATCACAAAATTTTATCAAGAGTATTTTTGCTCGATATTTTATTTTTTTTGTCGACTAAATACCAATACAGGATAAATCAGGCAAAAAAAAGGAATCTTTTTGCAAATACCGCTCAGATTCCCTTCTGATTTTTCTTTTTGATCACATCCAGTTCCGAGAATACTACATCATTTACAACCTTAATATATGTTCCTTTCATACCCGATGAACGGGACTCGATGACACCTGCGCTTTCAAATTTACGCAGAGCATTCACAATGACGGAACGCGTAATGCCAACGCGGTCAGCCACCTTGCTTGCGACAAGAATCCCCTCTGTCCCGTTTAATTCATCAAAAATATGAATAATCGCCTCCAGTTCTGAAAATGACAGCGTACTAATCGCAGAACGGACGATCTGAAGCTTTCTTGTCTCCTCTTCACTTTCTTCATTAACGGAACGCATCATTTCCAATCCGACAACAGTCGTTCCGTATTCGCTTAAAATAATGTCGTCAATATCATACGGATCTTCCACACGATATACAAACAACGTCCCCAGACGTTCTCCCGCTATATCAATCGGCGTGATAATGGCCGCGTATTTTTGAATATTATGTACAAAACCCAGCGTCTCCAGATTCACATTCTCTTTGGTGGACAGAATGCCAAGCAGACGTTCATTTAACATCGGATCAATATATTCGCCGACCTCATCGACAATCAGCTCTGAAATCTCCGGAATGCCGCTGCAGCGGCTTGTTCCTAAAATCTTGCCTTTTTTGCTGATCACAAGAATATTAGAATTTAAAATGTCTGTCATAACTCCACAAATATCGTTAAACACCACTTTGGATGAGTTGTTGTTGTGGAGCAGCTTGTTGATCTTTCTGGTCTTGTCCAGCAGTTGCACACTCATGGTTCAATGGCACCTCCTTTTCTGCCGGCCTGGATGGGTAAAATTGGGGGTTTTATTTCCCTTATCAGAGTTATAATATCATTTCTTGTCAGATAATTCAACCTATTTTCATGATATTTCATGAATTGTTTGTAACAGTTCAGGCAGATCAGCGCATTTACTGCGCTGATCGTATGAAAATGCAGTTTAATCTTCCTTTTTTTTCAACTCACACACATACCCGCACTGTGCGTCCGCGCACACCACTTTGTTTCCTTTTTCCACCATATACCCGCCGCACTGCGGACATTTTTCCGGCCATGGTTTCTGCCAGGACATAAAATCACAGTCATCCGGCCCTGCCTCGCAGCCGTAAAAGCGTCTGCCTTTTTTCGTTTTGCGCACCACAAGATCTTTGCCGCACTTTGGACAGGCGACGCCGATTTTTTCCAGGTAAGGCTTGGTATTTCTGCAGTCCGGAAAACCGGGACATGCCAGGAATTTTCCGTGCGGGCCGTACTTAATAACCATATTGCGGCCGCATTCTTCGCAGATAACGTCAGTCACTTCATCCGCGATCTGCACTTTTTCCAGCGTCTTTTCCGCATTTTCGACAGCTTCTTCCAGATCCGGATAAAAATTGCTTACAATAGCCTTCCAGCTGATATCGCCTTCTTCTACTTTATCAAGCAGCATTTCCATATTGGCTGTAAATTCTTCATCCACAATCGAGGCAAATGCTTCCTTCATAATTGTGTTGACGGCTTCGCCCAGTTCTGTCAGATGCAGGTTTTTATTTTCTTTCAGCACATAGCGGCGCGCTAAGAGCGTTGTAATGGTCGGGGCATACGTACTCGGGCGGCCGATGCCGTGTTCTTCCAGCGCTTTGACCAGCGCGGCTTCGGTATAATGCGCCGGAGGCTGGGTAAAATGCTGGGTACATTCCAGTTCTGCCAGCGTCAGCTTTGAAGTTTCGTCAATGGATTTTAAGAGCATATTATGATCGCCCTTTTCATCTTCATCACTCATATACACAGACATAAAACCGTCAAATACAACTCTGGACGCGGATACGGTCAGGCGGTATTCGCCCGCGCCGATTTTGATACTGGTCGTTTCGTATTTTGCCGCGCTCATACGGCTGGCGGCAAAGCGTTTCCAAATCAGCTGATACAGGCGGAACTGGTCCCTGGACAGCGATTCTTTCACTTCTGCCGGCGTCCTTGCAAGATCTGTCGGACGGATCGCTTCATGCGCATCCTGGATCTTGCCTGTCTTTTTCTTTTCCGCCGCCGCTGCCGCTACATAAGCTTCACCATAATTTTTACCGATATATTCTCTGGCCTGTGCGTCCGCTTCTTCGGAAATACGCACGGAATCCGTACGCAGATAAGTAATCAGGCCGATGACCCCAGATCCTTTAATCTCCACGCCTTCATACAGCTGCTGCGCCAGACGCATCGTTTTTAAAGTGGAAAAATTAAGTACCTTGGATGCTTCCTGCTGCAGTGTGCTGGTCGTAAACGGAAACGGAGCTTTTTTGCTGCGCTCGCTTTTTTTTACATCCAGCACCTCGTACTGCGCCTGTTCCAGTTTTGCCCGGATTTCTTCTGCCTGCTGCTGATTTTCGATTTTCAGCCGTCCTTTCGCTGTGCCGTAAAATTTAGCGTCCAGTTTCTTTCTCTCTCCGGCCACTTTTAACCGGGCGCCGATCGTCCAGTATTCTTCCGGTATAAATGCGTTAATTTCATATTCGCGGTCAGCGATAATGCGCAGCGCTACGGACTGTACACGCCCGGCGCTTAAACCGCGTTTGACTTTTTCCCAAAGCAGCGGGCTTATTTTATAACCAACCATACGATCTAAGATCCTTCTTGCCTGCTGGGCGTTAACCAGGTCCATATCGATTTCTCTTGGCTGTTTCAGGGAAGCTTTGACCGCGTTTTTCGTTATTTCATTAAAGCTGATCCGGTATACTTCCTTATCATTTTTATTTTCATCCAATTTCAAAGCCTTGGACAGATGCCAGGAAATCGCTTCTCCTTCACGGTCCGGGTCCGTTGCCAGATAGATTCTGTCTGCTTTTTTGGCTTCTTTGCGCAATTTCGCCAGTATTTCGCCCTTTCCCCGGATCGTAATATATTTTGGCTCAAATCCATGCTCGATATCAATCCCCATCTGACTCTTCGGCAGGTCCCTGACATGCCCGTTCGACGCAGTCACTTCGTAATTTTTTCCCAAAAATTTTTTGATTGTCTTTACCTTCGCCGGTGATTCCACGATTACCAGATACTTTGCCATGACTACTCCTCACCTTACTCATTCCGTAATTTTTTATAGTGATTTTTAAACACTTCCTCAATCTGGTGCTTTTGCAGAAGGGCCGCCAATATCCGGCTAAGCGCCTGTATGTCTAATCCTGTCAATTCCAGTAGTTCTTCCAAGCCCGTTGGCAAAAGACCAAGACAACCATACACCAACCGCTCATCTTTTTCAAGAGAAAATTTTTGTAAATTGTCAAAAATTTCACAATTTACCTCCTGCTGCCTGACTGTGCGGGTATGATTTCCTTTTCTGCGGGCCGCCGCAACCATAAGCTCCTCCAGGCAGTCTTCCACGGATAGCAAAATGCCCGCGCCCTGCGCAATCAGGCGGTTGCAGCCATAGCTTAAGGCGTCCGTCACGCGCCCGGGAAGCGCATAGACGTCCCTGCCCTGCTCCAGCGCGAAATCCGCCGTAATCAAAGAACCGCTTTTTTGTTTTGCTTCTATAATAAGTACTACATCCGAAAGCACACTGATCAGACGGTTGCGCTGCGGGAAATAACCGGGAAACGGCTTTGTCCCCGGCGGATATTCACTGAGCAGTCCGCCATGCTTTAGAATCTCATGATATAACTGCCTGTGATAATCCGGATAACAGACATCCACCCCGCAGCCAAATACCGCATACGTATCCCCGCCGCTGTCCAAAGCGCCCCGGTGGCCTGCCGCATCAATGCCGCGCGCCATGCCGCTGACGACCGCCACATCATGCAGCGCCAGTTCTCTTGCGATCTCCCTGGCGATGGTCCTTCCATATTCCGAACACATCCGCGCCCCTACAATCGCCACGCGAAACTGCTCCGGCACCGGCAGGCTGCCGCGGTAAAAGATCCCGTAAGGCGCGTCCGCAAGCTCCAGCAGCTGCTGCGGATACTCTGCCTGCTCTCTGCTGATAAAACGGATGCCCGCGTGAGCCAGCGCCTGCCATTCGCGGCTTACATCCCATGTGTTTTTTGATTCTATGATGCGCTGGATATCCTTATGCATCAGCCCGGGGATTTTTTCCAGCTGAATCGGTTCCAAGGCATAGATTTCCTGCGCGCTCCCACAGACTTCCAGCAGCTGTCTTAAGACCCGTGGCGTACAGCCTCTGACGCAGGACAGCCAGTAAGCGTATTTTTGTGTATCTTCCTGTTTGGCGTTGATGTTCTGTCTGTCCATGCGCTCACCACCTTTCCCAGTATCTGCGGTCCAGGCTGCGGTAACAAAATGCCTCTGACAAATGTCCGGTTTCTACCCGGCCGCTGCCGCAAAGATCGGCGATCGTCCTGGCTACGCGCAGGATTTTATGATAAGCGCGTGCGGTCAGATTAGACTGCTGGTACATTTGCTGCAGATAGGTATCTTCTTGTTCTGTGATCTGGCAGACTTCCCTCAGCCTGTCCGCCGGAATCTGACTGTTAAAATAAATCCCGCTGCCCGCATAGCGTTCTTTTTGCAGCTCCCAGGCGGCGCAAACCCTGGCGCGGATCTGCGCGGAGCTTTCGTTGACCGGATCTGCTGAAAGCTCTGCAAACGTAAGCGGCGATGTTTCTACGCAAATATCTATACGATCTAATAAAGGCCGGCTGATTCTGCCCAAATAACGGTCAATCGCGCTCTGCGTGCAGCGGCAGCGGTTCATGTCCGGGTATGCGCCGCACGGGCATGGATTGGTAGCCGCCACCAGCATAAAATCAGCCGGATAACCGCAGCTGCCATGCAGTCTGGATATTTGGATCTGTTTTTCTTCCATCGGCTGACGCAGTAACTCCAGCGTGGATTTTTGAAATTCCGCCAGCTCGTCTAAAAACAAAACGCCTTTATGTGCCAGGGAAACTTCTCCGGGCTTTGGAATCGTCCCGCCGCCAACAAGCCCCTGCGGCGTGACGGTATGGTGCGGACTGCGAAACGGCCTTTTGTACATCATTCTATGATCCTGACGCAGCATCCCGCTGATACTGTAAATTTTAGCCAGCTCCAACTGCTCCTGGCGGCACATCGGCGGCAGAATCGAAGGAATCCGCCGGGCAATCATCGTCTTTCCGGCTCCCGGCGGCCCGACCATCAGCAGGTTATGCATCCCTGCCGCCGCGACCTCACTGGCGCGGCGTACCAGACGCTGCCCGTTAATCTGTGAAAAATCCGGCTCCTGCTGCATCTGTGTTTTTTGCGCCGGATCAGATCCATCCGCTTGTTCTGCCCGCAGCGTCTGCGGATCTGCCTGCGTCTCTTGTGTCATTTCTACGGTCCCGTGGAAAAATCCGATCGCCTCCCGAATATTTTTTACCGCAACGATCCGGATATTGCTGATCAGATTTGCTTCTTTGCGGTTATCATAAGGCACCATGCAGTGCGTAAATCCCTGTTCGCCTGCTTCCGCCACAATCGGCAGAACGCCTTCTACCGGCTGCACACTGCCGTTTAGACCAATCTCCCCTACGATCAGCAAAGACGCAAGACTTTGATCCGGCACTATGCCAAGAGCCGCTAAAATGGCCACGGCAACAGGCAGATCAAAAGCAGATCCTGTTTTTTTCATATGCGCGGGAGACAGGTTAATCGTAATCCGTTTTGCCGGAAGATAGCAGCCGCTGTTGCGCAGAGCCGCCCGCACACGCTCCCTGGCTTCCTTAACCTCGGACGCCAAAAAACCTACCATTTCAAACATCGGCATGCCGTCGCTCACGTCCGCTTCTACCTGAACCGGCACACTATGAATCCCGCGGATAATCGCGGTTGATACAATACTATACAATCCATTCCTCCTGGTCGTTTCGACCTTTTTTCTTAGAATCCTGGAATTTCTGACTGATCTGCCCCGCCTGGGAAGCGGCGGGCTGTCCGGATATTACAAACTGAATCGTACAAAATTAAATATACAAAAAAGATAAAATTATATTAACACAGAATACATCTGTTTGGAAGAGGTTATTTTATATTCCTACGAAAAAACTTTACAGGAGAATTTCAAAGACCATACTTTAGGGCTGTCCGGCCGACTCTGCGGGCGGAAAATTACCGCTCTTTGATCAGAACCTTCTTTCCGGCAAACGCAAACCCATACGTCCGGATTCGCTCTCTTACAAACCCCCGGCCTTCCAAAACTGCCGCGTACCGCTGCGCTTCGACTAGAAAATTTCAGAAGTTACCATACGAAATTTCCAATAAAAAATTCCAATAAAAATAATACCCGTAAACAAAGAATCGGACGAGTCAGTTTGGCACCGCCAGCCAAATTAACTCATCCTGCTTTCCGGAACTTCCTATCTTTTACACAGTTTCAGCTTTCCTCAAATCTCTCCCTTAATTTTCCCAGCGCCTTTTTCTCAATCCTTGACACATAAGACCGCGAAATCCCCATTCGTCCCGCAATCTGCTTCTGCGTCACCGGCTCATCGTCCTTTAGCCCATAGCGCAGCACAATAATCTCCAGTTCCCTGTCTGTTAGAATCTCAGGCAGAATCTTCTTAAGATGGCTGATCTTAGTGGTTTTATCCATAATCTAAACCACATCCTGCT
>VSNY01000094.1 GCA_009774535.1 Lachnospiraceae bacterium
TAGGTCTATTAAAGTTACCCTTCTTCAAGAAAATCTTTTTTATTTTCCTCTTGACATTTCACCAAATTGCTTTCCAAATGCAGGCGGTACCGCCAGCCAGCCGCTTTTTTTTGCAGACAGTTCCAGCAGCGCGGATGCATATGCCTTTCGCTGATTTATGCCGATCCGGCACATAGTTTCTTCATTACAGGATATATAAACAGCCGTGCAGCTTTCAGAAAAAGAATCTACACATTGTCGACTAATAATAGTCTACATCATGTAGAATCATGCGTCAAGAGATGCAGAAAGCTTTTCATGAAATCCGTTGAATCTGAAACGGAAAACTGATATGATAGAACCATCATAAAGAGATGAATCGCAAAAATCTATTGTCATTTCTGTAAAAATAGCCTATAATGACCAGATACAAGCAATAGTAGCAACAAAAAGAAAAGGAGTGGGATATAGTAGTATGAAGGAATTGTTCAAAAAGCTTCGCATCGCAGCATACGTGTCCGCAATACTGACAATTGCGCTGGGCGGTATCCTGATTGCATGGCCGATGGAGGTTACGGGCCTGATCTGCAGGGTGCTGGGGGCGCTGCTTGTTGTAATGGGGGCAGTATATATATTTGGCTATATTATGGAAGGACGGGGAATACTGACAGTTGCGGGCGGTTTGCTGTTTTTGCTGCTTGGCGTCTGGATTTTTATTACCCCTGGTTCGATTGCCACGCTGGTACCGATTGTCATCGGCGTTGTTCTGCTTGTGCATAGTCTGCGGGATTTCCAGATGGCAGCGGATGCAAAGCAGCATGGCAGCAGCCGTTTTATGATGCTGTTTTTGCTGGCGCTGTTAAACTGCGTCTTTGGGGTTATATGTATCTGCGATTCCTTCGGGGTACTCTCGGTAGCGGTACGGATGCTTGGAATAGCGCTTGTCTATGACGGGATTTCTAATATGATTATTATCTTCCATACGGTACAGGCCGTCCGTTATGCGGCGGAAAAGATCGCGCCGATCGATGTGGAAGCGCACGAAGTGGATGAATTATGAGAACGATGGAATTTAAAATGGAAAGGACCGGGCTGTTAAAAGAAGGGGATGTGCTGCCGGTTACCGAAGGCAGGCTTCCGGATTCTTATTATTATACGCTCGGCAATGCGTTTGCGATGTCGGCAAATTATAAATTCCGGGAAAGGCTGCAGTCCACAGAGGGAACCGTTCTGGAAATCAAAGAGACGCCGAAAGGCTTTTTTGTTACAGTGGAATTTGATGAATAAAGCGTGCATTTTCAATAAGGGAGGGGATTCGATGGCAGCTTATTTGGACAGTGGGATATTGGATATTCTAAGCGTCCAGTATCGATTGGAAAATGGATTTGTGGTAAACGGCATGCGTCTGGTGCCACAGGCGTTTATTGTAAGCGTGGATGAGCCGGAGCGCAGCGGGGCAGGTACGATTGTATTTGAAAAGGTACATGCGCTGACGATGATTGGAAAGAAGACCTGGCTGATGGGGAAAGAAGACCTGGAGCTGACCGGAATCTATGATAATACGTGGGTGTGCCGGGTGGAGCAGACCCGCCAGCTGATCTGCTGGCGCGAAGGGACGAAGGAGATGATCCCGGTACCGGAAGATTTATGGAATAATAAGCTGGAGGAAAAATAATTCATGGCCAATCAGGGAAAACGGGAGATTGACCAGCTGCTTGCGGATAGCTTTAAGGAGCTGGCGTGTCGGAGTCCGATTGAGAAAATTACAATTAAGGAGATCACCGATCAGGCAGGCGTGATCCGTACGACTTTTTACAATCATTTTCAGGATAAATATGAACTGCTGGAATGGATCATCAACCATGATCTGATCGAGCCGATCAAGCCTTTTGTCCGCAGCGGCTTAACGACACAGGCGATGACATTTTTATTTCTCAATGTCGAAAAAGAAAAGGACTTTTATACAAAGGTCAGCAGACTGGAAGGGCAGGATTCGTTTGACAGCATTTCGCAGAATTGTATACGCAGCCTGTTGGAAGAAGTGTGCAAAGAACACAGCGAACGCAAGCAGCCCAAATATGAGTGGCTGACGCCGCAGCGGCTGGCGCAGTATTATGGACAGTCGATGGTGTTTATCCTGATTGAATGGATTCAAAGCGGGATGACGATCGGGGCGCAGGATCTGGCGGAGCTGTACCAGTATGTAATGAGTCATTCGCTGGAGGATGCATTGGAAGATTTGTAAGTCGGCGGAGTTACATATACAATTTTAAGGTTTTGTATATCAGTCGCTACACATAAGTGCAAATGTAAAAATATGGCTACACTTAAAAAAGATTGAATATTTTCATATTCAATCTTTTTTTATATACTTTTTCTTGCACAGGTGCAGAAATAAAAAAGAAAGAGATGTGAAAAGCATGATCAAGTTTGGTAAACGAGTCGTAACATGCAGAATACCGATTTTAATCCTTAGTCTGCTGCTGCTGGTACCGTCCATGATCGGATATCTGCATACAAGGATTAATTATGATATCCTGTCCTATCTGCCAAAAGATATTGAGACGATGCAGGGGCAGGAGATTTTGCTGGAAGAGTTTGGGACGGGGGCATTTTCGGTAGCGGTTGTGGAAGGAATGGAACCGAAGGAGGCAGCGGCGCTAAAAAATGAGATCAGCCAGATCGGGCATGTAAAGAAAGTCCTTTGGTATGATTCGCTGGCAGACCTTTCCATTCCGATGGAGCTGCTTCCGGCGGATATAGAAAAAGCGTTTGAAAATCAGGAAACAAATGCTACATTAATGATCGTTATGCTGGACACATCGATGTCAGCTGACGAGACGCTGGACGCGGTAGAACAGATCCGCGGCCTGACCAGGCAGCAGTGTCTGTTAAGCGGTATGTCTGCCGTAGTCGCAGATATTAAGAATATTTGTAATAGTGAAGCGATTATGTATGTCGTGATCGCGTCGGTATTGTCAGCAGTTGTTTTGTCGCTGACTATGGATTCGTTTTTGATCCCGCTGTTTTTTTTGCTCAGCATTGGAATGGCGATTATTTATAATCTGGGGACAAATTTTATGGCCGGAGAGATTTCCTTTATTACGCAGGCGCTGGCGGCAGTGCTGCAGCTGGCGGTTACGATGGACTATTCGATCTTTCTTTGGCACAGTTATCAGGAAAACCAGAAGCGCTTTTACGGAGATAAAAAACGTGCGATGGCGCATGCGATTTCCAATACGGTTTCTTCAGTTGTGGGCAGTTCGATCACGACAGTGGCAGGGTTTTTGGCGATGTGTTTTATGACGTTTACGCTGGGGCTGGATCTGGGAATTGTAATGGCAAAAGGCGTTGTATTTGGCGTGATCGGATGTGTGACGATCCTGCCGTCGATGATTCTGGTGTTTGACCGTGCAATTGAAAAGACAAGGCATCGGGCGATGATCCCGGATCTTGGGCGTATTGGGGATTTTGTAACGCAAAATTATGTGGTATTTGCTGTGCTGTTCCTTGTCATTTTAGGGCCTGCCCTGTATGGGTATACGCACAATGAAGTATATTATGACCTGGCGGGGACGCTGCCGGAGCATCTGGAAAGTGTAATGGCGAATGCAAAGCTGGAGGAAGACTTCGGCATGGGCGCGACGCATGTGATTCTTGCAGACAGTCAGCTGGACGCCAGACAGGCGCGTGCGATGCTGCGTGAATTGGAAGAAGTGAAAGGCGTCAGGTTTGTTATTGGCATGGATTCCGTACGAGGCCCGGCAATTCCGGAAGAAATGGTTCCGGATACGTATCGGGAGATTTTGGATAATGGAAAATATCAAATGATGTTTTTGGCGTCGGAATATAAGACAGCTTCGGATGAAGTGAATGCGCAGTGTGATGAGATAAAAAGTATTATGAAACAGTACGATCCGTCTGCTATGCTGATCGGGGAAGCGCCATGTACGCAGGATCTGATTACGATTACGGATCAGGATTTTAAAACGGTGAGTATGGTATCAATCGTATTGATTTTTGTAATTATTGCGATTGTATTAAAATCAATCTCGCTGCCGGTGATTCTTGTATCTGTAATCGAGTTTGCGATTTTTATAAATATGGGTATTCCGGCCTATACAGGAACGGTGCTGCCGTTTATCGCCTCGATTGTGATCGGTACGATCCAGCTGGGAGCTACGGTCGATTATGCGATCCTGATGACAAATAAGTATAAAAAAGCCAGATATCAGGGCGCATTGAAACAGGAAGCGGTATCCGCCGCGCTGAACAGTTCGCTGCAGTCGGTATTTGTCAGTGCGCTTAGTTTTTTTGCCGCCACATTCGGCGTCGGGCTGTATTCCAGTATTGATATGATCAGCGCGCTTTGTGTGCTGCTGGCGCGGGGAGCGTTGATCAGCCTTTTGGTAGTGGCGTTTATTCTGCCGGCAATGTTTATGATTTTTGACCGTCTGATCTGTAAGACGAGCGCAGGATTTTTAAAAGAAAAAGGGATGCAGACAGGATCAGAACGGTTGCCATTTGTTGTATCATGGAGGGAAACAAAATGAAGTGGACAGAATTAAAAGAAAGATTTCAAAATAAATTTTCGATACGTATGACGGCAGGGATTTTATGCGTGGCTCTGGCCGGTGGAAGTATTGGCGCCTGGCAGCTGCAGGCAGGCGGCGTCGATGCGGTACACGCGGTTGTGGAGGATGAGACGAGAGCGGCAGGTGAAGCGCAGGACGCGGCAAAGCAGGCAAAAGCGCAGGACGAGGATCAGGCGGAAACGAAGGAGAAACAGGAATCAAAAGAGGACACAGAACCATCTCTGACGGAACAGCTGGTGTCTATGCTGGATACCGAACAGGTGCAGAGCCTGGACGCTAAGGAAGAGACGGTGTACCTGATCGCGGACGCCAACGGGAATGCAAAGCAGACGATTGTAAGCAACTGGCTGAAAAACGGATCAGCGAACGCACAGATTCACGATGAAACGGAACTGACAGAGATTGAAAATGTAAAAGGAAACGAGACCTTTTCGCAGAACGGGAAAAAACTCATCTGGCAGGCTGGCGGGCAGGATATTTATTACCGCGGAACTACTGAAAAAAAGCTGCCAGTTTCAGAAAAAGTGACCTATTATATGGACGGAAAAGAGACAGAGCCGCAAGAGCTGGCAGGAAAAAGCGGGAAAGTAACGATCCGCTTTGATTATGAAAACCATGCAAAGACGACCGCAAAGATCAACGGGAAAAAGACAGAAATATATGTGCCGTTTACGGTAATGTCCGGTATGGTCTTAAACGACAGCTTCCGCAACGTCCGGGTAAATAACGGCAGAGTATTGTCAGACGGCACGAAGATCGCAGTCGTAGGCGTTGCGGTACCAGGGCTGAAGGAAAGTCTGGACGTGGATGAGAAAGAATTTGACAAAGATTTTGAATTTCCGGATCATGTGGAAATCACAGCGGATGTGCAGGATTTTTCGCTGGAAATGACAGCGACGGTTGCGGTGCCAGGGTTCATGGCAGACAGCGGACTTTCGGAAAATCTGGATCTGCGTACTTTGGATGAAACAATGGATGAAATGTCGGATGCGATGGGGCAGTTAAAGAACGGCGGCGGAGAGCTGTCAGACGGTTTGGATACTTTAAATAACAGCATGGGCGGATTTTCAGACGGCGTAAATTCACTCGCGTCCGGCGTTAACGCCTATACCGACGGAGTATCCAGACTATCGGACGGCATCCGCACCCTGCAGGATGGTTCCGGTGCGCTTCAATCGGGCGTCCAGACACTGAATGTCAGTGCGAAGACAATCGCGGACGGTGTGCAGAAACTTGACCAGACACTGAACAAGCAGATCACGGCAAAAGAAAAAGCAGCCATGCAAAAAGAAGTAGGTCAGGCTGTCGCCGCGCAGTTTCAAAAAGGAACCGACGCCTACAATCTGATTTACGAAGGAGCCGTGCAGAATTTTACACAGACTCTGACCAATGAGACAACGGTGCAGACCGTACAGGGCGGCATTCAGGCGGGACTGCAGGCGCAGGGGCTGACCTCGGAAGGAGTTGTGGCGGCATTGGCACAGTACTATGCGGCAAATGGTTTTACGGATGCGGAGGGGCAGAGCTATTCGCCGGAAGCATGCCAGGCAAATGTACCAGGAACAGAAACAACCTATGCGGCATTTTTCGCAAATGCGGTATTAAACGGCGGTTTATCATCCGCGCTGGCCAATGGCGTTACAAGCGGGATTGTCAGCCAGGGAGCGGGTTCCGTCGGAGAAGCTGTCGCAGGCGCATGTGAAACGGCTGCAAAGCAGGCAGGTCAGATGGCGGCGGTATCCGGAGCGGAATCTGCGAAAAAACAAATCGCGGCCGCAATTGAAGCAAAAGACGCGCAAAGCGGTCACAGCCTTGTGTCCGGGGCGCAGGCGCTTAGTGAAGGCACACAGCAACTGGCAGAACGCGTTCCGGAGCTGCAAAACGGCATCGCGCAGCTTGTATCCGGGGCGGATCAGCTGACCGGAAATGACACGGCGTTAAAAAACGGCGTAGCACAGCTGTCAGACGGCGCGGGACAAATCCGTGACGGAATCGGTGCGCTGGACCGCGGAGCGCATGAGCTGCATGACGGGCTGAAAGAATTTGACAAAAAAGCGGTAAAGAAGATTGTGGATGCATATCACGGAGACGTAAAAGAACTGACCGAACGAATGCGGGAGATTGTACGAGCAGGAGAAGAATACCAGACGTTTAGCGGGGCGCCAAAGGATCTGGAAGCAACGACTAAATTTATGATACGTACAGATAGTATCAAAAAGGAATAATGCATAGTATTTTATCCGGACACTGGCAGACCAGAGTAATCTCTCTGCCAGTGTCCGGAAATGTTCGGTTCATAATCAGGGCGGAGACTGTCCCAATAAGCGAATCAAACTTTGTGTTATTTAGCGCCGTTTTCAAGCGCAGTCAGCGCTTTGAGCGTATCATCGATATTTTCCTTATGCCAATTTTTATACCCTCCGGCGAACTGGGTAGCATAGAGACTGGACACACGCAGGTCACTCAGAGCCTTTTGCTGGGTAGTCAGCCGGATTTCATCATCTTCTGTGTGGATCACGATCATGGTATTGAGCAGATCATCCTCCAGTGTTACCGACTGAATCTCTTTATAAGGCAGAACCAGGGACGCTTCTTTTTTCAAATACGTCCACATGGAGTCAAAAGGCAGCATGATTAACTCATGTTCACACATTTGGAGCGCGCAAAATTCGCATTCGATCATTGTCTTTAAAAATGAAACGATCTTTTCGCTAAGATTGTCGGGAGCGGGCTTAACAATGATGCAGCGGTTCTCCAGCGGCTGATATCCGGCCTCCCGGACATACTCCCATATTTTGTCTTCTCTTGCCATAACAGGTACCTCCTCAATCATATAACAATTATTTACATTTTTTATCTGGCTTTATAGCAGAAGTATATCATAACGAAAGTTTGCGGTAAGTGAGAATTCCTAAATGGCTCAGATTGTTCCTGAATGACATTGCAGACCTTTCAATAGCTTTTTACACCATAGTGCTTGTGGCAGGCAAAGTCTATTTCAGTCTCCGATACCCCGCAATACTCACCATCATCGACACCCCGAACACAACAACCGTAACCGCTGCGGCGACTGCCAAATAAGCTGCCAGCGACTCCGTCATGGCCAGAAATCCAGTCCCGTCTTCAAAATACTTCACCAGATAAAAGATCGGAATCACAACAAAGATCCCCATTGCCTGTGCAGACTGCATCCCAAACCAATAGGTCAGCGGCAGGCAGATTCCCGTCCAAAGCAGCGGCAAAAAAATGGATATAAAGATCACAAGCCCCCAAACGGAAGCATCGGAGACGCCAAAACACAGACTGGATATAAGATTCAGCATCATGCTTATCCCCAGGCTGACGGCCAGTGTGCAGATGACGGAAATATATTTGCCTGCGACTACCGAAAAGCTGCTTAACGGCATTGCCATTTGGTATTTTTTCCAATTTGCCTGATCGTCGGATGCAAAACTCATAATATTCTGCGCGCCAACGGTCATCGCGATTAATATCGAAGCGATCAGCCCTCCGTAACTGCCGCCCTTGTACAGTATCAGCGCGCAAAATAAAATCGACATTGCAATCATTCTTTTATCAATGCTCTTGTAAAAAATCAAAAAATCTTTATAAATCAGTCCTCGCATAATGTGCCTCCTTTAATATAAAACAACATAAGATCTTCTAACGCTGCATGATCTACAACTACATTGCGGTACTTGCGCATAACTGCTTCTCTGTCCCGGACCAGACATTCCTCGCTGGTTTTGGTGGTTCTGTGTATGAGATAATCCTGCGGATCAATAGATGGGAATGTGTTTTTGGTGCATTTTAAAATTCCATAATTGTAGATCAGATCATCTTTCTGCTCTTCAAAAATAATGCGGCCCTGGTGGATCAGCACTACATAATCTGCGACTTTCTGGATATCGGATGTAATGTGGGATGACAGCAAAATGGAATGTTGTTCATCCTGGATAAAGTCCAAAAACAAATCCAGCATCTCATCTCTTACAACCGGGTCCAGCCCGGATGTCGCTTCGTCCAGAATCAGCAGCTTTGGTTTATGCGCCAGTGCGCTGATTAGCGCCAGTTTCATCTGCATTCCTTTGGAGAAGGAGCCGACTGGCTGGTCTTTCGGCAGTCCGAACCGTTTCAGATATTCATGGTACAGACTGCTGTCCCAAGTCCGGTAAATGCCGGACAGCATTTTGCTGATATTTTCTGCAGTAAATACGTTGTGAAAATTGCACTCGTCAAATACTACGCCAATCTCTTCTTTTAGAGCGTTGGACGTATGGTCTGATCCAAAGATTTGGATTTCGCCGCTGTCTTTTTTTAGTTCGTTTAAAATCAGATGTATGGTCGTACTTTTTCCAGCTCCGTTTTCGCCGATAAATCCGACAATCCTGCCTTTTGGAACCCGAAAAGAAACATGATCCAGCGCGAATCCAGCGAATTGCTTACATAAATCTTTTACCAGAATACTATTTTCTTCCATATGTTTGTCTCCTTTATGGTTGTTTATTTCTTAAATCTTAATTATTTTTTTGTTTTTATCTGTTTCTTTACCTATAATCCGCTTTACCGCATTATTGATTTTCTTTCAAAATTCCCTTTACGGCTGCGCCATCAGGAATCTTCGTAAAATAATCTCAGGATAGCTGCCAGCTGTTCATATGCAATTCCATGTGACCTGCCGATTTCTGCAGCTTTCTGAAGCAGCTCTTCTGCGATGCGCAGCTGTTCTTCACGGATAAATTCCTGGTTTTGGGAGGCTACAAAGCTGCCTTTGCCGGACACTGTTTCGATAAATCCGTCCCGCGTCAGATCTTCGTATGCGCGCTGCACGGTGATGACACTGATATGAAGATCTTTTGCGAGTACACGCATAGACGGCAGCGCTTCTCCGGCGGCTAAGGTTCCGTTCATAATCAGGCTTTTGATTTGCATGCAGATTTGCTCATAAATGGGCTTGTCGCTGCTGTTGCTGATGAGTATCTCCATTTCGTTCCTCCCTTCTATTATAATATTGTATTGGTTGTAATTATTGTACATATTCGATAAGTACAGTATATACGTATTTGTGAGAAGCGTCAACTGTTTTTTTTAAATTTTTTTCAAACGATCTGTTTTTCTGTGGGCAGCCCCGAAACGCGTTTGCGGCAGCTGATCAAAGGGCGGGCATTTCGATGGAATTCAGTTTGACTATTGTATGGAAAAAGGGTATAGTAGTGGAAAGCAATGAATAAGGAGGGTAACGAAATGAAAAAATCCAAAAAGCCACCTGTAAAAACAAATATGATCGTTCCGGAAGTAAAGACGGTTGTGCAGCCAAAAGCAGAGCCAGCCGAAGATATGGTGTTACAATTTGGTGAACATGAAGTATCAATGGCAGCCATTTCCGATAAAGTAAGGCAAAGCTGGAAAGAGAACGGCAACGAGGGGGAACTGCGGGAAATTAAAATTTATGTAAAACCAGAGGACAATAAGGCATATTATGTAATAAACAAAGAAATAGCGGGAGACGTCGACTTGGTGGAGCAATAGCGCCGGGGGTACAGGCGGCATCGAAGGCTTATTGTATCTGAAAACAGCGCAAATTGCCGGGAATCGGATGGGATTCCCGGCTTTGCTGTCTGGCTGTGGATATACGGGATTATTCCGGATCAGTAGCTGGAGGGCCGTCTTCCGGCGCTTCCAGGACAGAAGCTACTTTTAACAGTCCCTGCATATAGGCATTTACCAGATTTTTGTCGGATCTTGGCAGATTATGGAAGTCTGCAAGCAGTTTCTGATCAGATGAGGTCAGCTGTTTTACCGCTACTCCGTGTTCATCAAAAAATTCCGACAAAGTAATGCCGAAGCCATCGCAGATCCGCATCAATGTGGATACGGAAGGTACATTATTGCGGTGAAATGTATTGCTTAAGGTAGAATAACTGATTTCCGATTCTTTGGCCAGCCGATAAAGTGTCCAGTTACGCTCTTGTAAGAGCTGCGTTACTTTTTTCAATACGTATTCTTCTTTCATTGTATAGTTCCTGTCTCCTCAAATGTATGATAGATCTATTGTAGTAAATGATTAATTATCTCAAAAGATGTTAATAGGCGATGCAATATTAGGTCGCAAATGTATGATTGGTAGCGAAATATGATACATAGTGTAGCGTACATTTTAGTTTTTGTTGTAATAAAAGGCAGGCATCATTATACTGTTTAGTAGAATATCGTAAAAAATATATGTAAATCATAGTATATTAGGAGAAAATCATGGAAGAATTAATCACAGAAACAGAACTTGCCCGTTTTGAACAGGCAGACGCGGATGCAGTGGATGAGATTTTTGAACGTCATATGACAGATTATGAGATCGACTGGGAAGCCGAAGAAGTAAAACGGATTCCAGTGCTGGCGCATTATTATGTAAAGGGGCAGGAAATACACTATTACGTGCTGGCGCGTGTCCATGATGAAGAAGACGACCTGCTGACCTGCGTCAATGTTCAGCAGGGTGTCAGGCAGCTGATTTTGTTCCCGGTGCGGATGTTTAACGGCGCGGTGCTGGATGAAACGTCACAGGAACATGCGTTTGCTGAAAAAAAGCTGTTTGGAACGGTATATCTGGGTGATTTATTAGAAAGAAAGAAGGTCTGAAAATGCTGAAAATAGGTTGTCATGTTGGAATGAATGGAAAAGACATGTTTTTAAATTCGGTAAAAGAAGCGGTCAGCTATGGCGCGAATACGTTTATGGTATATACCGGCGCCCCGCAGAATACAAGGCGCAAAGAGATTAGCGAACTGAATATCGAAGCAGCGCATGAATATATGAAGGCGCATGGGATTGACAGTTTTATTGTACATGCTCCGTATATTATCAATCTGGGCAATTCTGTCAAACCAGAGACGTTTTCCATTGCGGTAGAGTTTTTGGCAAAAGAAATGGAACGCACGGCAGCAATGGGCAGCCATCTGTTAGTGCTGCATCCGGGCGCGCATGTGGGGGCCGGGGTGGAAGCAGGTACGGCGCAGATTATCAAGGGCCTGAATGAAGTACTGACCGCCGACAGCCCGTGCCTCGTTGCGCTGGAGACGATGGCGGGGAAAGGCACAGAGATCGGCAGGACGTTTGAAGAGCTTGCCGCGATCTATGACGGCGTCGTGCATTCTGATCAACTGCGGGTTTGTTTTGACACATGCCATACGCATGACAGCGGGTATGATATTGTAACGGATTTTGACGGTGTTATCAGCCATTTTGACCAGGTGATCGGAAAAGACCAGATCGCGGCGTTTCATATTAACGACAGCAAAAATGTACGCGGCGCGTCCAAGGACCGGCATGCAAATATCGGAGACGGCGGGATCGGATTTGACGCGCTTTATGCGATTGTTCATCACCCGGACTTTTTAGAGGTACCTAAAATTTTGGAAACGCCGTATCTGACAGATCCGGATCATGCAAAGATTAAATATCCGCCTTACAAAGAAGAGATTGCAAGGCTGCTGCAGTAAGGGAGTCGCCATATGGGAAAAAAGAAAGAGAAACAAAAGCGTCAGTCCATGCTGACACAGGTAAAAAAAGCACATGAAAAGGCAGGTGAGACAGCAGGGGGATATGGATTCCGTCTGATCGGGGCATTTTTTTGTGATTTCTTCTATTATATAGGCCATGCGCTCAAATGGATCGTACTTGTCGGGCTGATCCTGACAGCGGCCATATCCCTCGTTTTGTTTGTCAAATATGGAGATGATTACCGTTCCTTTGCTAAGGAAGCCGATGAAATTATCGCTAACAGCAAGGCGGAAGATTTCCGTATGGACGAGGTCACATATATCTATGGGGCAGATGGTTCACAGATTGCGGAACTGTCTTCCGGAAATGGAAAGTCCAGCTATCTTAAATATGAAGAAATCCCGAAGGCTGCGGTAAATGCGTTTGTAGCGATCGAAGACCGCAGCTACTGGAGAAATATCGGGATCGATGTAAAAGGGCTGATACGTGTAGCCGTGGACTTTGTCACTTCCAGAGGAGATAACATGGCGGGCGCCAGCACGATCACGCAGCAGCTTACCCGCACCATTTATCTGACCAGAGAACGCTCCATTATCCGCAAAATCAAAGAAATGATGGTTTCGATCCGGCTGACGCGCAAGTACAGCAAACAGGAAATCATGGAGTTTTATATCAACACCGCCTGTTTCAGCAACGGGATCTATGGTCTGGAAGCCGCTTCCAAAGCCTTTTTCGGCAAAAACGCATCTGAACTGTCCCTTTCCCAGACCGCTTACCTGTGCGCGATTCCCAACCGCCCGGAATATTTTAACCCATATAAACATCCGGAGCGCGCTTTGGAACGCAGGGATAAGATTCTAAAAGATATGTATGAGGAAGGCTATATTTCCAAAATCGCTTACCAGGAAGCCCGTCAGGAGAAAATCAAGGTGGAAAAACAGGTATCCGAATTTAACAATTACGAAACGACATACGCCGTGTACTGTGCCGTAGAATACCTGATGCAGCTGCATGGCTTTGAGTTTCGCTATCAGTTTCAAAATGACGCCGATTACAAAGAGTACCAGGAATCCTACGAAGCTGCCTACAACCTGGAAAAATCCAATCTGTACGCCAAAGGCTATATAATAACGACCAGCCTGCAGTCAGACGCGCAGGATGCCTTGCAGCAGGCGCTGGACAACAATCTGGCCTTTGCCACACAGACGAATCCGCAGACAAACGTTTATGAACTGCAGGGCGCGGTTACAGCCATCGACAATACGACAGGCAAAGTAATAGCGCTTGCAGGCGGCCGTTCCCAAGAAAATCTAAATAATGTCTACAGCTTAAACCGTGCCTACCAGAGCTACCGTCAGCCGGGAAGTTCCTTCAAGCCTCTGGCTGTGTATACGCCGGCTCTGATGTACGGGTATACGCCGGAAACAACCGTTTACGATATCGATGTAAAAACGGCGCAGCAGCCAGGCGTAGATATTTCCAGCCTGCGCGGAACTGCCATGCCGCTGCGCAGCGCCGTAGAACAGAGCAAAAACGGGGTGGCATACTCCGTCTTTTACGAGATCAAGCCGTCGAACGGACTGGAATACATTACAGACATGAAATTTGACCGCATCGTTCCGCAAGACCAGACGCTTTCAGCCGCGCTTGGAGGTCTGACCTATGGAGCGACAACCGTACAGATGGCCAGCGGCTATGCGACGCTCGTCAACCAGGGCGAATACCGCAGCCCGTCCTGCCTGGTATCTTTTAAAGACAGCAGCGGAAGGGAACTGTACAAAGAAGAAAAACCAAGACGCGTGTACAGCGCTGAGGCGTCTTCTCAAATGCTGGATATTTTAAAAGGAGTGCTGACAGTCGGCACCGCCAAAAGCATGAAATGGAGCGAATCATCTGAAATGCCGGCTGCCGGGAAAACGGGGACTACGAACGGAAGCAAGGATGGGTGGTTCTGTGGGGTAACGCCTTATTACACGGTGACGGTATGGGTCGGATATGATACGCCAAAAACACTGGATAATCTGTATGGAGGGACTTATCCGGCGGGAGTGTGGAAAGATGCGATGCTTTATCTGATTCAGGGGGAGACGGCGGTGGACTTTAATTAGAGAAGGGTGACTATGCGGTAGATAGTGGAAAGCTGGGGGAGTGTGGCTGTGCGGACGACTCTGCGGGCTGGGAGCTGGGGATGCGCCGGGAGACACACCTTGGGCGGACTGGGGCAACGCTGCGGTGAACTAATCGCTAACTGCGACTAAGACAGTCGGCGTGTGGGCCTCCTGTCT
>VSNY01000095.1 GCA_009774535.1 Lachnospiraceae bacterium
CATAGATGTAAAGATGCCGTCTATCTTGTTTTCCAATAAGTAGCATGCTGTTACAAACGGATGGATCGCTGTGGAAAACGGCGGTGCATAAGCAAAATCCAGCGTGTCAAAATCATCCAGCTTCATCCCCTGTGCAATGCCTACTACCGCAATGTCTGTTATTTTATCTACAGCGCCTGCACCGAATACCTGCATGCCAAGCAGTTTTCGTGAAGCGGTTTCCGCCGTCAGTTTCATGACAAAAGAAGAAGCCCCTGGATAATAGTGAGCCTTGTCGTCCACCACGCAAATCACGGAAGTCGTCTCATAGCCTGCAGCCTTCGCCTGCTCCTCCGTCATACCTGTGCGCCCGCCGTTTACATGCGCCAGCAGTTTTACCACGCCAGTTCCAAGGCATCCGCCGTAGCCATTGCCTGCGCCGTAGAACGATTTTGCCATTGCACGGGCTGCCAGGTTGGCGGTAGAACCCATAGCTGACCACTGCGGCCTGCCTGTCTGCACATTTTTTACTATAGCACAGTCGCCAACTGCATAAATATCCGGCAGGTTCGTTTTCATCTGCGCATCTGTAATAATCGTCCCTTTCAGCATCTCAAGGCCGCATCCTTCGAGAAATTCCGTCGCCGGGCGCACCCCGATTGCTAAAATTACAAGATCCGCGCCGAGAATTCCCTGGTCAGTTACTACTTTTTCAGCCTTTTCGCTGCCTGTAATCCCTTGTAAACATGTAGAAGTCAGCACACGCATACCAGACGCCTTTAGCTGTCTTTTCGCATAATCCGCCATTTCCCTGTCATAAGCATTCGGCATGATCTGATCCGCGGCATCGATTACCGTCACTTCCAGCCCGCGCGCCAGCAGATTTTCCGCCACTTCCAATCCGATAAATCCAGCGCCGCAGACAACCGCCCTGCGGCACTTCTGCTCTTCGATATAGGCACGCACACGCACCACATCATCCGGTGTACGTACACAAAATACACCAGACAGACCGACTCCCTCCACCGGAGGTACAAACGGCGCTGCACCCGTTGCAATAATCAGCTTATCATACGTTTCTGTAAAAGTCTCGCCGGAAGCCTTTTTCAAACTGACCGTCTTTGCTCCATGATCTACCGCAGTCGCCTCGCACCCGGTAAATACCTCCGCTCCGGTCAGTCCTGCATACTTTGCAGGGGTATTGACGATCAAACTCTCACGCGACGCGATATCGCCGCCGATATAATACGGAAGCCCGCACCCGGCATAAGAGATCTCTTCGCCTTTCGTATAGATTTTTACATCCGCGCTCCGGTCACAGCGTTTCAGCTTTGCGGCCGCCTTTGTCCCGGCAGCTACGCCGCCCAAAATTACATACTTCATAATCCTTTTCCCCTTTCGTTGATCTGCAATTTCCACGCTGCTTTTGTATCCTAACTCTTTCGCAGCACTTCCATTTCTTACATTATATATCTGCTGTCCATAAAAATCCAATGCAAATTTCCATACATTCGGATTTCCGTGCAAATAAATCATTTCATGAATATTTCCGGCAATTTCGCGCATGCTTTATAGTATCAAACATCCGGAGGTTAACTATGGCTGTCTATAAAGTTGAAATCTGCGGCGTAAATACTGCGAAGCTGCCTGTATTAAAAGAATCTGAAAAAGAAGAGTTATTTCAAAGAATCAAGCAGGGCGACCAGGAAGCCAGGGAAACTTATATCAAAGGCAACCTGCGCCTTGTCTTAAGTGTCATCAAGCGTTTTTCCAACCATCATGAAAATGTGGACGATCTGTTTCAAATCGGCTGCATTGGCCTGATCAAATCGATTGATAATTTCGATCCGACGATGGGCGTGAAATTCAGCACCTATGCCGTACCAATGATTATCGGCGAAGTACGCCGTTATCTGCGCGACAATAACAGCATCCGGGTATCACGCTCCCTGCGAGACAATGCCTACAAAGCCATCCACGCAAAAGAAGTGCTGACACGCACCTCCAACCAGGAACCAACTATGGATGAGATCGCTAAAGAGGCAGGACTCACCAAAGCCGAGATCGTCTTTGCGCTGGATGCCATCCAGACCCCGGTCAGCCTGTACGAGCCGGTCTACACGGATGGCGGAGATACGCTCTATGTTATGGATCAGATCTCGGATAAGAAAAACAAAGAATCCAAATGGATTGAATCCCTGTCTTTATCCGATGCTATGAAACGGCTGAACGACCGGGAAAATTATATTATTAAGCTGCGTTTTTTTGAAGGCAAAACACAGATGGAAGTCGCCGAAGAAATTCATATTTCACAGGCACAAGTATCCAGACTGGAAAAATCCGCGCTGAAAAGCATGCAGAACTATTTGTCCCTGAGCTGATAAGACCTGCTGTTATTTCCAGCAAGTCTTAAGCAGCGGGCGTTTGCGTCAAAAATCAGGCGGCATCAGACAACTTTTACTGCGGCAGTCAGCTCTCTGGCAGGTCATACGTCCGAAGCACTGGTACAGTCCCGCGCATCTTATATGCGTTACTACACGCATAACGGCCCTGTCCGTCACGAATCTGTATTCTGACATATCCTTCTGTTCCATCCAGATGAAATGCCGCATCCGTGATTGTCTGTCTGGAAACTGCAACTTTTTTATGGCAGTTTCTGCCGCTTGTTATCACATAAATTTTTTCTACAGGACTGGTCTTTATCTCCAACAGGCCATCCTCTACGGACATACTGTAAATTTCCGGTCCCATAGAACTGTAAAAATCTCCGCGAAGCAACGCTCCTGTTACAGCAGCCACACAGAACTTCTAGATATCCATATTCTTATTTTCTCAAAATCCGATCCATCGCCTTCCCCTTGGCTAACTCGTCCATCAGCTTATCCAGACACCGGATCGACCGCATCAAAGGCTCTTCGATCTGTTCAACACGCACGCCGCAGACAACGCCTTTTACAAGATCTCTTTTTTTCTCCAATTCCGGGGCATTTTGAAAAAATTCCCCATACGTAAGCGTCCCGTCAAACATCTGTTCCAGCTCCTGCCTGCTGTACCCGGTCAGCCAGCATGTCACTTCATACACTTCGTCTTTCGTCCTGCCTTTTTTTACAGCTTTGTCAATCAATAACTGGTAGACTTTGGAAAAATCCATCTGGTAGATTTTTTCATTCGACATGTTTCACACCTCCATAAATTATAATTTTTCTTTTTTCTCTTCCACAGAATTTGGAAAATGAAAAGTGATTAACAATTCGATAACTACCTTTTCAAAAATAAGATTCATATCATCTAAAATACTTCTGGAAGCCGCAGGTATGCTTCCATATTCATGAAACATTAAACATCGGACAGCATAAAGGCTTTCTTCAGCATTCTTTTTTTCCATTTTTCCGGATTCCTTTAGAATTTCATTACAGACATCCTTAAGTTCCTCTCTCAAACTGCCAGAAATTGGCGCATACTTACGAAACAATTTGTTTACCCGGTACTTTTCGCCCGCAATTTCCAACAAGTCATTTTTCAAATCAAAAAGATTATTTGTATCCTGTTCAATTTTTTGATTTAAATCTATAAATTCGTAAGAAAAAATATCTCCAATCAAAAGCTCAATAATCTGATACAGCATATGAAATTTCGCTAAAGGCAAAAACCCTGTCTGAACAAGCAGGCTCTTAAAAATTTCTATAATAAATATTTTATCTTTTACATCTTCCGATATCCTGCGCAAGTTGATTTTTTTAGCCACAGATACATCTTTCGCAGCACCAACCTGATCTGCTGTAAAGGAATAACCATATAGATACAAATCAGCGAAGTAATCCCATATACTAAAACGAGAAATCGTGTTGCAATTGCTTTTGCACATGACTAATAGAATTGTATCTTCAGGATAAAAATCTGTAAGATCTAAAAATTCTCTGCTACTTTTCTTATCAGTTTCCGAGATACGGTCCAATAAAAGATAAGTCGCCACATACGCATATTTCAAGAAAAAAGCGTTCTCTGCATATGCATGATGATCAGAAACCAATGCCTGAATCGGAAACACCCATCCCAAACTGACACCTGTCTGCTTATCAAAAACCCTGAAGATGTCATTTTCCCGATTCAACGTGTTCGTATGAAACAATTCCATGCAGTAATCGTGAGGATTGTATTCATCATCTAATTGTAAATCTTTTCCACATTCCAACCGCATTCCATCAGAACTTACGACAGAAAAACATTTACGATCCAACAGAAACTCTATGTTTGTATAAATTACATCTTCATCCATAAATTTAAGGTCCATGTCTACACCTGACTTCTGTACTTCTGATAACTATTTTTAGCTGAAAGATACAAATTAAGATAAGAATCACTTTCCGGATTAAATAATTCCCTAAAAAAATATTGAAACAGCATTCTCTGCCCATTTCCTATTTTTTTGGATTCCTTATTCACTTTATCCAATCCGAGCAATAGCTCTATAAACCAATCATTTTGCTCAACAGAACCAGATTCCATTCTGTCCGGAAGCAGATAAAATTTTTCCAATGACTCTAATTTACCAAAGTCTTTTAGACGACCGATTGCTGCTCCAAAACCAGTCAATGCCTGAGAGGTATTAAACACTTTCACAATATTTTCCCCAAAAGGATCTCTGCTAAATCCACTTTCTTCAAAATCTAATTCATCTGGATTTACAAAACGTTCTAACTGTTCCATAAACCAGACATACGAACATATAAAGTCTTTAAATACATCCATTTCTGTATTTTCATGAGAAAGATTTTCAAGCATTTTAACATTGTCCAATAAATCCTGTCGGTCAATCGGAAGCTCGTCCCTATAGATATATGAATGAAATCCATCTACCGCATCCTTAAACTTTAATTCTCTTACCGATGCTTTTACCTTGCCTTCTTTTTCCGTAACTAACCGAATTCCGTCAATTTCTTTATTGACCATATTTTTATATAATATTTCAATCTGATGCCTGGTTGACATAGGTGTCTGCCCGGTATTTAACGTCAGCATCCGATATAAGATACCAAATTTATTGATTCCAATATAAATCTCCATCCTTATATTTTGAGACAAAAACCGATCCGTTTCACTTCTGTTATCTGCTTGTTCCAGCTCTTCCTTTGCCGCAATTAATGTATAAGTTCTCTGCAGTCCATCTAAGATCATCAAATTTTGAGGGTTACCAGCCACATATTCCATAATCTGCTGATCCGTTGTTTTATCATTGATCATACCAGAATCAGTAAACGCTAATACAAGCGGCGGGATCACACATCCTCTTATTAAATCTGTCTTAAGTAACGAATAGACAGATTTGGATGATTTTACTTTCTTTCTTTGCATATCATTATTATTTAAAATATCAGGTGCAAAGCCTAAATAATCACCAATTGTAATCTCAACAAAAATATTCCAGCTGTTGATTCTTTGATCTTCAATGCGCGATAAAATATTCATCCGTTTTCCTCACCCTTTCTAAAAATGCAGCCACAAAAACTTCTTTCTGTATTTCTTCTTGTATTTCTTCCTGTATACATCCTGGCAATCAGTCTTTTGTTTCAAAAACTATTTTCTTCCCGAAAACCGCTTATACAGCTTTACATGATCATAAATACATTTCCAGGTTCCCGGCGCGTCTGCCGTTACACAGATATATTCGCGGTCTTTTTTATCTATACCGTAACTCACCGCGCAGTTTCCCGCCTCCTGTACATATCCGGTCTTGGCGCAGGCTACCTCGCCCCCGGTATCTTTATCTTCGATCCGACGCAAAAACCAGTTGGAAATCAGTATTCCATCGGGATGCTGCTTTGTTTTGGAAGTCGTATACGTACGCGCAGACAACACTTCCCGGCACAGGTCATTTTGAACCGCCGCTTTCATAATGACTGCCAGATCAAATAACGTACAATAATGATCCTCGTCATAAATACCCGTACAATTCGTAAAATGTGCCGTATCTGACAAACCAAGATCCTCCAGCTTCGCATTCATCAGTTCTACAAAAGCCTCCTGCGATCCGGCCGTATATTCCGCCAGTCCCAGCGACGCATCTGCGCCGGACGGAAGTATCGTCCCGTACAAAAGGTCTCGGACTGTCACTTTTTCATCTCTGTCAAACCCGGCCACGCTGCACTCATTCAAATAACAATAGTCCGTAATCTCCACGGTAATCTTAAACTTATCATCCAGATCAATAGTATCCCCCAGTTTGTCCACCGCTGTTAACAATGTCAGCACTTTTGTCATGGAAGCAGGTACAATCCGGTCTTTCTCATTCTTGCAGGCCAGTACCGTTCCGCCAACAGCATCTACTAAAACCGCGTGGTTACTGGCAATACCGCCTCCCAGCGTTCTGGTTTTTTCTATATATTGAAACGCCTGTGTGCTGTCATCTGCGTAATCTGAATCTTCCTTCTGTCCATCTGGTTCTTCGGTATCTGTTTCCTCCAAATCAGCCCCGTCCGCTTTTGTTTGATCCTGATCCGCGAATGTCTGATCTGTTTTTTCAGAATCTGCCGAGGATGGCTGCTTTTGTGTATCCGCTAATTGTTGTGTATTACTGCCTGGCTGGCTGGCTTTTTTTCCATTTTCCATAACAAAGAAAAAAACGGTTGATCCGGCGGCTAATACAAATGCGAGAATCAGCAGCTTTTGAAAAAATACCTGCCGTTTCCGTTTTTTCCGCATCTGCTGCTTTTTTTCCAGCACTTGCAGCCAGTGCGGATCGTCTTCTTTATTGATGTTATCCATAATCAATCTCCTTTACTGTCTGATGTTGCAGACTTTTACCATTATATTGCGGATACTGCCTGTGTGTCAATGGGATTGAAGGAAAATTTTTGATGACGGGGGGATGTGGGTGGCTGGGCGGACGACGCCGCGGGCGGTGGGCTGCCCTCCCGTTCCGCTGCTCCGGTCACGTCCGGCAAGCCAAAAAATACCAGCATCCAATCAGCGGTTTTTCTTATATCCGCATTCCGGACAAACATCCCTGCCATGATACACATATCCGCATCGGTAACAGCAGATCGTATCATGTGTTTCCCTGGCCAGATAATTCAATTTTCTGGAAGCAGGTTTTTCCTGCAGATACTGCACAAAATCGCCCAGTATTTCCGCCCAGTCTTCCATCTCACCTGTCTTTACCGCATACGGCAGCTTGTGCTGTGTACCATCTGTCTCTTCCAGTGTAATCTTACGGTTCAAAAGCCCGGTAGACGCCTCAACGGATGCAATATTGGAAATCGGGATGCCGTATGCATGCATGCGGGTACTGTAAAACAGATTTTCCGGCGTCAGTACCATTCCTTCCCTGCCGTTATAGTTTCTAGAGGTATCGACGGAAAAAATCGGATATTCAAACATACTGCGTTCATTGGCATAAGCTGCAAGCGCTGCGTCGATGGCGCTTGTTTCTCCCTGCTCTGCGGTATTTAACATCACTTTACGTGCCGGATAAAAATGATGTCTGGCGTTATTGCGGATCTTATCCTGCATTTCATCCTGCAGCTTTTTTACAAGCAGTTCGCACTCATCGGTACGGATTTTTTCCAGACGTTTGGAAAGCATCTCCAGCGCGCTGCTTTTTAATTCCGGCAGAAAATTCTCTGCGTCGATCTGCTCATAGACAGCGGCAGCCGTATTAAAATCCAGCTGCTGCGCCTGGTCCAGCAGCTCATCCAGGCGTTTTTCATCCAGATCATGTACTTTTTCTTTAATCTTTTCCATATATGGGGTGATGTTTTCATCCTGAAATTCCTGCTCTTCCAGCCTGCGCATCAGCCCGATATAATCGCTGCGGCTGACCTTTCTGGAACGTTTTACCATACTTGCAATTTCGTGCTTTTCTGCCGCTTCCTGTTTCTGGCGCAGTGTTTCTTTATAGGGTGACAAATCGGCGCCTTCATAAGCGCGTAGTTTTTCTTCTAATTTGCGGTATCCGGCGCGGTCCATACGTTCTGGAAGCTTTGCCATGATTTGACGAACTTCTTGATTGGCACGTTGGTTTTTTGCCTGCCGAAGTTTTTCCAGATATGGGCCTTTCAGGCTGTCCGGAAAGTTCTCGTCTTCTGCTTCTTTGATCATCCGCTGCAGCTGTGTATAATTCATATTTGCACTTTTGGCAGCTTTTTTGTCCAGTGCATTTGCCAGATCCCGGTACTCTGCTTCTTCCATCTGCTTGAGCAGCTGTTGTTTCTGGCTTCCATCAATAAGTGTATCGTTTTGAATTTGTTTTTTTAGTTCCTTTTTCTGCCTGTCAGACAGCCGGTCGAGCATGCCTGTACGAATCTGGTAATTTTCCAGCTTTTCTTGTGCAGGATTTCGCTGCGGTGAAGCGTCTGCGCGTGTCTGCGTTCTCTGTCCGCTGACAGTTGTTTCCGGCTGCTGCCCCGCCGTCCATTTCTTGGAATGATCCTGGTACCCTGTGCCATTCTGCTGCGCCTGACCTGGATCAGATGCCTGAACCTGATCATCCAGAGCCATTCCCTGATCAGATACCTGGCCCATGTCGTTTAGCGCTGTTCCCGTATGAAACGCCTGGCCCATATCATCCAGTTCCATGCCTGGATCAGATGCCTGAACCATATTGTTTAGCGCCATCCTCTGATCAGACGCCTGACCCTGATGATTTGGCGCCATTCCCTGATGCTGTGCCTGTCTTATATAATCTGCGTTCAGTCCCGCATACTGTGCCTGCCCCATGTCATCCAGAGCCATATCATCATATTGTTCCCCGGGCTGATTTCCACCTGATCCAAATCCTGCCCTTCTGTTTTCCATCCCTGGCTTATTTAACGTTCCGGACAGCCTGCCATGGATAGAGCCTGATGCAGCAGATCCTGCAGACGAGTGATCTGGCGCACCATCTCTTGCAGGATGCCCGCCAGGAGCAGACGCGGCGTGCTGGCGCAGCGCTGTCTTAGTTCCTTCAGATGGGTGCGACTGTTTTTGCGCTTCTGTTTTCTCCCGCTCTCTGACTTCTTTGAGAATTTTTTTCTCATGCTTTGCAACCAATGCATCCGGGTAAAAACCTTCTTCGATTCGATGGGCAAACCGCCGCAGTGTTTCATCCGGCAGGCTGGCCGCCCTTCTGCCGAAATCTTCCATCTGCCGCAGCGCATCTTTCGGGCTTCGCAGCAGGTCCGGATCATTGCCAGGGCCGCCAGCCGCCTGCTTTGCTTCCCGCTGCAGCCGCTGTTTTCTGACTGCCTCGTACTCGTTATATTGAAAATTAGCGGCGCGTTCCCCATAGTAGCCCATCAGTTCCAGATAATCTTCGTACGCTTTTTGATCATCCCCAAAATCCATTTCATAAATCAGACCTTCGGAAATCAGCCGATCCGGCCGCGGGGTATAAAAGCAGTTACAATGGCTGCATGTATAAGCGCGCGCCAGATACACGCCTTGTTCTTCTGTATCAATCCGCACCTCTTTACCGTCTGGATAGACGACCATATGCAATTTCTCAGAACATTTCGGACATGCATAGCCTACGAGATAAAAATTATTCCCAATCCGGTCTTCGACCCGTTCCAGCAGCGTTGTCTCTGTTTTTTGAAACACCCGCTCTCTGTTTTTCCAGATCAGGCGGTGCCAAAGCCCCTGCGACTCGGCAGCCGGGTCTTCCGCCTGTTTTTTCTCATATTCTAAAACGGTCTGCAGCACTTCTTCATAAGTAATCCGTACGCCAACTTTATAAAACCGGAAATTCTCTTTCCGAAAAGACGGCTCGATATAATACATGCCAAGGATCTTGCTAAACAGCTGATTCAGCTGCGGATAATCCTGCTCCACCCTAAGTCCCCGCAGCGTCCCCCATTTGCCGAATGCATACAGCGCCATATTAACCAGGTCTTTTAAAGTCGGATGCCTGGATACATCCACAATTTCATCTTCTTTCACCGGAAAGTCGATCAGATTGGTCACAACTTTCCTGGTATCAAACTGAAAAATCAGCGAACGAACCGTCCCTTCCAGGATCAGTTCGTCGTCCCTTACCAAAAATCTTCCATCCCATACAATCTGCTCCCCCATTGTCCGGATCAGCTTTTGAAATGTAGCTTCCTGTTCCTCATTCGCCTGTAAAACCAGCATCGCAGACACCCCTTTTCTTTTTACGGATAAAAAAGGCTGCCCGCTGACAGGACAACCTTTTTCCTTTTCTGATTCTGTATATGTGACGTACTGCAGGCCGGTCTGTCACAGGTACCTGCAGTTTCCTGTGCATCTGTCTTTATTATACGCAGTGGGGCATTTGCTGTCAATGGGCGCCTTGAAATGCGGCACGTTTTTAGAACGATCACATATCATATAAAAAAGCTCCGGAATCAATATGGAAGAATATTGCAAATTTGTAAACGATCCGCTCCCCTACTCCTTTGAAGCAATGGAACCCTACATTGACATTCAGACCATGTATCTGCACCATGACAAACATCTGCAGGCTTACATCGACAAATTAAACACCCTGATCCTGGAATGTTCCGCCCTGTCTGCCATGACATTTACAGATCAGCCGCAGTGCGGGTTTGCCGTACTCCGGCAAATACTGACCAATTTGGATCAAATCCCGGACTATATTCGTACTGCTGTAAAAAACAATGCAGGCGGCGTGTATAACCACTGGTTTTATTTTAACGGCCTGGCCGCGCCAAAAGAACAGATGGCAAAACCGCAGGGGACGCTGGCGGAAAGCATTCACTGGCAGTTCGGCAGCTTTAGCAGGTTTCGGGACGCGTTTACCAAAGCGGCGATGGGCGTCTTTGGCTCCGGATATGCGTGGCTCGTTACAGATGCGCAGCGTAACCTGCAGATTATAACGACTGCAAACCAGAATACGCCGCTTGCACAGAATCTGATTCCGATCATATGCATTGACGTATGGGAACACGCCTATTACCTCAAGCATAAAAATGTACGGGCGGATTATATCAAAGACTGGTTTTCTGTCGCAAATTGGGACTGGGCGCAGTGGTGCTTTACCAATCTATAAGCAGACCCGCTCCAGCCTTGCTCCCATACGGCTTAAAATCTCATTAGTAATTGTCCCGGCCTGCGCGGCAATGTCGCAGACAGAGATTTCCTGGCTGCCGGACTGCCCGATCAGCACGGCTTCATCACCAGCCTGTACGTGCAAAATACCACTGACGTCTACGATCGTCTGATCCATGCAGATACGTCCGACCACAGGCGCCCGCTGTCCATCCACCAGTACGCTGCCGACACCGGATGACAGCGTACGCGGCAGGCCGTCCGCATAACCGATCGCAAGCGTGGCAATCCGCATATCGTGCTTTGCCGTAAACTGTATGCCATAGCCTGCAGACTCTCCCTGATACAGTGTTTTTACAGTGGCAATCCTTGCCTTAAGAGACAAAACAGGCTGCAATTCCTCCTGCCAGCGGATTGTATCTTCTTTTGTGCTTAACACCCCGTATAAAGCAATCCCCACTCTGGCATAATCACCCGCATACTCCGGATAATGAAATACACCGTAGCTTGCCTGCATGTGTAATTTCGGGCAAGGATATCCAAGCTCCTTTAACCGCCCGGCCAGCCGGTAAAAAGCCTCCGCCTGGTCTTTCGTATAGCTTGTATCCCGCGCATCCATCGTATCCGCAGCGCACAAATGGGTAAACAGACCGTCTACACAAAGATGTTCCATCTGATACACCGCAAGCACCTGATCTACGCATTCACTGCGGATTCCAAGACGGTGCATCCCGGTATCAATCCCGATGTGTACATGGATCTTTTTCCCGTATGCATTCAGCTGTTTTGCATAGTGATCATCAATGACCGTCTGTGTCAGCCCGTAAGTATTTAACAATTCAAACTGCTGCGGGTGTGTATAGCCCAGAACCAGAATCACCCCGTCGATCCCTTGTGTACGCAGCTGTATCCCTTCCTGTACGCATGCGACACAAAAAGCGTCAACACCCGCTTTCTGCAGCTCTTTGGCAATCCATTGCGCACCATGTCCATAAGCATCCGCCTTGACTGCCGGCATCAGTTTACAGGAAGCCGGAAGCCTTTTGCGCAGCGCTTCCACATTTTTACGCAGCGCCGCGCAGTCCAGCTCCAGCCAGGCACGCCCGCGTGCGTAAGCTGCCGCTTCTTTCCGGTCGCTCATAGACGCTCCACCGCCAGTCCGATGATCCGGTCCAGTACTTCCCCAAAGGAAAATCCTGCCGCCTGCATCATACCCGGATACCGGCTATGCTCCGTAAACCCTGGTATCGTATTTACTTCATTAAATACAATCTCTCCATCCGGCGTTAAAAACGAATCCACCCTTGCAAATCCGCTGCACCCAAGCGCCCGGTAGACCGTCATTGCCGTCTGCTTTACAGCCTGCGCCTGCTTTGGCGTAATTCTTGCAGGCACATGAATCGCGGATGTTTTCAGCGTATATTTTTCCGTAAAATCAAAAAACCCGCCGGATAACTCAATCTCATCCACTTCACCTGTCAAAAGCTGATCATTGCCCAGCACGGCGCATCCGACCTCAAATCCTGGAATCGTTTCTTCCAAAATCACCTCATCATCATACCGAAATGCAAGCGCCAGCGCATGATGCAGCTGCTGCGGCCTGGTCACTTTGGATATTCCGTAAGAAGATCCTGCTTTTACCGGTTTTACAAATACCGGATATCCGATACGATCCGCAAACTGCTGTGCCAGGTTTTGATCCTGCTGTCTGATCACAAGCGCCTGCGGAACACGTACGCCCGCCGCAGCAGCCAGACGGTGCGCCCGGTCCTTATCCATACAGACAGCCGACGCAAGCACCCCGCAGCCTGCCAGAGCAATACCTGCAAGCTCAATGGCGCCCTGTATCGTCCCATCCTCTCCGTTCTTTCCATGCAGCACCGGAAACGCAATGTCAACCGGAAGCTTTTGCACACCATTCTTTTGCAGCAGCAAGCAATGATCGCTCCGGTTTAAGGACAGCGCCGCCGGGATACAGTCTTCTTCCTTGTACCAGGTATCCAATGTAATCTGATCCCATTCCCCGGTAAAATAAAACCAGTCACCGTCTTTCGTAATGCCAACCGGAACGATCTGATATTTTTCCGGGTCCAGGTTACGGAGTACCGCAGACGCAGACTCCAAAGATACGCTGTATTCCGGAGAACAACCTCCGAAAAAAACTGCAACCGTTAACTTTTTCATTGTAAATCGTCCTTTCTTTCGTAACGGCCCAATACGGAAACCGTAACATATTTTTACAAGATCTGGCTGTTAAAACCTGTTTTCAGAAATCATCACGGCAATTTACGTGCTTCAGGCAGCCCGCCTAAACTACTACCATATTTTGTCCGAAATCTGCAAAACTATGAGTGCTGGCCGGATAAAAACGGATCGTTCAGGACTATTTGTATTATATGTATTGTGTGTATTACTTGTACTAACACAGTATATGCTACGTTGGAAAAAAAGTCAATGAATAAATGCTTATGATTTTCTTAATTTTTCCTTACAGTGTAACAGTATGCAATTTTTCGAGCTAACTCCTGATGTTGGAAACAGAAGCGACATGGTCTTGCAAAAGCCGTTGAACGTATACATGATGTGTTCCTTATATGCTTCTGTGCAAGGCATAGATGATTCTCCATTTCTCCCACATGGGGCGGTGCATAGTTTACAGTTGCATTTGTAATTCAAAAGACAATAAAACTTTAAGCTGCCGCCCTTTGATTACCTGCTGCTGTTCGTTGCTTCGATTGTTTTGACAGCTTTCAATCAGAGGAATATATATACCGTTTGCTCATAGCACTTACAATTCCAAAATAGCAAATATAAAAAACGGAAATAAACGCCCCATACGCACCAATTAATTTGAGCAGAATATGATTCAAAGAAGCTGGCAGTATTAAGTTCATTTTTCCGTTCAGTAACGGTATGCAGAATAAAATAATCAATAAAGCCATTATCATTGGAGAGAATAATCTAATTGCTATCTGCTGATTCACAAGTCTTACGATCTGCTTATTGCTTTTCCCCATACAGCGCATGATCTGATTGCTTTTTGAATTTTGCCTAATCTCTATAATCTGCTGCAAAGATAATATCGAAAAATAAATAACCAGAA
>VSNY01000096.1 GCA_009774535.1 Lachnospiraceae bacterium
ATTATAGGTGCGGATCTTCTCCGAACGGTCGCCTGTCCCGATCTGGCTGCGGCGCGCCTCAGATTCTGCATCCTGCTTTTTTTGCAGTTCCAGGTCATATAATTTTGCACGCAGCAGCGCAAACGCTTTTTCTTTATTCTGCAGCTGCGACTTTTCGGTCTGGCTGTAGATCACAATTCCAGTCGGATAATGCGTTAGTCGCACGGCGGAATCTGTCGTATTGACACACTGTCCGCCGTTGCCGGAGGCGCGCATAACGTCGATCCGGATATCTTTTTCATCGATCTGCACATCCACTTCCTCTGCTTCCGGCATTACCGCTACGGTAATCGTAGACGTGTGAATGCGCCCCTGGGACTCGGTTTCCGGCACGCGCTGGACGCGGTGGACGCCGGACTCGAATTTCAGCCTGGAATATGCGCCCTGCCCGGACACCATAAAGTTCACGGACTTCATGCCGCCAATGCCGATCTCTTCGATCTCCAGTGTCTCCACCTTCCAGTGGCAGCTTTCCGCGTAATGGACATACATACGGTAAATCTCTGCCGCAAACAGCGCTGCCTCGTCGCCGCCCGCACCTGCACGGATTTCCACGACCACATTTTTTTCATCGTTCGGATCTTTGGGAAGCAGCAGGATCTTTAGCTTATTTTCCAGTTCTGTAACGGCTGTTTTGGCGTCGTTTAATTCTTCTTTCGCCAGCTCGCGCAGTTCTTCGTCTGATTCTTCCTCCAGCATAGACAGACTGTCCTCAATATCCTGTTTTGCTTTTTTATATGCTCCGTAAGCCTCCACAATCGGCGCCAGATTGCTCTGTTCTTTCATCAGATTGCGGAAACGGCCTGTATCATTTGCCACATCCGGTTCACTGAGCTGGTTCATGACTTCCTCATACCGGAGCAGCAGATCCTCTAATCTGTCAAACATGTTTTTCCTCCAAAATTCTTATCAAAATCAAATCCGCCCTTTCACAACCCGTTCCTGATGTGCCAGATCCCTGACTACAGCCACGTCCCGGTAACCGGCGGCGCACATCATATTCGTTACGGCAGGCCCCTGGTCATACCCGATTTCCAAATAGAGATATCCGTCTTTGTTCAGGTAATCTTTTCCCTGGGCAATGATCTGACGGTAAAAATCCAGTCCGTCCACACCGCCGTCCAACGCGCCTACCGGCTCAAAATCACGCACTTCCGGCATCAGACCTAAGATGTCTTCCTGCGGGATATAAGGCGGATTGGATACAATCAGGTCAAAGCGCCCGCTGATATTTTCGTACAGGTTGCTGCGGACCCATTCGATCTCTACCTCATGCAGTCTGGCATTTTCTTTTGCCACAAGCAGCGCCTGCTTGGAAATATCACTGCCGGTAGCCGTCATTCCGTGCGCGTTTTTCATCAGACTGATCACAATGCAGCCAGAACCCGTGCCAAGATCCAGAATCTCCATGCCCGGCTGGCAGATTTTCAACGCTTCTTCCACCAGCGTCTCCGTATCCTGCCTCGGAACCAGCACATTGGAATTCACTTTGAAGTTCAGCCCCATAAACTCCTGTTCGCCTGTAATATACTGCAGCGGAATCCGTTCCGCCCTTTTACGGATCGCAATCTCATATTCAGACTGCTGCTCTAAGGTCATCGTTTCTTTCATATGGGAATAATAAAAGGTACGGTTGATCCTGCATACCGTTTCCAGCAGCAGCCAGGCGTCCAGCTTTGCTTCCGCAACGCCTGCCTGCCCCAGCACATGACTCCCCCATTCCATCGCCTCTTGATAGATCATGCCATCCCTCCATCCTTGATCATGGCAGTTTTTCGTTTTCCTTTAAATATGCTTTCCAGTCAAATACCGCTTCTACCGACGCGATGCCGACCTCAATCATAGCATCGTCCGGCTCTCTTGTTGTCAGCTTCTGCAGCGCCATACCCGGCCTGCTGATCAGATCCGTCAGCCAGTGATCACTCCTGCCTGCCAGACGGATCATTTCATAGGCGCACCCGGCAATCACCGGAACAAGCGCCAGACGGATCACAATCCGCAGCAAGCCGGAATCCGTACGGATAAAGAAAAAGAAAAGAATACTGATGCAGACAACCAGAAATAAAAAACTGGTTCCGCACCGTTTATGCAGCCTGGAACTGTTCCTTACATTTTCCACAGTAAGCTCCAGACCGTGTTCAATGCAGTTGATACACTTATGTTCTGCCCCGTGATACATAAATACCCGCTGGATATCTTCCAGCCGGGAGATCAGCAGGATATATGCAAAAAAGACCGCCAGCCGCAATGCGCCTTCCACTGCCGTAAGCGCCGCCCGGGAAATGATCCATCCCCGGAACAGGCCGGAAATCAGATATGGAATCAGCATAAAAATCACAATGGCCGCCGCAACAGATCCTGCCATTGTAAGCCCCATCAGCAGGGATTCTTTTTTCTTCTTTGCCTGTGTACTGCATCCATCCAAATGCCCTTCTTTTTTACAATCTTCTTCACAAGCTTCTTCTTCATAAAAAGAAGCAGAATACATCAGCGTGCGCATGCCAAGCGTCAAAGACTCTATAAAGTTCACAACGCCCCGAATAAAAGGAAGCCTGCGCAGCAAGGCATCCGGCCAAATCCCTCTGTATTCGTTTGTATCTACAATTATCTCTCCATCAGGTTTTCGGACTGCAACTGCATACCGCGTTCCGTTTTTCATCATCACGCCTTCCATAACAGCCTGTCCGCCGATTCCGGAATATCTCATATCTGCTGCTCCTTAAAAACAACGAATCGTAAAAAAGGTTGAGATTTCACAACCTCAACCTTACCTGCCTCGCTTTTCCTGTTCTATTTCATGCCATATTTCTTATTGAACTGCTCAATACGTCCGCGTGCCTGGCTTGCCTTCTGCTGTCCAGTATAGAACGGATGACATTTGGAACAAATTTCCACGTGAAGCTCCTTTTTCGTAGAACCAGTTACGAATGTGTTGCCACAGTTACATGTAACGGTTGCCTGATAGTATTCCGGCTGAATATCTGTTTTCATTATTTTCACCTCGCATATATCATAATCAATCTCTATCGCTCGAAAAATTAACAGCGATATTATAGTAGCATATTCATATTTTATATGCAAGGGGTTTTTGAATATTCCTGAAATTTTTTGTATTTTGTAGAATCCGTATTGCAGTACACGGCCGGAACGGCTATCGATTCCTACACTCTGCGCTTTTTCACCAACTGTATAAAATCACGATTATTCCCTGTATGTGAAAACATATTCAAAATATTCTCCACTGCTTCATCCGTCTTCATTCCATTGATACCTTTACGCATAATGTCCACTGCTTCCCGTTCTTCGCGGTCTAAAAGCAGATCTTCCCTGCGCGTGCCGGATTTTACAATATCAATCGCCGGGAATACCCTTCTTTCGGAAAGTTTACGGTCAAGTACCAGTTCCATATTCCCAGTTCCTTTAAATTCCTCATAGATGACATCATCCATTTTGCTTCCGGTATCTACAAGCGCGGACGCAAGTACCGTCAGGCTGCCGCCTTCACGCATATTTCTGGCTGCGCCAAAGAAACGCTTCGGCATATGCAGCGCTGCGGGATCAAGTCCGCCGGAAAGCGTCCTGCCGCTTGGCGGAACGGTCAGATTGTAAGCTCTTGCCAGACGGGTAATGCTGTCTAACAAAATCAGCACATCCTGCTTATGCTCTACCAGACGCTTGGCCCGTTCGATCACCATTTCAGATACCCGTTTATGATGCTCCGGCAGCTCATCAAACGTAGAATAAATCACTTCTACATTATTGCCCTCGATCGCTTCCTTAATATCCGTCACTTCCTCCGGACGCTCGTCAATCAGCAGAATAATCAGATGGATTTCCGGGTTGTTGACTTTCACTGCCTGCGCGATCTGTTTTAGCAGGGTCGTTTTCCCTGCTTTTGGCGGGGATACAATCATACCACGCTGCCCTTTGCCGATCGGCGATACCATATCCACAATACGCATGGACGTCGTTGTACGGTTCGTCTCCAGACGCAGACGCTCATTTGGAAAGATCGGCGTCAGATCTTCAAAATTCCTTCTCTGCGCAACGACAGACGGATGGTAGCCGTTAATCGTTGTGATATATAACAACGCACTGAATTTTTCCCCCTGCGTCTTTATCCTCGTATTGCCGCGTACAATATCTCCGGTCTTTAAGCCAAAACGGCGGATCTGGGATGGTGATACATATACGTCATGCTCGCCCGGCAGATAGTTCTCACAGCGGATAAAGCCATAACCGTCCGGCATCACCTCTAAAATACCATCTGCTGTAACTCCGCTGTCCAAATCCGAATTAATATCTTCCCTGTTATTCTCTGCATCCGGTCTGCGCGGACGCATTTCCCGCGTTGGATTCTGCATCTCCGCCCTGTCGGCTGGCCGTTCCTGTCTGTCTGGCCGTTCCTGCCTGTCCATACGGTTTTCCATACGATTCTCCATGCGAACCGGCCGCTCCTGTCTGTCTGGCCGTTCCGTTCTTTCCGGCTGGTTTTGATCTTCCAATCTGCCAGGAGCCGCGGACGGTTCTTCCTGCATCCGGTTCTCCTGCTGCATACCTGTTTGTTCCGCTGCAGATTCTGTTTTCACAGATTCAGTTTCCGGCTCTTTTTGTACGCCCTGTTCTCTAAGTTTTTCGTCTTCCATTACCATGCGGTCGATCAAAGCCGCTTTTTTCAGCATGCTGATTCCTTTTAATCCGCGCGCTTTCGCAAGCTCTCTTAATACAGCCAAAGATAATGTTTCATATTTTTCCCTCATTCAAATTCTCCTATTCTAAAAGTAATATTGGGATTCTCAAATCCGAACACCATAAAATTGCTGAAGTCTGTTTGAACAAACTGTGAATTTAATCTGATTAAAGATACACGATCCTGCATCATTTCCCCTATGGGGTATGCTGTCTTATGGCCTGCGTATTTATGTACAGACCTGCCGGAACTGATCGTATTATACACCATTCTTTGGAAAATAGGAAGCCTTTTTTCTTGATTTGTAAAAATAATGGTGGTATGATGATAAAGTTCAGGCAATACAAAATTACAATACAGAATGGAGAACCCCATGGATCTGAAAGAACAAGCAATCCATATGCACAAAAAATGGAACGGAAAACTAGACACCGTATCAAAATTTCCAATAAAGACAAGCGAAGACCTTGCCATCGCCTACACGCCGGGTGTTGCAGAGCCTTGTAAGCTGATCGCTAAAGACGCTTCTCTTGCCTATACTTACACCATGAAGGCGAATACTGTCGCTGTCGTATCTGACGGAAGCGCCGTACTCGGGCTTGGAAATATCGGGCCGTATGCCGCTATGCCGGTAATGGAAGGAAAATGTGTTCTATTTAAAGAGTTTGCGGGCATCAATGCGGTACCAATCTGTCTCGATACCCAGGACACCGAAGAAATTATCCGTACCGTCAAATGCATCGCACCCGGATTTGGCGGCATTAACCTGGAAGATATCTGTGCGCCGCGCTGCTTTGAGATCGAATCACGGTTAAAAGAAATGCTGGATATCCCTGTCTTTCATGACGACCAGCATGGGACAGCGATTGTTGTGCTGGCAGGTATCATCAACAGCCTGAAAATCACAGGCAAAAAAAAGGAAGACTGCCGGGTCGTTGTCAACGGCGCCGGGTCTGCCGGAATTGCAATTACCAAACTGCTGCTGTCTTACGGCTTTCAGCATCTGACTCTGTGTGACCGCCAGGGAATCCTGGGCAAAGATACGAAAGATCTGAACTGGATGCAGCTTGAAATGACAAAAGTAACCAATGTTTCTAATGCCTGCGGAACGCTTGCAGACGCTATGAAAGGCGCCGACATTTTTATAGGCGTCTCCGCCCCTGGAATCGTAACGCCGCAAATGGCATCTTCCATGCAAAAAGACGCTGTGCTGTTTGCTATGGCCAATCCGGTGCCTGAAATTATGCCGGACGCCGCAAAAGCAGCCGGAGTCCGAATCGTTGGCACCGGAAGAAGCGATTTTCCAAACCAGGTAAACAATGTTGCCGCTTTCCCAGGGATTTTCAAAGGCGCGCTCGAAGGACACGCAAAGCAGATTACAGAAGAAATGAAACTGGCGGCGGCACAGGCAATTGCCGGACTTGTGCCGGACGGCCAATTAAACGAAGAAAACATTATGCCGCAGGCATTTGACCCGCGCATCGCAAAAGTCGTCAGTGAAGCCGTCAAAGCGCATATTTAACAGCATCCCGCCGCACACTGCAGACGCCAGGGAAATCACTCCCTGTGTTTGCAGCGTGCCGTCAAAAGCTTTCGTCCGCGATATTTTTTCTAATCGCGCAAAACAGCATCCAAACCGCTATCGTCAGCAGGATATGCGAAATTCCGGCAAACCCGGAAATCATAGCGTCCACGGTCCTTGTAAGCGCCGGATTTAACACCTGCAGAATCCCTCTTGCCAGCATGGTACAAGCCATAAAAGGAAGCGCAATATTATACAGCACGAAAAACCGCCGAAACGTCTGATCCTGCAGCAATCCATGCTCTGCTTTGCAGTACAGGGCAATCACCAGAAACAAGATCATGCCAAGTACAAATAAATGCGTATGTACAAACCGCAGCATCGTTTCACCTGTAAATCCTTTCAGCTTCGTAAACTCTCTGTAAAACACCCCTGCTATGATCGCTGATACAAAATAAATCATAGAAGTATTTAACAGTTTTCTCATAACCAGTTCCCTCCTTTAAAAAATGATTCATCCAACATTAGTTTTCCTGCTTTTGCTTTCTCCTTTAATCAAGCAAGTTGTTCCTTTTCACCCATATTCCGCTCCAACTAATTTCAGACTGCTTCCATAATACTTTTAATAATATTTATGCGAAAAACAGTAACTTTCCATATTTTAGTATATCTCTATATCTATTGAAAAACAAGCAAATATTACATTTTCCATGTCTAAAAGCAAATTCTTTGCATATTGTACAAAATTTAAACGGCAGATCTATTAAAATCTGCCCCGCCCACCGCCCGCAGCGTCGTCCGCTTACCACATCCCTTCCAAGAAAAATGCAAAAATCATATAGTCATTCCCTCCAAAAAGTGATATGATAAAACTGCCGGAACAATTGCGGCAATTAAAATAAAGGAGTACAGGAATATGCCATTTATTGATTCAAAAATCACAGTCAAAGTATCAGACGAAAAAAAAGAAGCAATCAAAACCGAACTCGGACAGGCGATTTCCATCTTAAACAAACCAGAGAGTTTTCTTATGATCGGATTTGACGATGAATACTGCCTGTATATGGGAGGCAGCCGGCTGGAAAAAGGCGCTTTTGTCGGCATCAGCCTGTTTGGAAACGCATCTTCCGCCGCCTGCGAAAAGATGACTGCCGAAATCTGCCGTATATACGAACAGCAGCTTGGCATTCCGCAGGATCACGTATATGTCACTTATAACGGCATCCGTGACTGGGGCTGGAATGGGAGAAATTTTTAAAAATTTTCAGAAATATTGAAAAAGCTTAAAAAACTTTCATAGGAAAAGGAGAATAGAATACCGATGAAAAAAATAGAAGAATATGTACGCGCAATTCCGGATTTTCCGGAACCAGGCATTATATTTCGTGACGTTACAAGCGTCCTGCAGGACCCTGACGGATTAAAGCTGGCGGTTGACTCGATGATGGGGCTTTTAGACGGCGTCGATTTTGACGTCGTAGCCGGGACCGAATCCAGAGGCTTTATGTTTGGCGTCCCGATCGCATACCAGGCTGGAAAATCTTTTGTACCAGTGCGCAAAAAGGGCAAGCTGCCATGTGAAACCATCAGCGCAAAATATGACTTGGAATATGGTTCAGCGGAAATCGAGATGCATAAAGACGCTATTACGCCGGGACAAAAAGTCGTTCTGGTGGATGACCTGATTGCAACCGGAGGAACGCTTGCAGCAAGCATCAAACTGATCGAACAGCTGGGCGGCGAAGTGGTCAAAGTAGTTCTGCTGATGGAACTGGCCGGACTGCGCGGACGTGATAAGCTGGCGGGTTATGATGTCGCATCTGTCATTACATATGAAGGAAATTAAAAACAGGAGACAAGGAAAATGGTAATTGTAAATACAGACTATATTGCAGGAAAAGAACTTGAAATGCTTGGCATGGTAAAAGGAAGTACGATCCAGAGCAAAAATCTGGGCCACGATATCGGCCAAAGCTTTAAAACACTGGTCGGCGGAGAGCTGAAATCTTATACGGAAATGATGAACGACGCAAGAGCGCTGGCAACCAGGCGTATGGTGGAAGAAGCAGAAAAACTTGGCGCAAACGCAGTCGTGAATGTCCGCTTTGCCTCAGCATCGGTAATGGCAGGAGCCGCCGAAGTTATGGCGTACGGCACCGCCGTAAAATTTAAAGAAAACTAATGGAGACATATCAGACCGTCACCCATACCTTTGACCCGGTATGGGACAAACAGTCCGAGATACTGATCCTTGGAACCTTTCCCTCTGTAAAATCCAGGGAAAATCATTTTTATTACGGGCATCCGCAAAACCGTTTCTGGAAGCTTTTGGCAAACATTTATCAGGAAACTGCGCCGGAAACGATCGATGAAAAAAAATCTCTGCTGCTGCGTCACCGCCTTGCCGTCTGGGACGTGATCAGCCAGTGCGATATTATCGGTTCTTCCGACAGCAGTATCCGCAATGTCATTCCATGCAACATTGCGGGTCTGCTTGCACGTACCAGTATCCGTACCATACTTGCCAACGGGGCAAAAGCATACGAATTGTACAAAAAATACCAGCTGCCAGCCACCGGACGAAACGCACACAAGCTGCCGTCCACCAGTCCCGCCAATGCGGCCTGGTCTTTGGAACGCCTGCAAAATGCCTGGAGCGCCGTCCTGATCAAGCCTGCTGATAAAACGGCTCCAGTTGATTCACCGGCGGGTGACAAGTAAAGTTTTGGCACACATAATACGTAGTTTTCCCATGGAACAGCTTGTAGCTGTCTGTTTCATGGGATAAAACCGTAAGATCTGCGTCTAATGGCAGTTTGGGCAGAATGTCTCCGGCAGTATCCCCGTTCGCCAATACCACAGTGATTTTCTCCGGCGGATCTTCCTCATACAGCAGCGCGATCAAAAACACCGTGTATCCTGACGGATCATGGGCCGCCTGCCGGGACAAAAAGGCAAGCTGTTTTTGAGCCGCATCTTGAAAACGCGGATGCTGCGTCAGCTGGGAAAGGCGCACCAGGCAGTATGCCAGCACAGAATTGCCGCTTGGCAGCGCGCCATCGTACGTTTCTTTCGGCCGCATCCATAAAGACTCATTTTTTGCTCCGGACAAAAAATATCCGCCTTTCGCATCCTCAAACTGTTCCATAGCTTCCAGGCAGATTTCTTTTGCGCGTTCCAGATGCGCAGGATCTCCGTCTGCCCCGTATAAGGCCAGCAGCGCCAGTGTTTCATAAGCATAATCATCCAAAAACCCATAAGAAAACGGGACGCCGTTACGCCACCCGGCATACAAAGTTCTGCCGTCAGTCAGATGTCTGCCAGCCCAGGCCTGGGCTTTTTTGGCTGCATCCAGATAGCGCGCCTGCCCGCTGGCCCGGTATAGATACGACAGCGCGCAGACCATTAAACCATTCCAGGAAGTCAGTATCTTATCATCCAGGTGAAGTTTTGTACGTGTTTTTCGGTAATCATACAGCCGTTTTCTCTCCTCTTCAAACGCAGACTCTATCGCCGGATCTGCGCGGTCCGCATGGAGCAGGTTTGGAATGCTTTTCCCTTCAAAATTACCTTCTTTCGTAATCCCGAAATGCCTGCAGTACGCCATCCCTTTTTCAGCGCCGATCACCCGGCAGATTTCCTCCTGGCTGAATACATAATATCTGCCTTCTTCTCCATCGCTGTCAGCATCCTGGGCCGAGTAAAACGCTCCGCCTTCCCCGGTCATCTCTCCAAGCACATAGTCCGCGGTCTGCGCGGCAGTCGTTAAAAATTCACGTTCCCCGGATACCCGGAAAGCCACTGTATATGCAAGAATCAGCAAGGCATTATCATACAGCATTTTTTCAAAATGCGGCACTAAAAAACGCGCATCTGTAGAATATCTGGAAAAACCGTATCCAATCTGGTCAAAAATCCCGCCTTTGCGCATTTGCCGCAACGTAACCAGCGCCTGCCGCAGCGGCCGGGCCTGCACGTTTCGTTTTGCATACAGCATCAAAAAGATCAGGTTATGGGGAATCGGAAACTTGGGCGCAGGCCCGAATCCGCCGTTGACGCGGTCAAACCGCTGCGAAAACAAATCAACCGCATCCAAAATCAGATCGGCAGCACGATCCGGCGGCAGTACAGATTTGTATTCACGTTCCGCTGTCAGAGCAGCCAAGATCCCATCCGCGCTTTCCAAAAGCTGCTCACGCCCCGTCTGCCACTTCTGTGCAACGATACGCAAAAGCTCTGAAAAACCGGGCATTCCATAACGGGACTCCGGCGGGAAATAGGTGCCTGCAAAAAAAGGTTTTTGCTGTGCCGTCATAAAAATACTCATCGGCCAGCCTCCGCTTCCGGTAAACGCCTGACAGACCGACAGATAAACGCTGTCCAGATCCGGCCGTTCCTCACGGTCTACTTTTACCGACACAAAATATTTATTTAACAGTTCCGCCGTCTTCGCATCCTCAAAGCTCTCATGGGCCATCACATGACACCAGTGGCAGGTGCTGTATCCAATGCTTACAAAAACAGGCTTATCTTCCCGCTTCGCCTTTTCAAAAGCTTCTGCACACCACGGAAACCAGTCTACGGGATTGTCCGCATGCTGGAGCAGGTACGGACTGTTCTGCATTTTCAGACGATTGCTCATATTATAAACCTCCATTTCACGAATTTTAGGATTCTTATACAACTTTGTTATACAATTATTTTGTACAGATTACATAACATTCTATGCATATTTTCTAAAATCCATTGGAGTGCGGCCAACTGCCGCATCACATGCGTTCGTATAAAAAACGAAAAACGGGAAAAACTAATAACAAAAGACAAAAAGAGTAACCGTTCCGTGGGTAATCTGAACGTTTACCAGAAAGGCATCCTATGTATACCATCGAAATCACAACCAAACAACTTGTAACAGATCAGCAGCAGCAAGTCTTACAACAGTCCGTACAGGATGCAGATCCTGCTGCCGCCTGCGAAATCCATGACAACTCATGCAAAATCAGCGGCGGCAGCATAGAACCTGCGAAATTATCCTATCTGCTGGGACTTGCGACTGGCAGCCATTCCGCCAGTGAAATTGTCAGGCTTTTGCTTGTTTATGAGAACGTATAGATTTTTTCTTCTGTCTGTTCTGTTTATTTTTTTTCTTCACAGAATATCCAAAAGACCCGATCTGCTGCCCAACTTCAAAATAACTTCCGTGGGAGTATACCATCAGGCCGCTGCGGCTTAACCGCAGCCTGCCTGACGCATCCAGCAGCGCTTCTTCTACGCCGACGCTAACTACCTGCGCAAGAAACAAGTCATGGCTGCCAAGGCTCTTGATTTCGGTCACCCTGCACTCGATATTCACCGGGCTTTCCGCGATACCCGGGCAGCTTACAAGCTGGGAAGGACAGGGCGTCAGTCCGGTTTCCGCAAATTTATCCACATCTTTGCCGGAACGGACGCCGCAGTAATCGGTTGCCTTTGCCAGCTTTTTCGTCGTTAGGTTCATGACAAATTCACCGGAATCACGGATGATGGCGTATGAATAACGTTTCTTTTGTATGGAAACGGATACCATCGCAGGGTCAGAACAAATGGTGCCTGCCCAGGCAACGGTAATAATATTCGGTTTTTCTCCCTGACGCTGACAGCTTACCATCACCGCAGGGACTGGGTAAAGCATATTTCCGGGCTTCCAATACTGTTTTGCCATTCCGTCATTCTCCTTCTTATATTTTGTATCTGTCAGGCATTCGCAATCGCGTCCAGCAATTCGGGTATCAATTGTTTCTTTCTCGATACGACGCCGCGCAGACGGTATCCATCGTTGATTTTCTGTTTGTAAAAAGCCCGCTCCACCGCTTCATCCGCGCCTTTGCCCAGGCAGATTAGTTCTGAGGATTCATTTAAAATATCGGTCAGCATAATAAACACCATTTGCAGCTGGCGCTCTTCCATAATTGTCTGCTGGTACGGAAGCACGCGTTCTTTTACTTCATCCAGCTCATCCCTGCTCATAGCGCTGATCTGGCTGACGCCGAACAAGACTTCTCCCGCCGTAAATGTCTTAAAATCCTGATAGCAGATCTCTTCCGTCGTCTTGGACTGGAAGTTGCTGCCCGCGCGGAACATTTCATTTGCATGACGTTCCATGTCAATATCGGCAATGGCGGCCAGCGCTGTCGCCGCCTGCTTATCCATTTCGGTGCAGGTCGGAGAGCGGAACAGCAACGTATCTGAGATAATCGCCGAACATAACAGCCCTGCAATCGGCTTTGTAATTTTTACATCATTTTCCTGATACATCTGGTAAATAATCGTTGAGGTACATCCGACCGGCTGGTTGCGGAACATCACTGGAACCGGCGTTTCCAGGCTGCCGATTTTATGATGGTCAATAATTCCTAAAATATCCGCATTGTCAATACCATGAACCGCCTGCTGCCGTTCGTTGTGATCGACAAGCACGATTCGTTTTTTCTGCATATTTAACAAATTTCGCCTGGAAATCATACCAATATAACAGCCGTCGTGATCCAGAATCGGGAAATCCCGGTGGCGGGCTTTGGACATCACTTCTCTTACATCGTCCACATAATCTTCGATTTCAAATTTTTTCAGGTTTTTCGTCCGCATAAACTGTTTGATCGGCATACTTTGCATAATCAGGCGGGATACCGTAAACGGATCATACGGAGTACTGATAATCACACATTCCTTATCTTGTGCTTCGGTCAAAATCTGTTTGGACACCTGCGTGCCGCCGCAGATAATCAGACAGCTGGCATTGTGCTTTAACGCGCACTTCTGCATGCTTTCCCGGTCGCCTAAGATCACCAGGTCATCCTTTTCCATACTCTCTTCCGCCATTGGAAGGCTGTCCGCGGCTACAATCACTTTCCCGCGTATGTACCGGCCATGTTCATTGCCTACCAGCATCGTCCCGTTCAGCGTTTCCACCATATTTTTGTACGGTGTGCGCGCCTCTGCCAAAATATGCGTATCCAGCACATCCATATACGACTCCGCAATATCCGCATTGACAATCAGGCCAAGCAGTTCATTCTCTTCTCCTGTAATCGGCAGCGTAACGACTTTGCTCGTGGTCATCAGCTCCCATGCCCGTTTTAGGGAAATACTGCTGTTTATGCCAATTGTGCGGCGGAACGCGATATCTTTGACCTGTGTGCGTACATCGTCCACATAAGCCGGGATCTTTACTTTAAATTTACGCAGCACATATTTTGTCTCTTCATTTAGGTTGCCTGCCCGTTTCGGTTCATATTTCGTATCCGAGATATGATTCTTAAGATCTGCATAAGCGATCGCCGCACAGATCGAGTCTGTATCCGGATTCCTGTGCCCGATCACCCAGACCGGGTTTTCCTGTTCAAAATCCATTTAAAACACCCCTAATTCCATCAATACTAATACGACTACCCCTGCCAGATCCAAAACTCCGAATAAAATCAGCCAGTAAATATATTTTTTCACCGGCTTCATACTCTTTTCATTCACACCGACCTTTTCAAACAACGGCTTCTGCTCGTCAATCAGGTCTTTAATATTACGGAAGCACTTGACGTCTTCTGTATGAATCTTTTGTGAAAGCTCTTCTTTCAGCCCGGACACCTGCCCGTTAATCTCATCCATCGTCTGGCGGACTTCTTCGGACTGCTGAGACATCTGCTCCACTTCTTCGTGGATCTTGCGCCCGGCTTCCGCCGCCATCTCTTCCACTGCTC
>VSNY01000097.1 GCA_009774535.1 Lachnospiraceae bacterium
TCATGCTATTTTATTGCCAGTTTTTATTGAATTTTCAAGGTGCATCTGCGCTTATTCAAATGCGAAGTTTGAGTAAAGAATATGTGTCAGCACTTAAAGAGTATCAAGGAAATATTTTGCTTGTTGGAATTAATTATGAAAAGAAAAATAAGAGGCATGCATGTAGAATAGAAAAGTTTGAAATGTAATTTTGAGCCTTACAGGGCTTTTGGACGGATCAAAGCAAACGGATTTGGATAAATTGATGCATGTAAGGTGTAAAATAATAATACTATGATTAAACATAGAATAGTCGTGATTGAAAACAAAATAACGACTGCCAAAACAGGCAGTAAATAAAAACAGGAAATATAATAAGAATTTCCTGTTTTTTCATGGATAAAAAAGGATGTGGTACATGTTTGTATATGATGCAGTTAATTTAAAAGATTTCCTTTTTTCATGGAAAAAAAAGGATGCGTTATATTTAAGTAATCATAAGATCAATTACTTAAATAATACAGTATATCCAAATGATCATCAGATCAATGACACAAATGATACAGTCGTCTAAACGATCATCTAATCAGATTTAGAAAATTGGAATTTCAATCTGCACAATATAGTCTCCAATGTGGTCAATAACATTTTCATTGATGCCCATTTCATATGAAAATCCATGAAGTTTCAGCTGATGTTCCCGGGCATATGCAAGAATTTCCTGATACCGTTTCGGGATTGTGTTCCATGCGCCTTTATGGAAGGCCTGTAAATATCTTCCGGCGGGTGTCAGATGAAGCCCGGCCTCGTATGGAAGAAAAGGAATTTCTATAAAGAGCCTGGAATAATCGTCAAAACTGCCGCGCTGTAAGCTGTCAACAGAGATCATAGAGCCGTAAGATGCTTTATGCAGGCGGCCAAGATGATATTTTTCTGTCTCAGCGGTGATCATTTCCACTTCTTGTTCAAAGGAAGTATTTTGATCGATACATACAGTTACAAGGCAGCGTTCTTCCTTTTCTACAATGCTGATGCGGGATAAATCCATAGCAAGCAGCGTTTGCATATTTTGGTGGTGTGTACGTAATGTCGTCCGGACTGCCTGCAGGTGGGTGATCTGCAGATCAAGATCTGCAATCTTTTCTTCCAGAAGGCTTTTTAAGCTGGCAGCGGAACGGTTTTTCATAAAAGCTTGTATTTCATGAATAGATACGTCCAGTTCCCGCAGCAGCAGAATCGTTTCTAAAATCGGGCTTTGATGATAGCTGTAGCAGCGGTATCCGTTTTCAGGGCTGATAACAGCTGGTTTGAACAGGCCGATTTCATCGTACCACATCAGTGTTTTCTTGTTAATGCCATGCATGGAGGCAAACTGGCCGATGGTGAGAAGTTTGTCTTTTTTATTCATAGGAACCTCATTGTCTGGTGCAAATGGTTGAATCGTTGTCCTGTATTCAGTATAATAAACAAATCGTATAAAAGCAAGCTCAAATGTATCTATACGGAATCTTTCAAAAATGTAAGGAACATCCATATGAATCCGATACAACAACCTTTACTTTTATTGTAATATAACACAGAAATGATCCAGCCGGGTCATTCTTTCATAAAAAATAAGGAGGCGGTGTTATGCTGCAAGTCAGAAATATTGAAAAATATTACGGAAGTAAAAATAATGTTACAAAAGCCCTCGATCGGATTAGTTTTGATGTGACAGACGGGGAGTTTATCGCTATTATGGGGGCCTCCGGCAGCGGTAAGACGACTCTGCTCAACTGTATCTCTACGATTGATACTGTTAGTGCAGGTGATATTCTGCTGGATGGAGAAAGCATCGCGGAGCTTCCTTCCAGTAAGCTGGCCCGGTTCCGGCGGGAACGTCTGGGATTTGTGTTTCAGGATTTTAATCTGTTAGATACCCTGACCATAGAAGAAAATATTGGCCTGGCTCTTTCGCTTAATCATGCTGACCCTGCTGCCGTACAACGCAAGGTCAGACAGATTGCCCAAATACTGGATATTAGCGATATACTAAGCAAATTCCCTTATCAGGTTTCCGGCGGGCAGAAGCAGCGGGCCGCCTGCGCGCGGGCGATGATTGCCGGGCAGTCTTTGCTGCTGGCGGATGAACCGACTGGGGCGCTGGATTCCAAAGCTTCCAAGAACCTGCTAGAGATGATGTCACGTATCAACCAGTCCATGAAAGCTACAATTCTGATGGTTACCCATGATGCTTATAGTGCGAGCTATGCAGGCCGCGTGCTGTTTCTTAAGGATGGGCGTATTTTTAACGAATTGCTGCGGGCTGACCGCGGACGGTCTGTTTTTTATCATGAGATTCTGGATGTACTGGCTGCGTTAGGGGGTGATGTCAGTGACGTTATCTAATCTTTCTCTGCGTAATGCCAGACGGCAGGCTAAGGACTATCTAGTCTATTTTGTTACAATTGTTATGGCTGCTGCCCTGTTATATGCATTTAACTGTTTGGCTTTTTCAGAAGAAATTCATACATTGTCCCAAAATATGTCCCAGATTTCAATGATGATTGTAATATCCAGCATCATTATCGTATGTATTTTCGGCTGGCTCGTCTCTTATGCCGCCAGATTTATGCTTTCCCGCCGCAGCCGGGAGTTAGGTACTTATATTCTGACCGGACTGGAACAAAAACAGGTTGCACGGTTATTTTTCCTGGAAAATCTGGCAGTCGGCGGATGTGCCATGGTATTAGGTCTTGCGTTTGGCAATCTAATTTTTCAGGCGCTGCGGGCGATTGTATTGGCGCTGTTCGGGCAGAAGTATCACTTTACGTTTGAATTTTCCATGCAGTCCGCGGGCTTGACGTTTCTTTATTTTACTTTCATTTATCTGATGGCATTGCTCAGATGCCGCCGTCAGATTTGTAAGATGAAAATTTATGATCTTATTTATATGGAGCGTCAGAATGAAGGAGCCGTTTTCAAAACAAGCCGCAAACGGCAATATATATTTATCGTCTCGGTCGTCTTTGGAATATTGGGGACGCTTCTGCTGATTTTTGGAAATTTGTCTGTTGGTATGGCCGGTTTCCTGTGCATTATCGTTTTCCTCTATGGCTTTTTCCTGACATTTGCATCCGGCGTACCAGCGTTTTTTGACAAACATCCGGCAAAAAAATACCAGGGACACAGTCTGATTGTTTTTCGGAATCTCACTGCCAAGCTGGGTACCATGGGGATTCTCATGGCTACTATATCGCTGCTGTTTACCGCTACTCTGATTACAGAAGGGGGCGGGCTGGTTTTTAACAATATTTTTACCGGACGGGCAGCACAAGAAAGCTGCTTTGATCTGTATATTGGTTCTGGCAGTGCGGATGGCGTGTCTGACAGATATCTGGATTATATAGAACAAAAGATTCCGCTCAGACAGTCTTTCTTATATTACATTTATCAAAGCGGACATTCACAGCTGATCGATGCTTTGAATCAGGATGTTTATCACTACGGTTATCAGCAGGACCCGGTGATTCGTTACAGCGATTATGCTGCCTTGCGCGCCATTGCAGGCTATGAGACGGTCGCACTGGAGCCCGGACAGTACTTGATTCACTGTAATATGGCCTTAAAAAAATGGTTCGGCAGCTATCAAAAGCCTGTGACCATTGGAGATGTCACGCTCAATGCTGGCGGTATTTATAACGAATATCTGATGCAGAAGTTTGGAACTGGCAACGGACATTACTATGTGATTGTCGTTCCGGATGAAACCGCAGACAGTCTTATGATCCATCATCAGGCTTACGCCGCCAGTACGTCCCGTCCGGTAAGTGAAGCGGAATCTTTACAGCTGATGCAGATTCGTGAAGAACTTAATATAGAAAGCCAAACAGCCAGCGACTATGATGCAATTCATACCAAATCCTATGAACAGGCATATGCGGCCTCTATGATTGCCGTGACCGTCTTTCCAATGTATTTCCTGGCTTTGGCTCTTACTATGACTGCCGCTACGATACTTACGATCCAGCAGCTCAGTGAATCCGATCGGTACAGACAGCAATTCCGGCTTCTGCAAAAACTGGGCATGGACGATTGCGAAATGGCAAGGACTCTGCGTACCCAGTTTCTGATTTATTATGTGATGCCTGCGATTCCTCCGGTGCTGATTGGTACACCGTTTATTCTGCACCTGGCAAACGCTACGGAGCCAGGGCTGATGGTTGGGGCAAGCAGCCCGACGGTCATTGCCGGGATTGCTCTTGGAATGTTTTTCTTAATATATGCGCTGTATCTTATGGTGGCTTACATCAGTATGAAACGGAATGTATTGCCAGATGTTCCTTTGCGGGAAAAGTAAGCGTAACGGTAGTTCCCTCGCCTTCTTCAGAAGTAACCGCCAGTCCCAGATCCAGGCATTCCGCCAGTTTTTTGCACAAATAAAGACCAATCCCGGTAGATCCCCCGCGGATACGTCCATTGCTGCCGGTAAAACCGCGGTCGCATACGCGGGGCAGTTCATGGGCAGGGATGCCGATCCCGTTGTCTTTTACGGTTAGCCGGATCTGTTTTCCCAGGTGACTTGCGCAAAGAATGATTGCAGGGTGTTTTCCATGATAGCGGGCTGCGTTCTGCAGCAGCTGTCCCAGGATAAATATAGTCCATTTGCTGTCGGTAAATACAATCTGATCCAGACCATCCGTTTCAATACGGATATCATTTTGCTGCAGCAATGCCCTGTGCTGGCTGATTGCTTTTGCCGCCAGCTCGGAAAGCATGCATTGCCGGATCATAAAGTCTTTTTCTGCGCTTTCTGCGCGGGCATAGAATAAGGCGCGTTCTACGTGGGATTCAATCTGAGCCAGTTCGCGGGTGAGCTTGCGCCGTATTTCGCTGTCAGTGCTGCGGCGGCATATTAAAGCTGCCGCGGTAATCGGGGTTTTGATCTCATGAACCCAGCTTTCGACATATTCCCGGTATTCTTTCTGCGCGGCCTGGGCATCGGAGACAGCGCTGATCATAGCCCGGGCTGCGCGGCGCGACAGATCAAATATTTTTTGCTCGTACAATCCTCTGGGCTTTCGGATGCATTCTGCAAATAAATATTTTTGATCTAAGTTTTGAAAGATGGTTTCCAGCTCCAAAAAGTGTTTGTACTGACAATAGCAGTCGTGCAGCAATACAAATAAAAAGATTAGAAACAGAGCTGGAAAAAGAATTAATAGAACACCTGTCTGCGTTCCGGTGGCTTTTAAAAATAAAGCGGCAATGGCAGCGCAGATGATATGGAGCAGGATGTTTCCTAAACGGTCGGATAAATAATCTTTCAGGCTCATAGCTGATACCCCATTCCCCGGCGGGTATGAATCAGATCCGGTTGTCCGATTTCCGCCAATTTTGTACGAAGTCGTGTGACATTGACGCTAAGTGTATTGTCATCAATATAGATCTGATGATCCCAGAGCATGTCAATCAGATCTGCACGCGAGACGATTTCTCCGGCGTGTTCCATCAGGCATGCCAGTATGCGGAGTTCGTTGCGGGTCAGAATCACAGAACCTGTATCGGAGGATACTGTTCCTTTGGCAAGCTGCAGCTGCAGTCCGCAGGCAGTTAAGGTGTCCGCGGATCGTGCCGTTTTACTGCCGCGCCGCAAAACAGCCTTAATGCGCGCCAGCAGGACGGGGACGCTGTAAGGCTTTGTAATATAGTCATCCCCGCCCAGACTTAGCGCCCGCACTTCATCTTGTCCGGAGTCCAGGCTGGTAACGAAGATAATCGGGGCGCTGACCGATTTTCGCAGTTTGGTACAAAGGGAAAATCCATCCTGTCCGGGAAGGCCGATATCCAAAAGAATCAGGTCGGGGCGGTATCGTCCGGTCTGATCTGCAATCTTTGTAAAATCGGTGACTGCAAAAGTATCATAACCCTCATATTGCAGCAGAAGCACCAGTTCGTCCTGGATGGCAGGGTCGTCTTCGATAATCATGATTTTTTGCATGGTATGTTCCATTTTTGGCATCTCCTGTATCTTTCAAAAGATTTATAAAAAAGTATAACATAGAAGAATATGAATTGGCAAAGAGAAGTTTTTGTAGTAAAATAATAACGTAGCAGAGCAGGTATATTCATTTTTAATTTACATACATTAAGGAGGTAACAGATGTTTTTTAAAATAAAAGAGGAAGAAATGATAGATTTTAGTTCTAATAGGTTGGATATGATGCAAATGAGCGACGAAGAAATTAATAACAAATATGTATCTGGTGAAGTAAGAATAGTAACAGAACAGGCAAGATATCCGTTGGACAGCATTGTTCCAATGTTGGATGGGGGAAAATATGTGCTTACGCCAGAATATCAAAGAAGGCATCGGTGGGATCAAATAAAGAAATCCAAATTAATAGAATCTTTCATTATGAATGTCCCGATTCCACCTGTTTTTTTATATGAAACGGATTATGCGTATTATGAAGTAATGGATGGTTTGCAGAGATTGACCGCGATCAGAGATTTTTATAAAAATGGTTATGAATTGCAAGGATTGGAATTATGGCCAGAATTGAATGGTAGAACTTATGATCGCTTACCAGAAAAGATTCGGCAGGGGATTGACCGCAGATATGTTTCATCTATTATTTTATTACAAGAGTCTGCACGTTCTCCTGAGGAAGCGCTTTTTATGAAACAATTGGTTTTTGAAAGGATTAACAGTGGTGGGGTTAAATTAGAGGCACAAGAAACACGTAACGCCCTGCATAATGGAAAAATGAATCTTTTATGTATAGAACTTTCTCAGAATATATATTTTCGCAGGTTATTTGGTATTCCATATGTAAATGTGAATCATATTCCTGATATGAATAGTAATTTGTCTGTTTGTGAAGATCAGCTTGATGGTGAATTGGACAAAAATGCTTTATTTAATGATATGACAGATGTAGAACTTGTACTTAGATTTTTTGCATTCCGTAATATTGATGGATATGCCAGGAATACATTGAAATTATTTCTAGATGAATATTTAAAACATGCAAATTCTTTTAGTGAAAAGTTGTTAAATGAGTTGAAGCAGATCTTTGAGGAAGTCATAAAATTTGCGTATGAATTGTTGGGAGATGATGCTTTTAAGTTATATCGGAAAAGATATAGCAAAAGTGGTGAATCTTGGTATTGGTATAATAGACCAACGACAACTGTATATGATCCGATCATGCAAATTTTATCTCAACTATTGAAACATAAAAATGAATTGATTCGTAAAAAAAAGGAAATCCATTCGGAATTAGAGACGATGTATAAAGAAAAGTATTTTATATTTGAGGGAAGAAATACAAATAAAAATAATGTAGAGGAAAGATATAAAACATACAAAGAATTTTTTTCAAAGTTTATTGATGGTGGTATAGAAAATGAAAAGTACAGTCTTAGCATTTAATAAAAAGATCAATGAGCTGAAAGAGCATCTTTTATTTGATAAAAAAGTGCAGCGAGATATTGCCGATTTGCTTCAAAAGCAGGAACATGTTCCAGAAAGTTTGAAAAAGATGCTTCGGCAGCCGGAAAAAAAGATTTTTGACTATAAACTGTCTATCTTAATTTTATATGGCTCTTTTGAAAATTTTGTTGAAAATATAATATATAGTTACCTGGATAAATTAAATTGTAATATAGAACGATTTATAGATTTACCTAAAGATATTATTGATAGTCATACAGATCTTTCAGCAAAGTTATTAGGTTACATGCATGCGGGGTATGGAAAATATGATCAGATCACAGATGAAGAAGTAGTGCGTAAATTGTATTCATGTGTAAGTAATGCAGAAAAATATAAGTTAAATATAATTGCTTTTACACATCATTCTTCTAATCTTAGAATAGATGCAGTAAGAGAATTATTTAATGGGATTGGATTGAAGGGCATTGATAAAAAAATTATACAGGAGAATAAATTTAAAAAGTCTATTCAGCTTTTAGAAGAAGATTTTAGAGAGGAACTCGGACAGAAAATACTTTTAGAGAAAGCTTTTTCAAAGATCAATGAAATTGTAGAGCGCAGAAATGATATTGCTCATGGTGTAGATGATGCGGATGAAAATATATTATCGGTGGATGTGATCTTAACTTATTGTGATTATTTTATATCATTAGTGGAAGCAATTTATATTATTGTTTTGCGGGAGTATGTTACGCTTATGATTCAAAATAAGAGCGTAACTGTACATGAATTAGGAATCCCTATAGCAGTTTATAATAATAGTATTATTTGCCTTAATAATAAAAATATACAAATCAAGAATGGAAATTGTATCGCGGGAAAAAATAGTAAAGATCAGGTAAGAGTTGGGCAAATAATTTCTCTTCAAATTGAGGAAAAACAGGTTGATTATATATCAGAAAAGTGTTCCGTAGATTTTGGAGCGAGGGTAGATTTTTATGCGAGTGAAAAAGATACATATTATCTTATTGATTTATGATTTTGCATGATCTAGCTAAAAGACGGTCAGTAAATAAGTTATACAAATTACTGACCGTTCTAAAATACTTTTTTACACAATATTATATATAAGGTAGTTTAAGAACTGCGTTTCTTATGCATCGATAACAGTCGATCCAGATAGATGGATTGAAACTGTTTGCTTGCCAGCGCCTGCTTCAGAGGCGGCAGCTTTAGTATGGTTCCAAAAACCGCAGCCATAGCCCGGTGATTTGCAAAAGCCTGGTTGTCAAAAATCAGATTTTGCAGCGTGCCTTTTTCAATTGCCTGCAGGACAAACCGATGCGTGCTGTTTACAGGTGTAATAATCTGGATGGGACGCCGCTTTAAATGAATTGCTCCTGCAGGACAGTTTCTTGCGCATACGCCGCAGCCAAGGCAGATTTCCGTGTTAATAACAGGCTGTTTTTTGGTCTTGCTGTCAGCGTCCGTTGTATCTTCTTTCATGGTAATTGCAAGCACCGGACAGACATTCGCACATTTTCCGCACCCGATACAAGGATTTGATAATATTTCTGGCAGATAATTTGTAGTTGCTACCGGCTGCATCGGACTGAAATGTCTTGCTGCCTGCAGCGCTTCACAGCAGCAGCCGCAGCAGTTACAAATAAATGCCGGGTGTTCTCTGACATTTTCACCGATCTGAACCAGGTTGCTGGCATACGAACGTTCCAGTGCGTCTTTGGCTTCTTCTTTTGAGATCAATCTGGCATATCCGCCATGTTCCGAAAGAGAACGGGCGACGTTGTCAAAAGTCAGACATACATCCCAAGGGGCATCTATTTCGCAGGGGTGTCCGGCATGGTACATCTTGTGTCTGCAGTAACAGGTTCCAAGGCCAATATATTGCGCTTCTTCGACAATATGCGTGGCACGTTCATAATCAAGAATATGATTCGTCTGACGATTCGTCAACACCGGTTCCTGTACAAAGACACGTCCAAGCCTTGTTTCTGTTACAAAAAACAGATCTTTGATAAAATCCTCTTCTACATTCATGTATTGATAATAGAGCGTACTAAGATAATGCTGGTCAATATCCCCACGTGTACGCATCAGAGCAAATTCAATAAACCCGGCCATTGGAGGCGGCATAACAAATTGACGCTGTCCATGGTATTCAGAGTCTACAAGCAGTGCTTTGTCACAAAGATGGTCTAAGAACTTTTCAGCTTTTGCCTCAGTCGTTCCCCAGATTTTTGCCGCCTTTTTCACCGTGAACGGGCGGACTGGCAGCAGTGCGGCCCATTTCGCTTCTTTTTCAGTGTATAATACCTGCAAGATTTTATAAAGTGTTTCTGTTGGAGGCGCTCCTTGTGTAAACCAGTTGATGCGGTCTTCCAGATTTTTGTAAGCATCTCTTGTTGTCAAATGTCCCATTTTTAAATACCTCCTGTTTCCTGCAGCCAGAAACTGCGCACATTGCAACATAGCCAGTCCACATGTATTACTTCGCATACTGCAGGATTATTCTGCACAATATGACATAGTAACTGTGGTATCGCTGTTTACAGTTTCTGCTGGATATGGATGTTTATAGAATTTTGGTTCTTCTGGTAGTATAACACAGATTTGCTTAATTATGGGTATTATTTCAATATAGAGTGATGATAATGGCATAATTCTAATTTTAGGGAACAGATGCGTTTCTTTTTTGGCACCCCGGACGTGACCGTGACCGCGGAACGGGAGGGCAGCCCGGCGGCATAGGATTGAGCGGACTGGGGCAACGCTGTGGCGAACTAATCGCTAACTGCGACTAAGACAGTCGGCGTGTGGGCCTCCTGCCTAAGTCGCAGTTAGCGATTAGTTCACCACAGCGTTGCCCCAGTCCGCCCAGGGTGTATCTTCCGCCCAAATCCCAGCCCGCCGCCCGCAGTGTCGTCCGGGTTACCACACCCTCCCCCCAGCAATTCAAATTGGAAAATATTAAAAAGAAAAATCCTGCATAACTATCCGTTTTCAGGCAACACTATTTTTAAACAAATCAAGAAGGTGGATGGTGTCAAATGAAAAGGAATAGAATGCGAAGATTTTTCCAACAAAAACAGTATGCAATTGCTTCTCTTGTATTATTTGCAGCAATTGCGGCTATGTCCGGTGTATATGTGTCTAACCGGATCACAAGTACACGCCAGGAACAGGAACTGGCGCAGAAAGAACAGGAACTGGCGGATGCAAACCTGCAGGGACAGGAGCAGGCGGCTGATTTTGACAGTGGTATGGATCAGTTTGTAAATCCGTCAAATCTTCCGGATCAGAAAGAAGAGACGCAAAGTGTTACTTCTATTATAAAGCCGGAGAAAAAAACAGAGAGCGGTCAGACGCGGACGGATGACAATGTCGGAACTACAGTAGATACAGAACAGCAAACTAACAGCCAGAAGGATACAGCACAGACGGAAGCAGAAAAACAGCCAGCCAAAACGCGGCAGGAACAGTCAAAACAGCAGGAGAAGAAAAAAGATACTGCAGCGCATTCAAAGGCAGCAGTTTCGCTTAATTTTTCCCCGGATTCTGATTTGAGCTGGCCGCTGGAAGGAGACGTCATCTTAAACTATAGCATGGACCAGACGGTCTATTTTGCGACGCTGGATCAGTATAAATATAATCCTGCGCTGATTATTGCCGGAAAGGTCAATGATCCGGTGAATGCCGCAGCTACAGGTAAGATTACGGATATTTCCGCTAATGAAGAGACTGGCGTGACGGTTACGATGGATCTTGGTAACGGATATCAGTCTGTTTATGGACAGTTAAAGGAAGTGCTGTATAAGGAAGGCGCGACAGTGGAAGCTGGTAATGCGATTGGGTATATTGCGGAGCCTACCAAGTATTATTCAGTGGAAGGCAGTAATTTGTATTTTGAACTGCAGAAAGATCAGGAGCCGGTAAATCCAATGGAATTTATGCAGTAAATAACCAGAAAAATGATTGGCACAGCCAGATAAAAAGCATATAATATTAAGGTAACGGCCAATCCTTACAGGAGTGAAACCAATACGAGCAGAGTATGCCGGCGAAAATACGATGCGGCGCGGCAGTTTTCAATTTTCCGGTTCTTTGGTCAGACAGGACTTTGGAACGAAAGAAAGCAACTGGAACCGTTGTGCCGCAGACATGAGTAGGATACGCGATGTGCCAGCCAGTGTCAGATGCGGCAATTGGGTTGTCAGCCGTATGGCGGCAGCGTAAGATGCAGCAGTTGATCCTTACAGCCGCATACATTAGATCCTGACGGGGATCGGGCGGACTGGCGGGGTACGCAGATTGGTCGATTGCATAGACGTGGAATCAGGGGTCTTTTGCGCATAGGAATGGCGCAGGAGGCTCCTTACATATGTTTGGGAAATTTGGTTTGGAGTGTGTCATGAAGATCAGGAATTATACTTATATTGTAGAGTGCAGGGATGGAAAGCTGTATACAGGATGGACAAACTGTATTGAAGAGAGGCTGCGGGCGCATAACAGCGGCAAAGGCGCACGATTTACAAGGGGGCGGATTCCGGTAACGCTGCGGTATTTAGAAATACTGGGGACAAAATCGGAGGCATTGAAGCGGGAAGCTGCGATAAAAAAACTAAGCCGTAAAACAAAACTAGAATTAATTAAAGGAAGTAATCTGGAAAAAATATTGGAAGAAAATGAGATACGAATTGACTTTTTCCCTATTGTTTGCTATGATGGAACACGTTGCAGTCAACAAACAGAAGGAGCAAAAATGAAATTTGATGAATTAGAATTATTTCCGGCAATTATGCGTGGAATTAAAGAAATGGGATTTGAAGAGGCGACACCGATCCAGAGCAAAGCGATTCCAGTCCTGATTGAAGGGAAAGACGTGATTGGCCAGGCGCAGACCGGAACCGGTAAGACAGCAGCATTTGGCATTCCTGTTTTGCAGAAGGTTGACCCATCTAATAAAAAGACACAGGCAGTTATTTTATCACCGACCAGGGAGTTAGCGATTCAGGTAGCAGATGAACTGCGCAAACTGAGTAAATATATGCATGGGATTAAAGTGTTGCCGGTCTACGGCGGACAGGAGATTACCAAACAGATTCGTTCGCTGAAAGGCGGCTGCCAGATAATCGTAGGTACGCCGGGACGTATTATGGACCATTTGCGCCGCAAGACGATCCGCTGTGAAGAAGTGGGTACGATTATTTTAGATGAAGCGGATGAAATGCTGGACATGGGCTTTCGGGAAGATATTGAGACGATTTTGGAATATATTCCTGGCGGACATCAGACCGTGCTTTTCTCGGCGACGATGCCAAAGCCGATTCTGGAGATTACAAGAAAGTACCAGCATGAAGCGGTAACGATCAAGATTGTAAAAAAAGAACTGACCGTTCCTAGTATTGAGCAGTATTATTATGATGCGAAAAGGCGGGATAAGGTCGATATGCTGACCAGACTGCTGGATTATTATAATCCGAAACTGTCTTTGATTTTCTGCAATACAAAGCGGTGTGTGGATGAACTGACAAAAGAACTGTCAGACCGGGGATATTTTGCAGAAGGGCTTCATGGAGATATGAAGCAGGCGCAGCGTGACCGGGTTATGAAGAATTTCCGTACAGGTAAGACAGAGATTTTGATTGCGACGGATGTTGCTGCCAGAGGGATTGATGTGGATGATGTGGAGGCTGTGTTTAACTATGATCTTCCACAGGATGATGAATATTACGTACACCGGATTGGACGTACCGGACGTGCGGGCCGCACAGGTATGGCGTTTACTTTTGTAAAAGGGAAAGAAGTCTATAAGCTGAAAGAGATTGAACGTTACTGCAAGACCAAGATACTTGCGCGGAAACTGCCTTCTATGGATGATGTGACCGTGATTAAGACGGAAAAGATTATGGAACAGCTGGAACAGATTATGGAAGAAAATGATTTGTCCCGGATGCTGGATCTGATCGAGGATAAGATCAATGAGGCAGATTATACAGCGATGGATATTGCGGCGGCGTTTTTAAGACAGGCGCTGTACGGATATGAGGATAACAGCCGTTCCCATGACGATTTGTTTGATTTTGGAGATACGGGTGCGGAAGAAGGCATGGTAAGGCTGTTTATTAATATAGGAAAGAACCAAAGAGTGCGTCCGGGCGATATCCTGGGTGCGATTGCCGGAGAAGCAGGAATTTCCGGGGATCTTGTAGGTGCGATTGATATGTATGATAAGTACACATTTGTGGAAGTGCCGCGGGAGTATGGGAAGGAAGTGCTTAAGGCGATGTCGAAGGCGAAGATTAAAGGAAAATCGATAAATATCGAGCCTGCGAATCAGAAATAGAATAGCTGTCCGGATGATATGGAACTGTGAGCAGATGATGTTGCGTAATTTGCTGATGGTTCCTGGTTTCTTTATGATATATCAGCAATTAGTATTTTCAGATACGGGCTGAAGCCGCATAAAAACAGGGTGTTTGCAAAATTAATTTG
>VSNY01000098.1 GCA_009774535.1 Lachnospiraceae bacterium
ACTGTTGTTCAGAAATTTTACTCAAATTCTTTTTGAATCTTTCAAGGTTATTTCACTGTTCAGTTATCAATGTTCTTGCTGTGACTTCTTATTTAGAAGAGCTTTACTTTACTGCCTCAACAGCTTTTGTATTATATCACTCTTTCATATGCTTGTCAAGAACTTTTTTTATTTTTTTCAACTCTTGATTTGCTCTTGTCACTTTTTATTATTTTATGTCGTTTCCGCGACAGCTAGATTATATTATCATACTCAGTATTGTTTGTCAACAACTTTTTTGAATTATTTTCCAGCGAACGGAGAAGGAGGGATTTGAACCCTCGCGCCGCTATTAACGACCTGCACCCTTTCCAGGGGTGTCCCTTCGGCCAGCTTGGGTACTTCTCCATAGCTGCTCGAACACGAGCAATATTTACAATATCTCTATACATTAGAAAAAGAATTCTTCCGAATTCTTTCCCACTGGCGTTCCCGCCAAGCGGAGAGGATGGGATTCGAACCCATGTGCCCTTGCGGACAAACGGTTTTCAAGACCGCCTCGTTATGACCACTTCGATACCTCTCCATGTATTCTGTTTGCCAATGCTACATGCCATGTACTTTGGCTGACTCAGAACATAACAGATGATACCATCATTTCGGGGTTCTGTCAATACTTGATTTAAAATTTTTTCAAATTATTTTTTGCCGATGGTTTTAGTTCCGATCGGGTGTCACATTTTAGACTTTGGGGTGGGTGGGAGATACTTTTTTGGCTATGCAGACGCCGGAAAAGCAGGCTGTCAGTTTTCCAGCTGCTTTACAAAAACTTCCGCAACCTCTAAATCCTCCGGCGTCGTCACCTTCATATTGCGGTAGCTTCCCTCCACAATCTTCACTTTCTCATGCAGCGCCGTCTCCAGCACCATCGCGTCGTCTGTCACATTTTTGATCTTCTGCGAAATAACTATTTCATAAGCCTTGCGTATCTTCTCATATGCAAACACTTGCGGCGTCTGCATCATCCATACCTGATCGCGTGGAGGCGTGTCTGCTGAAAACTGCTGCTCATCTACCAGCTTCACGGTATCTTTGGCCGGTACAGCCGCGATTCCGGAGCCGTAAGCGATCGCCGCCTGTATCGTCCGTTCAATGATCTGCTCCGTAACAAACGGCCTGGCGCCATCGTGGATCAGCACAAAATCTGTATCCTTGACGGCGCACAGGCCCTGATAGACGGAAAGGTACCGCTCACTGCCGCCAGGTACGATTCTGCTTACTTTTTGAAATTGATATTTTTCCACGATCTGCGTGCGGCAGTAATCCAGTTCATTTTCCCCGGTTACCAGGATAATTTCATCCACCCGGCTTCGTTCAAATGTCCGTAAGGCATAGTAGACAAGCGGAAAGCCTTCCAGCTCCAGAAACTGCTTGTGGATCTTGCTGTTCATCCGGCTGCCTTTTCCCGCCGCAAGCACAATTGCTGTATATTTCATACTCTTTCACCCAGTTTTAGATTTGGTACGGCATTGAGCCGCCAGTTGTCGCGCCTGCCTGCCAGATAGTCGTAATAGGCCGCTACGCCGATCATTGCCGCGTTATCTGTACAGAATACAGGGGAAGGATAATAGAACGCAATGCCCCGTTCTTCACAAGCAGCCTGCATGCCCGCGCGCAGTGTGGCATTGGATGCTACGCCGCCTGCAATGGCAAATTTCCGGATCTGGTAGTGCTGTGCGGCGCGCATCGCGTTATCGATCAGTACGTCAATTACGGCTTTTTGGAAAGACGCCGCTACGTCCTGCTGTACGATCGGAATGTTTTTCATTTTGCAGCCGTTCAGATAATTTAGGACGGACGATTTTAGGCCGCTGAAAGAAAAATCGTATTCGCTTCCGCTGACTTTTGCGCGCGGAAATGGAATGGCATCCGGATTGCCGGTGCGGGACGCTTTTTCGATTTTCGGACCGCCCGGATACCCTAGGCCGATGGCTCTTGCCGCTTTGTCAAAGGCTTCGCCTGCCGCATCGTCTCTTGTCCTGCCGATCACTTCATAGGCGCCGTAATCAGCGACTTTTACCAGATGGGTATGGCCGCCGGAAACGACCAGGCAGAAAAATGGTGGTTTCAGATCTTTGTTTTCGATATAATTCGCGCTGATATGGCCCTCAATATGATGGACGCCGATCAGGGGCTTTTGTTTTGCATAGGCAATTGCTTTGGCCTGCGCCACTCCTACGAGCAGCGCGCCGACCAGTCCCGGGCCGTAAGTAACGGCTATGGCGTCCATGTCGTCGAGTGTCATACCTGCCGTATCCAGCGCCTTTGTAATAACCTGGTTGATCCTTTCGATATGCTTGCGGGATGCAATTTCCGGCACTACACCTCCGTATAATGTATGAATATCAATCTGTGAAGAAATAATATTGGATCTGACATCCCTTCCGTTTACCACGACGGCTGCTGCCGTTTCGTCGCAGGAGCTTTCGATGGCAAGTATTTTAATTTCCCGGCTGCTGTCCGGCTGTGCGGTTATTTGCTCTGTCATTCTTCCTCCTCCGGTGCGTCTGTCAGATGATAGGCCAGGATTTTCCAATGTTTGTCTTTGTCCTGGCGCAGCAGATAGCTTTGATAGGTATTGGAAAAATCACTTTTGCCTGTTTTCATAAAATAAGTCGCTTGTACATAGGCGCACTTTTTGCCTCCAATCTCGCGGAAGCGAACGTCATCTGTATCGCATACTTTCGTCTGTAAGATGATTTTGGAGTCTTCCCTATAAGAAGAGATTTCTTTTTGCCATTCGCTTTTGTATGTATCCTGCGGATTGTGGTCTAGCAGTTCCTGGTCCATCAGCTTCCTCGCCTGCGACGCAAGCTGGTCAAACTGCTCTGTTGTATATTCATCGCCGTAGGCACATTCAATAATGCGGTTAAAGAACTTAATCACTTCCCGCGGAGTCGGTGGATAAGCGCTGTCCAGTCTTTTGGTCAATACCTGTTGCAGCTGTGTAATTTCCACATCATCTTCAGCGGCTCTTTCCGGCCGGTGCGTCATGTAATAGTAGAATCCGACAATCAGCGCAATCGACAAAACTGCCGTAATTCCCATCCTTACATATTTCTTCATAAAAATCCCTCCTTCCGCCTTTGGATACCTCTGCAGTTATTCTATTCTTCTGTAAAATTCATTTCGACCATCTTACCGTCTTTTCCCAGATGCGCATTCGGAAAAATCTCTCGTACTTTCGGCATATATTGTTCCGCGTGGATCAGGGAAGGTGAAAAATGTGTCAGCCACAATTCTTGTACCTGTGCTTCCTTCGCCACTTGTGCCGCTTCGTAAAATGTCATATGTTTGTACTGCTTTGCCTTCACCAGCTTTTCCGGCTCGGCGTACATGCCTTCACAGATCAGCAGATCGGAATCAGCGGCATTTTTTACCAGCGACGGGGCAGGACGGGTGTCTGTGCAGTAAGTTAACTTAATGCCTTTGCGCGGCGGCCCCATCACCAGATCAGGCGTAAGGACGCGTCCTTCGTATGTTACATTTTCTCCTTTTTGCAGGACACCCCAGTAATTTTTCGGGATATGCAGCTGCAGCGCCTGCTCTACGCAGAAGCGGCCCTGCCGCTGAATCTCAATCGTATAACCATAACACAGAACATTATGTCTGACCATAAATGCCCGGATGTGATAGCCGTGCAGGCAAAATTCCTGCTCCGGCCCCGTAATCTCCACACACTGCACCTCAAACGGCAGTTCCGGAGCAATTACCCGCAGCGCCGTCACCACACGCTGCAGCCCCTTTGGGCCGATCAGCGTCAGCGGCTCTTTGCGCTCTGCATTCCCCATCGTTAACAGCAGCCCCGGCAGGCCGCTGATATGGTCTGCATGATAATGGGTAAAACAAATTATATCAATCGGATGAAAGCTCCAGCCAGCTTTTTTTATTGCAACCTGCGTGCCTTCCCCACAGTCTGTCAGCAGGCTGCTCCCATTATACCTGGTCATTAACGAGGTCAGGTAACGGTAGGGCAGCGGCATCATACCTGCGGTTCCGAGCAAACATACATCTAACATTTTCACACCTTCATTTCTAATTCTGCTTTCATTTTTATTTCATTTTATACCAGCTCCCGCTCCTCCATTTCCTGCACTGGCCGCGCAAACGTATTCGTCCATGCATCGAAACAGGTTTCACAAATATTCATTTTCTGGCGGATGCCGTCTTTTTCGGAAAAATACCCCCAGCTTTTTTCAATTACCGCATAATCTTCCAGCGCGATCTGCGTATCTTCCTTCATCCGGATTTCTTTTCCACAGCAATTACAATATACTTTCATCTTCTACCTCCCGGCTGTCTTTGGCATTTGCCTGATTCCAACTGCACTGATACAGTCTGCTTACAGTATATACGAACCAGCCGGAAGAATATAGCGGAAATCACTGGCTATTTATCTATATATTTGATGGCTGGGGGCTCCGCTTCGTGTTGCTGCTTTATATATATATCGGCATATTCATACATCATCACCAGTGCATCGTCCTGTGGATACTGATAATAATTTTTCCGGGTGCCGATCGTTCTGAATCCCTGCTTCTGATATAAGCCGATCGCCGGATCATTCCTGCTTCTGACTTCTAAAAAAATACGCTGTGCCCCTTTTTGATGCGCTCTTGCCATTACGGTCTGCAGCAGGATTTGCGCAATTTTTCGCCCGCGGTACTCCGGCGCTACTGCTACGTTTGTAATTTCTCCTTCGTCAGCCGCCAGATAAATACCGCAGTAGCCCGCAACCCGGCCATCGACAGACACCGTATAAAATAATACATGTTCCATGCCAAGCGTATCCGCAAAAGCTTTTTCAGACCATGGCGCGGAAAACAATTCCGCTTCGATTCTGGCGACTGCAGGCACCTGCTCTTTGGTTAGTTTTAAAATTGCAAAATCTGTCTGCTGTAACTGCGGCTCCATTTTCCAAATTCCTCCTCAGCCAAGCTTTCCTTCCATCCGCTCACGTTCCGCCTGGGACATCCGCAGATATTCGGGCCGGTGTTCCGCTGCGGTCTGCACGATGCCATTGCCGTAATACTCCATCGCCAGCACGGCAACCGCGGACGCACGCTGCTTATTTAAATGCGCAGGTGCAAATGTATACGGCACGCTGCAATGTTCCCGAATATAAGGCGCTGATACACGCACGCCGTCACCCAAAAAGGCAACCGCCTGCCCATAGTCATTGATCCGCGCTACAATCTCGTCAATGCCCACCGCACACTGATCCAGCACCGCATGCATCTGATACCCTTCAAACCGGTACAGCCCGGTATACACCTGATTCCTTCTGGCATCCATCAGCGGGCAGACGAGAACGCCGCTGCCTGCCAGATTATACGCAAGCCCGTCCACCGTCGGCACGGCGACAAGCGGTTTATCCAGCGCCATACCCAGACCTTTTGCCGTCGCAGACCCGATGCGCAGCCCGGTAAAAGACCCCGGCCCCGCAGCAACCGCAATAGCATCCACCGTCGAAAGATCCAGTTCCAGCATCCTTACAACTTCATCAATCATCGGAAGCAGCGTCTGCGAATGTGTTTTTTTATGGTGAATGGTATACTCTCCAAGGAGTGTGTCATCTTCTGCAACAGCCACACTGGCTACCATGCCGGAGCTGTCTATCGCAAGTATTTTCATAAAACCCCTCCTGGTTCCCGCCGCACCTGTTCCACCAAAATGCGGCGGTAATCAAATCCTTTTTCCAGATCCTTTTCGATCGTAATCTTCTGATAGGACAAAGGCATCAGCTCTGTAATCAGATCCGCCCATTCCACAAGCGCGACGCCACTGCCGTAAAAATATTCTTCATAACCGATCTCTTCCATCTCCTGCAAGTCTGCAATCCGGTATACATCAAAATGATAAAACGGCATCCGGCCTTCTTCATATACCTGCACAATGGTAAATGTCGGACTGCAGACCGGCTCCGTAATTCCAAGCCCCTGCGCAAGCCCCTGTGTAAATACCGTCTTGCCAACGCCAAGCTCTCCGACCAACGCGCAGACGCTTCCTGGCTGCAGCTGCTGCGCAATTCTTTTTCCAAGCTCCGCAGTCTCTTCGGCGGAATACGTTTCATAAATCACAGGCATGCACCTCCTTCATTTCCTGCAACATCAACTACTTCATTTCCTGCAACATCAACTACTTCATTTTCAAGCGATACTTCTCCAAATGCTTCTGCGCAATTTCCCGGATCAGCTCATATTCCTTTGTAACCTGTTCCCTGGGAATTATAAATGCATTGCGCGGATTGATACAGACAAGGATATTATGTCTGGTCGCAACCACGCGGTATACCTGATCCCATGCAAGCGACGAGCTTTGGTCTCCCTGGGAAGTTGTCACTCCGGTATCGTCAATCGTATAATGCAGGACATTTTTTAAAACCGGAGAACCAAGCACCTGCTGCCTGGAGCGGATATACAGCGTCACCGGCGTATAAACTGCAAACAGAACGCCAAATGCCAGATACAGCACGGAAGTGGACAAGCTTACTTCTCCCCACTTTCGCACAGCCGTCACAAACGCAATGCCGGAAAGCAGAAATGCCAGGTAACCGCTGAATGTGGTGTATGTATGCCAGAGGTTATAGCGGTACATATCCATTGTGTCAAGCTTTATGTCAAATTCTGTCTTCATGGAAGTTTCCTTTCTGTAATGACGATCCTTTTTCGCAAACGTTCCTGGCGGCTGATCTGTGTTTTATGATCGTGCCTGTTGGAACAGTTCTAAATATCTGTTACAGTATAGCATTATCTGCGGGAAGAAACAACGGAGATCTTTAAAAATATTTTTCATGGGTGATTTTCTTGTGTAGGCGGAATGAAGAAGAAAAGACTGGATTGATGATGTGTCGTATTTTTGGGGTGCCGGAACGTATTTGCTTCAATGGAAAGAGGGTGGCTGCCCGGATGGGTTTGTGTTAGCGGAATGGGGGGATGGCTGCCTGAAGGGGTTTGGCTGTCCGGATGTGCCCGTGTCAGCGGAATGGGGATGGCTGTCCGGCGGCATAGGATTGAGCGATTAGTTCACCGCAGCGTTGCCCCAGTCCGCCCAGGGTGTATCTCCCGGCCAAGTCCCAGCCCGCAGCGTCGTCCGGACTGCCAGTCCCTTCCCCAGCATCCGAAAAACATCAAAATAGAGCTTTAAAAATATTTCGCATACCCAATCGCTTCCGCTGGAAAATCCCCCGCCGTCCATGAATGCTGTCTGCGCATTTCCGCTTCGGTTACACAAAAATACGTATCACTAATTTTTTTCCCATCCGTATCGTCCCAGGTGCAGTCAATATAACGGCTGCTGCTGCCAAGATCGACATAATTCCATGCATGCGCCACACCGCCAGCCCTTCCGCATACCGCCATAGACGGCAGGCCGCATTTTTGCGCCATCAGGTTAAAGGCCGCTGCATACCCCTGACAGACCGCGGAACCTTTTACAAGTGCGCCATATGCTGTAAATGCGTCATGATACTGGTTTCCCGCTGTCGAAGCGACGCGTTCGTTGTAGCTGCAGTGTACAATCAGGTAATCGTGGATGGCTTTTGCCTTTTGTTTTGCGGTCATTCCGGAGGAAACGCATGCTTTCACGGCGTCCTTTGCCGCCTGGTCAGCTGCTTCCATTTTTTCCTTCTGCTTCTTTTTGGTAATAGAACTGCCTCTGTGATATCCATATGTCCCGTTTGTATTGCGCCATACTACCGTATTGTAGTTGTATTCCGGGTGCTGCTGGAGCATTTTCACAAAAACCTGATAATAGGAAGTATCACTATAATAATTCGTTGTATATTTCGTATTTTTGAGCGCTTTGGCGGCGGCCTTTACCGCTGCTTTTTCAGACGTTAAGCGCTTGATTTTTACAAAAGCTTCTGATGAAAGCTGAATGGTATATTTCGCGTTAGCGCTTGCGCTGTTTGTCTGTTTGCGGAACTGGATGCTGCCGGAAAGCATACGGTTCTGGCTCTTTGCGGCACGATCCAGCGCGTCCCGCAGCTGCGTCGACGTATAACTCGCGGGCGCTGTAAATGTAACGGTTTGTTTCCCGTTTTTTATCGCCTGCGCAAAGGTCTGTTCGATCTGTTCCAGATCTAAAGCCTTTGATGCGGAAGCGTTTACCTGGGATGGCGCGTAAAAACATACGCCTGCCAGCAAAAACAGAAAACAAATCACTGCCATAACGGCTCGGTTTGTGTTTTTCATATCGTTTCTTCTCCTTTCCGATGGTTCCTGAAGCACAAACAGACCCCATGCCCTTTCTTCCTTCGTATGGGCCTTACGGAGCCTGGTTAAAATTTACGCAAACGGTCTGTTCCGTCATCCACGGTGTTCTCAATGGAACGGATGATCACATCATAACTGTAGCTGTCATTGACCCGGACGGGTACCCGGTCTCCGACTTTATGACCCAAAACAGCCTTTCCGATTGGTGAATCAATGCTGATCATACCTTTTAGCGAATTGCCGCGAACTGTTGTCACGAGCTTAAATGTCTCGGTCTCGTCGTCCTCTTCAAAATAAACGGTGACGGTATTGTCCAGCCCGACTTCGTCTGCATTGGAATCCGTTTCTATAATTTGCGCGGTCTTAATCATCCGTTCCAGATAGCGGATTCTGCTTTCGTTCTGGTTTTTGTCCTTTTTTGCCGCGTGATATTCAAAGTTCTCGCTTAGATCGCCGTGCGCCCGTGCTTCCTTTACCGCTTCAAGCGCCTGTTTGCGTACAATCAGCTTACGGTACTCGATTTCTTCCTCCATACGCTCGATGTCTTTTCGAGTCATCTTGTCATGCATATTTTTCCCTCTATTCCTTCTATAACATATTTCATACTGAGAATGGCAGTCTTCTTAGGAACGATCCTCCGGTACCCGTGCGAACAGGAGTTGCTAAGATACCAGGATCGTTCCGTTTCTGACTGCAGATCATTCACGGCCCGTTCCTGACGTATTGGACCTTACTGGTTACTCAATGGCAAGCACTTTGTAGTCCTGTTCTTCCACGGCTTTTTTCAACACATCGTTATCCACCTGCGTGTGCAGCTTTACAACCGCTGTTCCTGCTTCGTGGCTGACAACTGCCTCGTCTACCTGTGCAAGCGCTTCCAGGCATTTTTTTACACGTGCCTCACAATGTCCGCACATCATTCCTTCGATTTTGATAGTCTTTTCCATTTTCGATTCCTCCGGTTTTTGTTGATTTTGTTTGTGAAAAACTCTCTTTTTATCTTTACTGGCATCATGAATCGATACCAGGTTCAGACGCAGTGCATTGGTCACAACGCAAAAGCTGGACAGGCTCATGGCCGCCGCGCCGAACATCGGGTTCAGCTGCCAGTGAAACAGTGGTATAAAAACTCCCGCCGCCAGCGGTATGCCAATAATATTATAAATAAATGCCCAGAACAGATTTTCATGAATATTCCGCAGCGACGCACGGCTTAACCGGATCGCTGCCGGTACGTCCAGCAGGCTGCTCTTCATCAGCACCACGTCCGCCGCATCGATCGCAATATCTGTCCCGGCGCCGATCGCAATACCGATATCCGCCCGGGTCAATGCCGGGGCATCATTCATGCCGTCGCCGACCATCGCAGTTTTTCCCTGTTTTTTCAATGCGCGAATCACGCTTTCCTTACCGTCCGGAAGCACGCCGGCGATCACCTCGTCCACGCCTGCCTGCGCGCCGATCGCTTTTGCCGTGCGTTCGTTATCGCCTGTAAGCATCACCACGCGTACACCCATATGCTGCAGTTCACGGATTGCCTGCGGACTGTCTTCCCGGATCACATCCGCAACCGCGATCAGACCCGCCATTTGTCCGTCTTTTGCAAAAAACAGCGGCGTCTTTCCTTCTTCAGCCAGCTGCCCGGAACGCTCCAGCAAATAAGACGGGATCTTGGCCTGACTGCTGATAAATTTGGCATTTCCTCCGGCTAACCGCGCCCCGCCGCATACAGCCGACAGCCCATTGCCCGGCAAAGCGGTAAAATCAGAAACATCAGGCGCCTTGATTCCCTGTCCGCCGGCATATTCCAAAATCGCGCGGGCCAGCGGATGTTCGCTTCGCTGTTCCAACGCGTTGGCCAGCTCCAGCAGTTCTTTTTCTCCGATACCCTCTGCGGGTACCAGATCGGTCACTTTCGGCGTGCCGTTTGTAATCGTTCCCGTCTTATCCAGCGCGACAATAGCTGTCCTGCCTGTTTCCTCCAGTGAAACAGCCGTTTTAAACATAATACCGTTTTTGGCTCCTACGCCGTTGCCGACCATAATCGCAACCGGAGTTGCAAGTCCCAAAGCGCACGGACAGCTGATCACAAGTACCGAAATGCCCCTCGCCAGCGCAAAGCCGACGCTCTCACCCGCAAGCAGCCAGCCCCCAATGGTAACCAGCGCAATCGCAATCACCGCCGGGACAAAAACACCGGATACACGGTCCGCGATCTTTGCAATCGGCGCTTTGGTCGCCGCCGCGTCGCTGACCATTTGGATAATCTGCGCCAGCGTCGTATCTTCACCGACACGCGTAGCTTCACATTTTAAAAATCCGGACTGGTTTACTGTGGCTGCGGAAATCACATCTCCGGCTTCTTTGTCTACCGGAATGCTTTCCCCTGTCAGGGCCGCTTCATTCACTGCGCTGCTGCCTTCGAGTACCACGCCGTCCACCGGGACATGTTCTCCGGGACGTACAACAAACACATCTCCTTTTTGCACCTGTTCAATCGATACCTGTATTTCGTTCCCATCCACAATGATTGTCGCCGTCTTCGGCGCAAGCTTCATCAGCCCTTTCAGCGCATCCGTTGTCTTTCCTTTGGAACGGGCTTCCAGCATTTTTCCTACGGTAATCAGTGTCAGAATCATCGCTGCGGATTCAAAATAAAATTCATGCATAAACGCCATCACGCCCGCATGATCGCCGCGCAGCTGCGCATCCGTCATCGCAAACAGCGCATACGTACTGTAAACAAACGCAGCTGTGGAACCAAGCGCTACGAGCGTATCCATATTCGGCGCCCTGTGCCAGAGACTTTGAAATCCGCTAATAAAAAATTTCTGATTCACCACCATAATTATAGCGGTTAACAGCAGCTGTAGCAACCCCATAGCCACATGATTTTTACCAAGCCACGCCGGAACGGGCCAGTTCCACATCATATTTCCCATAGAAAGGTACATCAGCGCCATTAGAAATCCAAGCGACGCCAATAACCGGCGCCTTAATACCGGCGTCTCATGGTCCGCCAGCAGTTCTTCATCCTGCGACGCCAAATCAGCCTGCGCTGTGCGTCCTGCTCCCGCCTGCTTCCTGGCCGCCCCATAACCCGCTGCCTCCACAGCTTTGATTACCGTATCCGCTGCCGCCGTACCTTCTACTCCCATGGAATTGGTCAGCAGACTGACCGAACAGGACGTAACGCCTGGCAGCTTCGATACAGCTTTCTCCACACGTGTACTGCAGGCGGCGCAGCTCATTCCGGTTACTGTATATTGTTCCATTTGTTCTAAGCCTCCTTTATGCTAAAAATCAGCAACAATTTTTTATTTCCCAAATAGCCAGGACGGATCTTTTTCAACTGCCTTATTTCATTAATTTTTGCAGCGTTGTAACCAGTTCATCCACCGTTTCCTCTTTTCCCTCGCGAATATCCCTGGTTACACAGGTTTTGATATGGTTGGCCAGCAGCACTTTGTTAAAACTATTCAAGGCAGCGTTGACAGCTGCTACTTGCACCAAAATATCTGTGCAGTAGGCATCGCGTTCTACCATCCCTTTAATCCCGCGTACCTGGCCCTCGATACGGTTCAGTCGGTGAATCAGGTCTTTATACTCCGTCTGAGTACGTTCTTTGTGTTTTTGGCTGTCTGCATCGGCAGCGATATCCGTCGCTGCATCTGACACTCCGCAGCACCTGGCGCATCCCCGGTTGCCTGTCTGCGTCGATTTTAGTGGAATACCAGATGATTTTGGATCTCCAGACAGTTTCTGATGATCGGACATTACAGTTTGTCTCCTTCTTTCAAAGCTTTTGGTTTATATGCGTTTATTCTTTTGTGTTATGTTGCACCTATTATATACCCCCTGTGGGTATATTGCAAGCATTTTTTGTAAAAGTTTCTCAAGATATCCTCATAGATGGCGGCAGGCTGTGTTTTTTATTGCAAGCGGCAAGATTGATTTTGTGTTTCTTTTTTGGATGATCAGGCTCTGACTTTTATTATAAAAAAGAAAGGCGATGCCAATTGTATATCTACAATTAGCACCGCCTTTTTGAAAATGTATTTAGGATCTGCTATTTCAATCTGACATTTTCCATAATAATACTACAGCTCGAATAAAATGAAGTGTCTCATAATTCAGAGCATCAGAATCGGTACATGAAAATCAGGCATAAATTTTCCAATTTGCTACAACTCGTACGGAGTGCTTTGATACACATAATAATTCAACCAATTAGAAATCAACAGCTGCCCCGTCGAACGCCAGTTCACAATCGGCGCTTTCGCCGGATCATCGTCCGGAAAATAATTTACAGGCATCAGCGGGTTCAGACCTTTATCCACATCACGTTCATATTCCAGCTTGAGCGTATCCGAATCATATTCCGGATGGCATGTAATAAAAAACTGACGGCTGTCCGTACTCTTGGCAATGGCAACACCAGCTTCTTCGGATACAGCCATAATCTCCAGTTCCGGCACTGCCTCCAGCTGCTCTTGAATAATCTCCGTCGCCCGGGAATGCGGAGCGTAGAAGATATCATCAAAGCCGCGGAATAACGGCGAATTTTTCTTTACGATTGAATGGGAATAGATCCCTGACAGTTTCGGCACATGGTCCCTTTTTTGAATGCCATAATGATAATACAGTCCGGCAAAAGAACCCCAGCACGAATGCAGCGTGCAGTGTACGTGTGTTTTTGTCCACTCCATAATTTGCTTAAGTTCTTCCCAGTAATCCACATCTTCAAACGCCACAAAATCCAAAGGCGCCCCAGTAATAATCATTCCGTCGTATTTACGGTCTTTGATCTGTTCAAACACTTTATAAAATGTACTAAGATGCGTCTGATCTACATGCGTGGACACGTGACTGGCCATATGCAGGAATTCCACTTCTACCTGCAGCGGCGAATTTGACAGCTTGCGCAGGAACTGAGTCTCTGTGACAATCTTTGTCGGCATCAGATTCAGCATCAGCACATTCAGCGGGCGGATATCCTGATGCATGGCACGGTACTCCGTCATTACAAAAATATTTTCATTTTCCAAAATCTCACGCGCCGGAAGCGCATCCTGAATCTTAATTGGCATACGTAAATTCTCCTATTCTGTTCAAACTGTATAAAACCACCTGCAAATGATTCGCAGACGGTTTCTGATCGTCTGTTTTCCTATTTTTCTATCTTAACACAGATATCTCCGGGACTCAATCTGGAATTATATTGATTTAAAAAAACTTTTTTGAAATATTTGATATTTTTTACTTGCAATCCCAATGGAAATAAGTTATAATATATTCATAGGCGTTAATTAAATATAAAATGTTTTGCAGGTATCGTATATCGGTAGTACACCAGCTTCCCAAGCTGGTAGGGTGGGTTCGACTCCCATTACCTGCTCTGACATGAAACTCAGTAAAATCCCGCAGTCCAACCACAAACTCCTGCGGGATTTTATCTTGTCTAAAATAAATTTATTGCCCAATGCAATTTTATCCGGCAGATCTTCCAGCAAAAAAGATAGCCACATCCTCTTATACAAAGAGCTGTTAATATATAAGTGACTAAAAACTATAAAAAAAGA
>VSNY01000099.1 GCA_009774535.1 Lachnospiraceae bacterium
AGATTATATCAGAGTTCTGTTTTTACATCAGGTATAAGAATTACATTAAATATTTCATATAGATAAGATTGAAATCATTGATATTTTAAGGAAGGTTAAAAGAAAATATGAATGTATTAAAACTGTTTGTAAGACATAATAAATCGGGCATCAAAACAAAATATGTATGGATGGTGCTTTGCATTATAATGTTTGTGACAACAGTCTTTTATTGTTCAGGTGATCTGGGAGCGACAGCTTCACATGGAATTTATTTATGGGAAAGTATTTTTTCTGGAAATTTCTTTCTGGTTTACTCTGATTTTATTCAGAATCCTTTAACAATTATTGCGTATTATACACCATCTTTATATTTTTTATTTGCAGTATGGAATTTTCCAGTTTATATATTATATAAGCTGGGAATGCCATTTTTGAGAGATATTACAATTTTAACTTTTGGTGTTATGATATGGAACAAGATCTTGTTGTTTTTGTTTATTTTTTTAATGATCTGGGCAATTGATAACATTGCACAAACATATCAAATCAGCGATGTTAATCGAAAAATGTTATCATTTTCAGTTGCATCGTCATTTTTAGTAATTTATCCTTCTTTGATTATGGGACAATACGATGTAATATCAGCAGCAATATCATTATTTGGTATTTCTGCATATTTGAAGAATGAAGAAAAAAAATTTATGATTGCTTTTATGATTGCATCTGGATTTAAGTTTTTTTCTATTTTAATTTATATACCACTGATATTATTAGAAGAAAAAAATATTTTGAAAGTAGCAGTCAAAAGTTCATTAGCACTTTTTATTCCGATATTATCAAAAGTATTGTTTTGTAGAGATGTAGCATATACTTATGTTGGCGAATTTTCTAAACAAAAAACATTTAGTCTGTTAGAAAAGACGGTACCAGGAAATTATTCTGCAGTGCCAATTGTTGCAATTTTATTGATAGGAGTATGTATCTTTGCATATGTGACGAGTTCTGAACGAAAAAAAGATTATACCATTTATTTATCTTTTGCCGTATTTGGAATTATGTTTTGTTTTATGGCTTTTGGGCCTTATTGGATTATTTTGATTGCACCTTATGCAATATTAATTTGTTTTTTAAATTTAGGAAAGGATCAAAAGACTAGTGCAAATTTTTTAATGGTGTTTGCAATTGAAATTTCCATGTGTATTTTAACATTATATTATCATCATGATAATTTAGATTATGCATTATTATATAGGGGCTTACTTTATAATAAATTGAAGTTCCGTCCGCCAGCATTTAGCGTTTATGGTTTTGTGCAAAATCATGGATTGGGTACTTATGTAACTTGCATTGCAGGAGTCTTTATTACATGTATATTTTGTTTGTTTATTATAAATTTGCCGTCTAAACAGAAAGAAGTAGTAAAATTGTATGAACAGGAGCTAGCAGTTCATGACAGGTGGACGTTATATATAAAATCGCTTGTAACAGTATTATTTATGGGCGTAACTACATTGTGTTTTGTAGTTCCGTTTAAATTGTCCTATAACTTTTTGGAATTATCCTATAATGGAAAGTTTAAAGAAGAACCTGATGGATATTATGTATTGGAAGAAAGTAGTGTCACGAGTAAAAGTCTTGTTCTGCAGCCAGGAGAATATGATATTGAAATTATTGGTGAAGGTTTGGCAGCGGAAGGTATGGAGTATTATGTTCAGGATTACGGTGAGTTTGCAGGTGCTCATGATTTTCACATAAGTGATGATAAGGTAAAGTTTATGTTGTCAATTCCACAATATTCAGAGGATATTAAGATCGTGATTAACACCAAAGACAATCAGATTAAAATAAAAAAAATGAAAATCATGCATAGCGAGTAAAATACAAGATTGATGAAAGGAGATTTAAGTGAAAGTTGTTATTTTAGCCGGAGGGTATGGGACAAGAATTTCAGAAGAAAGTATGGTTAAGCCTAAACCGATGATTGAGATTGGTGGTCAGCCGATTTTATGGCACATTATGAAAGAATATTCCTACTATGGATATCATGAGTTTATTATTTGCGCTGGTTATAAACAGCATGTTATAAAGGAATATTTTGCAAATTATTATCTTTATAGATCAGATATTACATTTGATTTTACAAAAGAGAATGCTGTTTTGATCCATCATAATGCTGCAGAGCCATGGAAGGTAACTGTTGTAGATACGGGACTGCATACGCTTACTGGTGGACGAATTCAAAAGATACAAGATTATATAAATAATGAATCATTTCTGATTACTTATGGGGATGCAGTATGTGATGTAAATATTCAAGATGTGGTCTCTTTTCATAAGAAACATGGAAAAGTTATTACTATGACAGCTGTACAGCCCGAAGGGCGTTTTGGAACACTTCAAATCGGTGAACATCATATTGTAGATACATTTTCTGAAAAGAAAAAAGAGGATAGTGGATGGATTAATGGTGGATATATGGTTGCTGAACCTAAGCTGTTTGATTACATTAGTGGAGAACAGGTCGCATTGGAACGAGAACCATTAAGAAAACTATCAGGTGAGAAGCAGCTGGCAGCATATAAGCATAGGGGATTTTGGAAGTGTATGGATACACTAAAAGAAAAAAACCAACTGGATGAAATGATTCAATGTGGACATGCACCCTGGATGGTGTGGGGGGGGGTATAGACGATGGCAGATTGGAAAAATGAGCAAGAAGCAAGGGCGCAGATCAAAAGCATTATTACAGCCTACTATCATGATTTTAAGGAGAAAAAAGAACTATATCAAACAGGTGATAGGATTACATATGCGTCGCGTGTGTATGATGAAAAAGAAATGTGTGTATTGGCAGATGCAATGCTTGATTTTTGGCTGACTGCAGGTAAATATTCAGAGAATTTTGAGAAAGAATTTGCAAAATGGATCGGAGTAAAATATGTGCATATTGTCAATAGTGGTTCTTCTGCGAATTTGATTGCTTTTTCTGTACTAACTGCACCTGAACTTGGTGAACGGCAGATCAAACGAGGTGATGAAGTAATTACAACAGCTTGCGCTTTTCCGACTACAATTACGCCAATTTTGCAATATGGAGCAGTTCCTGTTTTTGTGGATGTGACAATTCCACAATACAACATAGATATTGATGCACTTGAGGCAGCGCGTTCTGAGAAGACGAAGGCAGTAATGGTTGCTCATACATTAGGTAATCCGTTTAATTTAAAGGAAGTAAAATCTTTCTGTGACAGGTATGGTTATTGGTTGGTTGAGGACAATTGTGACGCACTTGGCTCGAAATATAACATGGATGGTAGAGTAAAATATACTGGTACATGGGGAGATATTGGTACTAGTAGCTTTTATCCTCCACATCATATGACGATGGGAGAGGGAGGGGCAGTATATACAAACGATCCGTTGCTGCATAAGTTGATACTTTCTTTTCGAGATTGGGGACGTGATTGTATTTGTCCGCCAGGACAGGATGGTTTTTGCGGACACAGGTTTGACAGTAAATTTGGCTTGTTGCCATATGGTTACGATCATAAGTATGTGTATGGGCATTTTGGATATAATCTGAAAGCAACAGACTTACAGGCAGCAATTGGCTGTGAGCAATTAAAAAAACTTCCTATGTTTATTGAAAAACGGAAGAAACATTGGGATTATTTGAAAAAAGCACTGATGCCTTTGGAAGATAAGCTAATTCTTCCAGAACCGGAACAGAATAGCGATCCGTCATGGTTTGGTTTTGCTGTGACGATCAGGCAAGAAAAAAGAGAAACAAGCCGAAAACAGGTTACACAATTTTTGGAAAGACACAATATACAGACTAGATTGTTGTTCAGTGGAAATATTATCAGACACCCATGCTTTGATCATATCCGTAACACGCAGGCATATAGAGTTGTTGGTTCCTTGCAGAAAACAGATTATATAACAGAAAATACTTTTTGGATTGGTGTTTATCCTGGTATGACGAAAGAGATGTTAGATGATATGACGCAAATGGTCATTGAGGCGTTCCAATGATGAAGAAAGCAGTGGTTACAGGTGCCAATGGATTTATTGGTCGCTATTTTGTTAAAGAATTAGTAGCAGGTGGATATCATCTGGTTGCGGTGGTGAAAAATGGGCAGGAGAATATTGTATGTTTTGAAGGAATACCAGATGTGGAGATTGTCTATTGTGACCTGGATCATATAGAAACGCTTCCGGAATTTATACCATATGATGTATCTGGCTCTGTATTTTATCACTTTGCATGGGCAGGTAGTTCCGGACGTGGCAGGGGAGATTATGCACTGCAGTTTGAATGTGCTAAAGGGGCAGTAAAAGCAGCAGTGGCAGCTAAAAAGATGGGGTGTTCCAGAATCGTAGCAGCTGGAAGCATTACACAGTTAATGTACAGAGATTATTTATGTCAGGATGCATGTACACCAGAAATTACAGCATGTTATGCAGTAGGAAAAATGGCTGCTGAAGCTATGATGAAATGTGTGTGTACTGAATTGGGTCTTGATTTATGTTGGACTTATATTTCAAATTTTTATGGTGAGGATGATCCAACAGAAAACTTTATCAATTTTCTTGTGGATAGTTACGCAAGAGGCGAAACTCCAATGTTAACATCTGCGGAACAGTTAGCAGATTTTATGTATGTCAGTGATGTGGCAAAGGCAATAAAAACGGTAGGAGAGCATGGGCGATCAAATACTTCCTATTATATTGGATACGGGGAACCAAAATCTTTACGGTGGTATATTGAAACAATCCAGAAAAAAATCGCACCTGGAATAGAATCTGGAATTGGCAAAAAAGCGTTACATGGATTTGGGATCGATTTTGAAAAGATCGATTATAAGAAGCTTTCAAGGGAAACTGGATTTCAGCCAGAAATTTCTTTTGAGACAGGCATTGAGTGGGTAATCAATAAAAGGATGCATGATTTTATGCAGAAAGGATGCAGAAAATGAAGCTATTGATAACAGGAGGATGCGGATTTTTAGGGAGTAATTTGGCAGAGTATGGCATTAAAGCGGGACATAATATCACAGTATTTGATAATTTGTCAAGGATAGGCTCGTCAAAAAATAAGGAATGGTTGGATAATGTTGGTACCTATTCTTTTATTTACGGCGATATTAGAAATCGAAATGATGTAGAAAACAGTATCAAAGAAAAGCAATATGACGCTGTTTTTCATCTTGCAGGACAGGTTGCAATGACAACATCAATAGCTGATCCATATAAGGATTTTGAAATAAATACAGTAGGTTCCATGAATTTGCTGAATGCAGTCAGAATGTTCAGTCCGCATACTTGTGTATTTTTTTCATCTACAAATAAGGTGTATGGAGATTTGGAACAGTTTACTTACAAAGAGTCAGATACAAGATATCAGTGTATAGAACATCCGTATGGATTTGATGAAGATATTCCGCTTGACTTTCATTCACCTTATGGATGCTCAAAAGGAGCGGCGGATCAATATATACTTGATTTTGACAGGATTTTTGGAATTAAAACAACAGTTTTTAGACATTCTTCTATGTATGGAAGTCGTCAATTTGCCACTTCTGACCAAGGATGGATTGGATGGTTTGTGCAGAAGGCTCTTGAGAAGAAGACTGATTTAAATCATGAACCATTTACAATATCAGGAAATGGCAAGCAGGTTAGAGATATTCTTCATGCAGATGATATGGCTACACTTTATTATACAGCGTTGGAACATGTGGATAAAGTGCATGGTGAGGCGTACAACATTGGCGGGACTATGGAACAATCTCTTTCATTGCTTGAACTATTCCGAATATTGGAAAATATGCTAGGCATACAGTTGCAATATACAAAATTACCGCCAAGAGTAAGTGATCAGAAAATTTTTGTGGCAGATATATCAAAGATTACAAATAAGATTCCATGGAAACCGCATGTTTCAGCGGAAGAGGGAATCAGAAGGATGATTGAATGGGAAGGCAGGAAATAATGAGTTGCTTTAAAAATGGTATTAGTGTTGCACTTCCTGCTTATAAGGAAGCAGAAAACCTTAAAGTAATGCTTCCAAAGTTAAAACGTGTTCTTGCCGATGTTCCACATGAAATTATTGTTATCGATACACAGCGTTCTATGGACGATACTAAGAATATTTGTATGCAGTGTGGAGATATTAAGTATATCCATCGTAAAGGTGGAGAGCGTTATGGTGATGCTGTCAGAACGGCATTTTCAAAAGCATCATTTGTATATACAGTTATTATGGATGCAGATGGTTCCCATAACCCCAATGATATTCTTCGTATGTTAAGCGAAATAGAAAGGTCTGGATGTGATTTGGTCATTGGGTCACGGTATTGTAAAGGTGGTAATAGCCATAATGGAATACTGTTAAAAGGGATGTCATGGGTATTAAATTGTACATATAGGGTTGTTTTTGGATTAAAGGTAAAGGATGTTTCAGATAGTTTTAGAATGTACAGAACAGAAGAAGTTAAACATCTGAAGTTGGATTGCGAAGATTTTGATATTGTGGAAGAAATATTGATTCGATTGAATGAAGTCGTTAAAAATTTTAAAATGGTTGAAATTCCTATTTATTTCTCAAAACGTCAAGGTGGAGAATCAAAGAGGGAACTCGGTAGATTTGTAATATCATATTTAAAGACGATGAAGAGATTGTATCAGGTAAAAAAGAAATGTAAGAGGAAAAACATAAAATAATTATCATGTTCTGTGATAATAATGTATAGAAATCAATAAGGAGACGATATGAAACGAGTACTAATCACCGGCATCACCGGTCAGGATGGCTCTTACCTGGCCGAGCTGCTCTTAAAAAAAGGATATGAAGTCTATGGCATCATGCGCCGCAAAAGCGTTGTTGATTACGGAAACGTCGTACATATTAAGGACAATATCCATTTTATCTACGCAGATATGACAGACTTAACATCTCTGATCAACGCTGTCAGAATCTCACAGCCAGACGAAGTTTACAACCTCGCCGCACAGTCTTTTGTAGGGACAAGCTGGGAGCAGCCGACGGCAACGGCAGCGATTGACGCGATTGGTGTTACCAATATTCTTGATGCGATCCGTACTGTCAGGCCGCAGGCGCATTTTTACCAGGCAGCCACATCTGAGATGTTTGGCAAAGTGCAGGAGATGCCGCAGACGGAAACAACTCCGTTTTACCCGCGCAGTCCATATGGCGTTGCAAAGCTGTATGGCTACTGGATTACGAAAAATTACCGCGAAAGCTTTGATCTGTTCGCCTGCAGCGGGATTTTATTTAATCACGAGAGCGAACGGCGGGGCAAGGAATTTGTTACGCGCAAGATTACGTATGCGGCCGCGCGTATCCGTCAGGGCGTGCAGGATCATTTGGAGCTTGGGAATCTGGATGCAAAACGTGACTGGGGTCATGCCCAGGATTATGTATATGCGATGTGGCTGCTCCTGCAGAATAAAGAGCCGCAGGATTATGTGATCGCGACCAATGAGACAAGAACCGTGCGTGAATTTGTGGAAACTGCATTCGGGCATGTGGGCATTTCCATTGACTGGGAGGGAGAAGGTGTCCATGAGATTGGTAAAGACCGTTCCAGCGGCAAGGTGATCGTAAAAGTCAACCCGGAATTTTTCCGTCCGGCAGAAGTGGAACTGTTATGGGGAAATCCGGCAAAGGCAGAACAGGAGCTTGGATGGACGCGGGAGATTCCGTTTGAAAAGCTGGTGGAACGAATGGTGAAAAGCGATATGGAACTTGTGGCAAAAGAGATCCGGATGGGGGCGTGTTAAATGAAGTCGCTGATTATTGGGGGAGCCGGGTTTGTCGGGGAATATTTGGCGAAACATTTATTGGCGCTTGGACAGGAAGTATCTGTTACAAAAATACCCTCGCAGGAGACGGTTTCTTCCGGAGTGTCTGTGTATGACCTGGATATTTTGGATCAGGAACAGATTTTTAAAGTGCTGCAAAAGACACAGCCAGATACAGTCTTTCATCTGGCAGCGCAAAGTTCCGTGGCTGTTTCGTGGAATCATCCGCAGATGACAGCAGATATTAATATCAAGGGCAGTATCAATATCCTGGAAGCGCTGCGCAGATATGAAAAACATTCCCGGGTGCTGCTGGTTGGCTCTGGGGAAGAGTACGGACAGATCCTTCCGCTAGAAACGCCGGTTCGGGAGGACAATACACTGCGGCCAGGCAATCTCTATGCAGTAACAAAAGCCTGCCAGAATATGGTGGGCCGGATCTATGCGCAGGCTTATGGGATGGATCTGATCATGGTGCGGCCGTTTAACCATATCGGACCGAACCAGTCGCCTGTATTTGTGGCAGCTGATTTCTGCCGGCAGGCAGCGCAAATCGAGACTGGAAAGAAAGAGCCGGTGATCAGGGTCGGCAATTTGAGCGCCAAAAGGGATTTTACGGATGTAAGGGATGTTGTTCGCGCTTATGCGATGCTGGTGGATCGGGGACTGGCAGGAGAGACGTATAATATTGGAAGCGGGCATGCGGTAGCCATTCGTGATATTCTTAAGGTGATCCTGGAGCAGTCTGCCGCCAAGATCCGTGTGGAAGTGGATGAAAAGAAGCTGCGGCCAGTGGATGTGCCAGTGATGGAAGCGGATATTCGTAAACTGCAGAAAGCTACCGGATGGGAGCCGCAAATCAGGCTGGAGCAGACGGTGGGGGAGATGCTGGAGTATTGGCGGAAGGTTATCAAGTGACAGGTGACTGGTAATTTGAATGGCTGCGTTTTTTATATCGTACAGTGGTTCAGCAGCGAATATAGAATAAAACCCTCGATGTGATTGAGGGTTTTATTTTCAATTATAGACAAAAACTGTCATTTTGCGGGATTGCTCTTTTCTGTCAGACATGAATAGATGTTTCTTATTTTATAAATGGTTACTCTGCCGGCTGATGTATTTCTGAGAGCCATGCATGGATCAGCGGACGTTCGGCTGCAGAAATCTTTAAAATATCCATGCACTTGTCAGCTGACAGCCCCAGACTGTCCATCAGGTTCCGGATATTGAGCAGCATGGTATTCCTCTGTCCTTCCAGCAGCCCATCCTGAAGCGCTTTCAGACGTATGAGTTCCATAGTTTCTATCTCATTATATTCGGTCAGACACATATCTTTCACCACCGCCTTATTCGATAAAATAAAATCCCTGATTACAAAATCGTGAAAGAGATTGCATTCTTAAAAAAAGTGACGGTATTCTTTGTGAAGGAAATCGGTTAGAGGCTTCGGTTCATCGACCAACACTATGAGGAATTCGGTACCTGCCGGCTGCTGGGGCGGCTGTCAAGGGTGGCTTGCCATTTGGCAGGCTGCCCGATTTTTTTTGTTGAAAGTTGCTGTTTTTTGCGGTAAACTGTATCAGTATAGTGTTAGCAGGAAGAAGGTGAGTGTGTGGCAGAATATACTTTATACATAGATGAGAGTGAAACTTTTAACAGCAGTGGGAAAAAATATTTTGTTATGAGTGGCGTTATTATCAAAGAAACTAATTATCTGGCAATTCAAAGTGAAATAAAGGCATTGAAACGGAAAGTCTGGAATAATGCTGCGGGATGCGAAAATTATATTTTGCATGAAAAAGATATAAGTTTCGCAAATTTTCCTCTAAATTCAAGCAAATTATCAGCTGTGGCAGGCTGTTATCATATTTTTACGGATACAAAAAAAGTACAGTTGCTGTATAACGAGCTTTCAAAATTGTTTAAGAAGTCTGATTTATATACAATAGGAGTATGCTTGGATAAAAGTGTTTTGTTTGCCAGTTATGGAGAAAAAAATCTGAATAATCAGCTAACGATAGCAATACAGTTATTGATCGAACATTACTGTCACTTTTTAATTATGAAACATGCCGCAGGTGATATTTGCTATGAAGCGATGCAGCCTGAGCAGAATACTAAAATCCAGCAAAGATTGTATGAACTGAAAGCATTGGGCAGTATGTATTATTCTCCAAAGACGATACAGGATTGTATCAGGGAGATACATTTTGTAAAAAAAACTGATAATATGATAGGATTGCAGTTGGCGGATTTTGTACCGAATACGTTGGGACGGTATGTTGCCGGAATGAAACCTAAAAATAAGAATTTTGCCAAAATTGTAAGAAAGAAGCTATATGATGGCTGCCAGGACAAGACCTATCGGTTTGGATTTAAGGTATTGTCTTGAAAACAGCGATTGAGATTAGACGGTTTTTCCAGAATAAACGTATGAACGAAGTGGAGCCATTTGGATTTTTCCGCTCTGCCTTGCGCCTGCCAGACGCCGCCATCTTCTCCGCCCGTTCAATCTGCTTTCTCCGGATCTCTTTCTGATAGGCGGCGTATTTAGGGGCATAGGTAATGATCAGCCGCTGGTCTGGATAGTTTTAGAAGTACTTTTTCCCTCGTTGTTGACATAGGACTTGGTGATATAAAAAGACTCAGAGTTTTTGGATTTTGTAGTAGTTACTTTCATGGAAATCCCTCCCAGGATTCATTATATCATACATTACTAAATATTACTATAATAATAAAACGAAAATTTTGACAAAAAAGTACAGGCTTTATAGGGCCTGTGAAGGGTTTTTAATTTTCAAACTGTCAAACACCGGGTTGACTTTTCGATAAAATTGGATATAATATAGTTAATGGGATTGTGGTTGTGAGGCGCTAATGAATTTTAGTCAGTCATTTATGAAACAGGTTCTTTGAAGTCTGCGTAGTAGTAAGCAGCCAGTCGAACCCATTAAGAAAGATTCACTAGAGCCTTGACTGAAATGTTAAGGCTCTTTTTTGAGAAAAAAATTTTTTATGATCCGGATTTCAGCCAATAGCATAAAATTTTGCGCGTCTCTCAGCTGCATTGTTTGATAGTTCGCACCTGCCGTCCAGCATGTAGCTGCACAATGTTTCTTTATGGTTTAGTAAATAATTGACGGCTTTTTTAATTACTTCTTTCAAGAAATTGGTAGAAAGTAAGGGGAGTTTTGTAAACAACCGCGATTAACATGGTATAATTTCCATTGAGGGAAATGCTTGAAATGAAATAATTGTGAAAAGAAATGTAGATATAATAGTTCCATAGGGGATCTGAACTGTTACATGTAGGCAGGGTCAGAAGTAATGCCTGCTAAGCACCAGCCCTTCCCCTCAAATCAATACTTGCAAATAAGTAGTTCATCCGCTATAATTAGTTAGAAGCCAGTAATGAATACAGTTTTTAATACATACAAAAGGAAAGAGGTATCCGCATGATTTCGATAATTTCTAAATTACTTCAGCTGTTTAAAAATGTTCTGCCAGCCCGGAATATGGAAGATTTGGAGCGGCGGCTGGTAAAAGCCCAGGAGAAGGAAGATTTGCCTGCGCTTTCTAAAATCTATTATGATATGGGCCTGCATTGTATGAAAAACAACGATCCTGACCGGGCGATGATGTATCTGAGTCGTTCGGACAGTATTTATAGTTCCAGAGATGATGTGTTTGAACAAGTAAAAGAGTCTTTGCGGGAGGACTGTTCCAGACGGATTGGAGAACTGGAAGAGTTTCCGCTGCTGACGAATCAGATTCCGGAGCAGATCGGGCAGCAGGCGGAGGAATTTTTGGATGATCTGCAGATCCGGCTGTGGGGACTTTTTACGATGGCTCGTCTTGTGAAGGTTGGGAAACGGCTGTGTGTGCTTGACGGCTGTGAAGTGCTGGGGCAGCTGGAGCGGGCTGTGGATCTGATGCTTTGTTCCTTTCAGGAACCGGTATCGCAGGAGGAATACCAGTTTCTGATGGATGTATGCAATGATCTGTATGATTTAGGTGACGATGAATGCTTTTCAGATCTGACAAAACAGGTAGAGGTTCCAGGCGGTGCGCCGCTGCAGGCGTTTGATTTGAATGGCCTTTTGGTACTGACCGAACTGAATCTGTATATGGACAGCCATTTAAGGCTTTTAAGCGGAGGATCTGAGACTAGTGAGGCGGAAACAGGGCTGATTGCCTGCGCGCTTTTGCCGGATTATTATTTGCGTACGTGCAAGGAAGCGCTTTCCGACCATTTACAGATCCGGCAGGAAATTGAGCGGATACAGGATGACTTTACGTTTGTCTGTTCCCAGTTTACCTGGCAGGATGTTGCAGGAAGAATTGCAGAATATAAAGAGCTGGATATTCTGAAAGTGCAGTCTTAAGCGCTGCTAAGAGCTGAATATTCTGAACGTGCGGCAGTAAGGGCCGCAAAGCATGTAAAACGAGACGGATCAAGGGCTTGAGCCTGGCTTTCAGTGCTGTTGAAAGCCAGGTTTTTTTACTGTAAAAAAGAGAAATAAGTTAAATATAGAAAAAATTATTTGAATAACATAAGGAATTTCTACTGTTTCAGGGAAATAGAGAAGTGTTCTTTCCCTTGTGAACAAGTGTTTTGCTGTCTGAAGAGTCTATCCTTCCAGAACCTGTTAATTTGAAAATGCAGTTTACAAAGTCCGCTCCAGATGGTATGATATCACGTGTATGGATAACCGAAAGAAGCCATAGAATACAGTAGGAACTGTGCGGAGGAAGAACCATATGAATCAGAGGGGTAATGATACTGCTCTTGGAAGGAACAGGATGAGACAAGAGAGAGAGCGGAGACAGCGTGCGATGAAAAAGGAAGATTACTTACTAAAACAAATCGACGAATTCCGCGAAAAAGCAAAGCAGCTGCAGACTCTTTTGGATTCCAGGGAAGTCAAGGTGCAGGAGCTGCAATTACTTGTAGATGAAAAGCAGGACCAGGCGGATGAGCTGGAAGCAGTCATTATGCATCGGCAGTCAGAAGCAGACTTGCTGCTCAAAGGTGTCGGGCAGCAGATGGATGATCTGGTGTCGCAGCTGCAGATGACCGTAGACAGGCTGACGGAAGACACTTCTGCGCAGATTTACAATTTAAACAAACAGACATCAGAACAGATTGCACAGATGACAGATACGGTTACCGGCCAGATCGGGACCATGACCGAAGAGACAAAAGAAAGCATTGCCGGAATGGCTGCGCAGGTGACCGGAAAGGTCGAGCAGATGACGGCCGGGGCAAGGGATGCGTTTTTAAACATGCAGCAGCAGTCGCAAAGCAGCATGGAACAGATCTCATCGGATATAAACAATCAGTTTGGCATTTTTCAGGCGGAAACAAGAAACAGCTTTGATACTTTTCAGACGGAAACGAGAGACAGCTTTGGACGCATCCAGGAAGACATTGAGGGGCGGTTTGGAGCCTTTCAGGCAGAAACGCAGGAAAGCCTTGGGCGTATCAGCGAAGATCTGGGCAGCCGGATGGATACGATGGCGCGGGAAAACCGCAGCGGCATTGAGTATATGACGCAGGACATTAACAGCCAGATCGGTGCGATGATGCTGGAAAACCAGGACCGTATGGCGCAGATGAATGAAGATCTGGGCAGCCAGATCGGCGTTATGACCAATGAATCGCGGGAAGGATTTGCGCAGATGCGTTCCGAATTATCCGGCCAGATCGGCGCAATGGCGCAGGAAACGCAGGATAGTTATGCCAGAATGGCATCGGATGTGACGAATCAGATCGGCGCGATGGCGCAGGGAGCATGGGACGGATTTTCACAGGTCAACAGCCGCTTTGACCAGTTGGATGCAGGTAATCAGGCGGGCTTTGCGGGCATGAAGGATGAGTTCAGCAGCCGGATGAGCCAGATGACCGGCTATGTGACCGAGCAGTTTGACCAGATGACTATGCGCATGAACCGCATGTCGGAGGAAAACCGCAATGAACTGTCAGCGCTGACA